>JBJXFS010000170.1:0-22015 GCA_046155625.1 Verrucomicrobiales bacterium | reverse complement strand
CGGCCTGCCCGGAATGGCGGCAAACACCTCTCGACGCACGTCTCGGTGGCCCTCAGGCACGGTAGCCGCATGAGTCGGCAATGGGTCGCTGGGGTGGTAATGAATGGAGCGCGGAGGTAGAGAGGTTCTGGCGTGACGGAGGCCAGGGCAGTGCGCTCGGTTTCGCTCAATGCGGCGACTCGGCGCGCGAGCCAGGCGGCGGTGGGAACGACGGGGACGGCTGAGGCCAGGGGTGGGGAGGCGTCGAGCGTCCAGAGGCGGGAGTGGGCAGTGCGCGTGACCAATGCTTCGCGCGTGACGATTTCCGGAGGGGCGGCAAGGCGGGCGTTGGCGACGGGTGCGATGAACCATCCGCCGCGGCGGGCATCTCCGATGATAAAGCCATCGTCGGGGATGTCGAAGGCGGTGAGGGACGGCCAGCCAACGAGCGGCAGGCGGCGCGCGAGCGCGACGCCCAGGGCGGCGGCGATGGCGACGCGGATGCCCGAGTAGCTCCCGGGGCCGGTTCCGACCGCGAGCAGATCGGGATTGGCGAGGTCGAGAGCATCCGCCAGCGGTTCGAAGAGTCGGGCATTGTGGGCGCGGTCGGATTGGAACGCCCATTCGCGAATGATTTCCCCTCCCCGGAAGACGGCCAGGCTGGCGTGAGGCGTGGACGTTTCCAGGGCCAGGATGGTCATGGGGCCGAGGAGGGATCGGTGGAAACGGCGGGAGGCGCGGACTGGGCCGGCGGCGAGGCGATGGCTTCGGCTCGACGAGACCCGTCCTCGGCGAAGCTCAGCCGCCACCATTGGGCATCGGGCGGAAGCAAGTCGGGAAACAGATCAGCCCACTCGACCACGCAGATGCCGCCCGCCTCGAGATATTCGTCCCAACCCAGTCCGAGCACTTCGTCCGGTGTGCGCAGGCGGTAAAAATCAAAGTGATACATTGGGCAGGCCATGGAGGGATCGACGTATTCGTGGACCAGAGTAAACGTCGGACTGGTCACTTCGCCCGGATACCCCAGGGCGGCGGCAATGCCCTTGGCGACGTGGGTTTTCCCAGCGCCCAGGCCACCCACCAACGCGACCACGGAGCCTGGAACGAGCCGGCCAGCCACGTGGCGGCCGAAAGCAATCGCATCCTGCTCCTGAGCCAGACGACAAGGCACCATGGCTGGGCGATAAGCCGCCCCGGGCGATTGGCAAGCGCTGGCTGCCGCGGGCTCGCCGCCGCCCGGGTGGTTGCAGTGGCGCCGACCAATGCCAGCATGGCACGATGTTTCGCGCACTGACGACGTCAAACTCCCGTTTCGCCGCCTTGATGTGGCTTTGGGCTTGCCTCATCGTGAGCCCGCTGGCCTGGGGCGGCAAAGAGCCGCCTCTGGACGCCATCACATTTCATGCCGAACCGGGTCGGCTCTACGTGCCGCTCGACGAGGCGGCGCCACAATTGCGGTGGCCCGTGGTCCGGGACGAGTCGGGACGCGTCCAGTCGGTGAATGGACGATCGGTGGCGCCCGACGGGCTGCGCACGCTGGTCGATGGCCGCCCATTGGCTAGTCTCCGCGATCTCGAATCATGGGGAGCCACAGTGGCCGCATCGCCGGACGGGCGGAGCGCGGTCGTTCGCCGGACGTGGTTCGATTTCAGCCTGGCGGCCGGCGCTCAGCGGGTCGAAATCGACCGCGGTCGGCAGCGGCTGACCGCATGGCAAGGCAACCGCCTCGTGCTCCAGACGCGCATCAGCTCCGGCAAACACGGCAGCACCCCGGCCGGCCAGTTTCGAGCCGGGCCGTATCGTGCCCGCATGCACTACTCCAGCCGATACCACAATGCCCCGATGCCCTGGAGCGTGCAGATTCACGGACATGTCTTTGTGCATGGGTTTACCAGTGTGCCTGATTATCCGGCTTCCCATGGATGCATTCGTCTGCCGTTGACAGAGGGAAATCCCGCGCGCTTCTTTTATGAGTGGGTGCACAGGGGGACACCGGTGCGGATCCTTTAAGGGTTGATCCATACGACATTCGGGGCAGACGTCGCGTATTGGATCTGACAGAGTGATTCTGCTGGCGATGCTCCCAACCCGGCTACGGACCCCTTATTGGCTCTCAATTATGAACACCTGTTGGATTCCCTCGGCGCTTGTGGTCATTCTTGCCACCCTGGCTTCCACGCACGCCAAGACCGTGCGACCGGCCTGGGCCATCTTCCCCAACGGCACGTCGATTTCGGAGCCGCCGCCATTTCCTCAAACCACTGCGAGTTGGATGACGACGGGAAACAACGTGCGGGGTGTGGCCGCGAATCCGGTCACTGGCAACGTGCTCATCGCCGACATAAACCAGAATATCCGGGTGCACGATTCCGACGGCAACGAGCTCCACACGCTCGACCGGTCTGGGCTCGTCTCCGGCGGGCTGCTGAGCATGGTACACGTCAAGGTCGCCGACGACGGGGTGGTGTATGCCGCAAATATTTCAGGCGGCGCGGCGGTGGCGCCGGTGACTTTCCGGATTTGGCGGTGGGAAAACGACAGCAATCCGAATCCTGATCCCTTGCCGGATGGGTTTGAGCCGGTTGTGGCCACGCTGGCCTGGGAAGGTGATCCTGCCGCAGGCGCTAACAATCAGCGGTGGGGAGACAGCTTCGACGTCAAGGGAGCCGGCGTGAATACGAAAACCGTGACAGGATCGCGGAATCCATCCGCGCTCTGTGTGCTGGATACCCAAGACGGGATCAATTTCACGCCACATGTCGTCCCTTATCCCGGGGGCGATCATCTGGGGGTTGCCTTTGGACCGGACATCCCGGGGTATGACGACCCCGGCACGCCCGCCGTGGAAGCCATCACGCTGCTCACAGTCTTCGCCAAGGCCACGGCCAGCACGCTCTTCCGTGTCAGCATCAGGCCCGACACGTGGGCCGTTGTCGCGACCACACCGTACAACGGTGGGACGAATCCACCTCCCCTGCCGGCCGGCATCACCACGTTGGCCACCGACTCCAATGCCACCATGCTGGGGACGGTCATGGCGGCTCCGGGAGGTTCGGCCTACCTGTTTGAAATTGCCAACCCCGCCGCTCCCACGCTGATTTCCCAGCGGCCGTTTTACACCACCAACGCCAATCCCAATGGCATCGCCGCCGCCGATGTGTTCGTCGCCCGGCCCGACCAGACGCCGGGCGAAAATGGAATCCCCGAATTCAACCGATTCTACGCGCTCCAAGTCAACAACGGGGTCATCGCTTTCGATATCGTGCCCGCCCAGTTGCCACCGGAAATCACGACCGGCCCGCCCTCCGGCCAGCCAGCCAACACGACGGTACTTTCAGGATGGAAGGCCACCTTTTCCGTAACGGCGACCGGCACCACGCCGCTGAACTACCAGTGGTTTCGGGACGACGCTCCGATCGCCAACGCCACAGGGAGCACGTATATCCTCGATCCGGTGGTCGAAAGTGATTCCGGCACCGTCTTCACCGTGCGCGTCAGCAATGTCGCCGGCAACGTGACCAGCGAGACCGCCACCTTGAGCGTCCTCCCTCGCCCCGACACCCCCGTCATGACGCCCGCCTGGAGAATCCCAGTCGGACAACGGCCGTACATCGACACCAACAACACCCAGCGTGGCCTGACCTACAACCCCGCCAATAACCACCTGCTTTTGGTCAACCGCTCATCGGTGGCCAGTCTGCCGCCGCCGCCACACATCATCGTGCTCGACGCCGCGACCGGCGCCGAAATCCCCAATGGCGATATCCCGCGCCTCCTCCGCCTGACCGACGAGTCCGAAAACCCCCTGGTCACCGGCGGCACGTTCCCGCTCAACATGATCGATTGCGACGACGCCGGCGTCGTCTACGCCGCCAATCTGGCCGAGGGCAACACCGTCGGCGCTTTCACTGTCTACCGCTGGGAAAACGACGATCCGGCGACTGTGCCGAAGATCGCCTTCGGTGCCGGGGACGTCTTTGCCAGCGACCGTTGCGGCGATCAATTCAAAGTGCGCGGGTCGGGCGTGAGCACTCAATTCCTCGTCGGCGCTCGCAATCAACCGAAGTTCGCCCTTTTCACCACCGTCGACGGCCTTAATTTTGAGGCGTTTGCCTACGAAGTGCCCGATGCCGGCGCCACCGCATTTTTCCAATGCGACTTCGGCGCAGGCAACACCGTCTGGGCCAAGACCAGCGGCGGCCGCCTCCTCCACGTCTCGTTCAACCCCACAACCCGGGAAACCGCCATCGAACAAATCTTCACCGGTGCCCAGTTCCCGGCCGGCGTCGGCCCGATCGGCATTCATCCAGCGCGTAACCTGCTCGGTGCCGTGCACATCGGCGAAAACCCCAACAACCTCCGCCTTTATGACACCACCTTGATCGGTCAACCAGGCGGCCTGCTCGACTTGGAATTCTTCCCGACCGACAACACCAATAGCAACGGCACCGGTGCCGTCGATTTCGGCGGCAACCGCATCTTCGCGCTGGATACCAACAACGGCCTCCTCGCCATCAACATCACGTACTCCCCGTCCACCCCCGCCCCCTCCGTGCTCGGAGCGGTCGAGTACATCGACAACGTTGGTTCGGAAGTGCTTCGGTTCCAACTCAGCGGCGAATCAGGCCGCTCGTATCGCATTGACGGCTCCCCCACCATGGCCACGGGTTCATGGACCGCGGTCCGAACCGTTACCCTCGCCGGCACATCCCAACTGGTCGAAATCAACATTCCCGAAGGCCAGACCAGCTATCATTACCGAGCCGTGACCTTGCCGTGACCTGATGCCCCTGGCATTCCCAACGCCGGGAGAATCCCGATGTTGCGAAAATGGCATTGGCTCACCGCTCCGCGCCCCGCGTAAACCCGGTACACCAACCGGAATCCTTGGGTTGGTGTACCGCCTTTCAGGCGGGCGGGGGCATGGGGGAACGTCTGCGCGAAGCGTGGATCGGGCGTTGACATCCTACAGCCCGCAAGCCTCGCGGACGCGGCGGATGACGGCTTGGGCGAGGGGGCGGGCTTGGGCGGCGCCGGCGGCGAGTACGGAGTCGACTTGAGCGGGGTCGGCGGCGAGTTCGTGGCGGCGTTCTCGGGCTGGCCGGAACTGTTCCCAGAGGGCGTCGAAGAGCTGTTGTTTGTAGTGGCCGTACCCCTGGCCGCCGGCGCGAAAACTTTCCTCCATGGCGGCGACCTCGGACGGAGAGGCGACCAGCTTGTACATCTGGACGATGCTGGAGGTGGTGGGATCTTTGGGTTCGGCCACTCCGGTGGAGTCGGTCTTGAGCCCCATGAGTTTTCTCCGGAACGTCTTTTCGTCGTCGAATACGAGGATGGCATTGTTGTAACTCTTGCTCATCTTCTGGCCGTCGAGGCCGGGGACGACGGCGGCGGACTCGCGGATCATGGGCTTGGGAATTGTCAGAAGGTCGGCGCCGTAGCGGTGGTTGAATTTGGCCGCAATGTCGCGGGTCATCTCGAGGTGCTGTTTTTGGTCCTGCCCGACGGGCACGACATCGCTGTCATAAATGAGGATGTCGGCGGCCATGAGGATGGGGTAGGCGAACAGGCCGGCATTCGGGATGAACCCGCGCGCCGTCTTGTCCTTGAACGAATGCGCATTCTCGAGCATCGGGACCGGCGTCACGCAACTGAGCAGCCAGGTCAGCTCCGTGACCTCCGGGACGTCGCTTTGGCGAAAAAACGTCGCCTTCGCCGGGTCGAGCCCACACGCGAGGAAATCGATGGCCAGTTCGCGGCAATGGTCCCGCAGGACGGCGGGGTCGTGGATGGTGGTGAGGGCATGGTAATCGGCGATAAAATAAAACGCCTCGCCCTCATGCTGGAGGGCGATCGCCGGCTCCATCATGCCAAAATAATTCCCCAAATGCGGGCGCCCCGTCGGCTGAATCCCTGAAAGAATGCGCATCCCGGGTTCTTAGAGCATGGCGGCGCCGGGGCAATCTGGTTCTTGGTTCTTCGTGCTTTGTTCTTCGTGCTTCGTGCTTCGTTCTTGGTTCTTGGTTTTTGGTTCTTGGTTTTTGGTTCTTGGTTCGGGGAGGGATGTGGTGGTGTGATTGGGGTATGAATCCGGAGAAAATTTCACGATTTTCCGGAGGGTCTTGGCATGCGACTCGCTGATACCTGATCAGTCCGTGTCGTTCGAAAGTGAAATTTTCGGGGGTTTATTTCATCGTCGGACGACACGGACGCCACTTTATGCTACGGTGTGTCTGGGATGTCTGCCCTTGCTGAATCAAAATCCTCGGCCGCTGGCGCTTCCTCGACGAGGCGACGCAAGAAGCTGGCCGAGGCGTCGCTCACCACGATTGGTTCCGCAAGGTCAGTCCTCACAGGACCAAAGAAGGGGGAGTCATGGCGTGGATTGTGGATCACGATCGAGCGCGATCCGGCCAAGGCGGGCGGCTTGGGGGAGGTATCGAAGACCATTCCGGCGCAGCTGAACGCGGTATTGGGGGCGGACGTGCGGGTGATCGTGCCCGGTCTGCGGCCGATTCTGGCTGAGGGCGGCTGGGAGGATTCGGGCGAACGGGCCGAGTTGCCACTCGAGTGGCCCGGGATGCCGCGGTGGGTCGAATTTCGACTGTTGCAGAAGTTCGAGGAATCGACGGGGACGTGGGTTTATGCCGTGGCGCATGACCAGTTTTTCGGAGCCTTTCCCCACTTGTATTTCCGGGGAAATCACGAGGAGCGGCTGGGCGACGACCCGTTGTTTCGCGCGGCCATGCTCTTCAACCGGGCGGCGGCCACTTTCGCCCCGCGCCTCAATGGCGGCGGGCCGCACCGCGGGTCACTGGCCACATTTTCCGGCGACTGCGATTTCGTCATGGTGCACGACTGGCTGACCGGTCCGTGCCTCGGGCTGCTGCCGCCGAGTTATGCGGTCGGCAAGATCTTCATGCTGCACAACACGTATGACGAGCAGCGCCACCCGGAGCACGCCCGTGCCGCGCTCGGCCTCGCGGGAACGCCGCTGGCCAACAACTACGGGAATTATTCCCCGCTGGAAGCCGCCGTTTACGACGCCCATGTCGTCATCGCCAATCAGAATTACGTCCATTCGCTCTTTCAACGGGACACGTTCGACCTTCTCCTCAAGAACCTCTCGGAGAAGATCAACCAGGGGAAGTTGTACGACATGCATCACGCGATCTCGTCGGACTACGACCCGATCGGAGCGCCCGCGCTTCAAAGCGACGGTTACCAAATGCTGCACCTTCCACCCGCCGGCACCCCCGCCACCCGGATGACCGCGGCTCTGCTCGAATTCAAGCGCGCCAACAAGCGCGCGCTGCAGCGGGAGTTGGGGCTGGCGGAAAACCCGAATGCCATTTTGTGTGCCTGGGTCGGCCGGTTCGATCCTCTGCAGAAGGGCTTTTATTTGGTCATGGACGAGGTGCTCGGGTACCTTCAGCGGCATCCATCCGCCCAGTGGATCCTGGCCGGCAGCAACAGCAACAATGACCCCCGGGTCCGCGAGTTCCTTGAAAACATCAAGGGCCGCCCGGATCTGAGCCCGGTCCTGTACGCCAAGGACAAGTTCATCAACCGGGACGCCGTGATTCGGATTTATTCCGGCAGCGACTTTTTCCTCATGCCCAGCCTGTACGAGCCGTTCGGCCTGGCCCAGCTCGAGGCGATGAAACTCGGCTGCATCCCGGTCGTGCACGGGGTCGACGGACTGCGCTCAACCGTTTCCGACCCGGAAATCGACATTCTGGAGGACGCCGACGCGCCGAAGGAAGCCGTGCATGGGTATGGTCAAGTCGGGGTGAAAATGACGTGGATGAATGTGCCGTTGTATCGCGAGGCGATGGGCCGTCAGGTGAATGGCGATCCGCTCAACCATCAGGAGAAGTGGGTGATCGGCGACTGCCACCGGAAGTTCCGGATGGCGCTGCGCCGGGCGCGTCGGATCCTCAAAGAACCCGAGTTGCGAGCGGATGTGATGCTCAACGGCATGCGCTACGTGTGCGAAGAACACAACTGGCCCCAAATCATCGCGCGGTACGACGCCCCGATCAAAACCGCCACCGCCATGGGCAAACACCGGGCGGTGCGGTAGTGGGGTCATCCTCGGGAGGCTTATTCGGCCTCGGGCCGCGGATCGCGGGCGAACAGCGCACGCAGGCCTTCGCGGGGGTCGAGGTTCTGGTAGAGCACGGCGTAGACCGTGTCGATAATGGGCGTGCGCACCCCGACGCGGCGGGCCGCGTGGAAAATGGATTCGGTATTCGGCACGCCTTCGGCGACCATGGTCAGGCCGGCGAGGACATCGGGGAGCGACTGGCCCCGGCCGAGGGCGAGGCCGACACGGTTGTTCCGGCTGTGATGGCTGTAACAGGTGACGACGAGGTCGCCGACGCCGCTCAACCCTTGGAATGTCTCGGGTCGTCCTCCCATGGCAGTGCCGAGCCGGATCATTTCGGCCAGGCCGCGCGTCACCAAGGCGGCGCGGGCGTTGTCGCCGAGTTCGAGTCCGGCCGACAGTCCGCTGGCGATGGCAAAGACATTCTTAACAGCGGCACCCCACTCGATGCCGACCAAGTCCTCGCTGGTGTAGGCGCGAAACCAGGGAAGCGTGACGAGTTCCTGGAGGCGCCGGCCGAGGGCCGGGTCTTCGCAGCCGATGACCGCGGCGGCCGGCAGACGGCGGGCGATTTCCTCGGCGTGATTCGGGCCGGAGAGCACGGCGACCGGATGGCCCGGCAGCGCTTCGCTGAGGATCTGGGACATGCGGAGGCCCGTGCCGTTCTCGATTCCCTTGATGCAGCTCACCCACGGCACAGCGGTGGAAAAAGGCCGCTCGGCCAGCTGGGCACAGACGTCACGCAGCGCGCGCGATGGAACAACGAGGAGGATGGCGTCGCAATCGAGCAGGTCGTCGAGCGTGGTGGTGGCTTGGAGGTTCGGTGGAAGCGGGAGGCCAGGCAGGTAGCGGGGGTTTTCGCGGCGTTGGTTGACGGCAGCGGCAACCTCCGGCTCGCGGCCCCAGAGGCGCACGCAAGTCGCGTTTCCGGAGAGCAGAATACCGAGGGCGGTCCCCCAACTGCCACTGCCGATGATGCCGATGGTTTTCATGAAACAGAGGGTGGCTGGGGCTTGCGGGCACCCGCTTTGGGTTCCGTGCCCGCTGCGATGCGGGCAAGGTTGGCGCGATGCCGCACGGTGACGAGCACGGCGACGAGCAGTGAAAGCGCCAAGAGCGGGCCATTGAGTTTCCCGGTCCTCCACACGTCAGCGGCCAGAGCCACGAGCAGCGCCCAGGCGGCCAGGATCGAAGACAGGGAGACATAACGGCAGACTTTCATGGCCACGGCCCAGACGAGAAGCGCCAGTCCCAGTGCCGCCGGCGCCAGTCCCAACATTACCCCGGCACTCGTCGCCACTCCTTTGCCGCCTTTGAATCCCAGCCAAAAAGTAAACGTGTGACCCATCACTGCGCCCATGCCGGCCAGAACCGGCACCATCTGAGTCGCCAATAGATGGGAGGCCAAGACCGGTTGGTGGGTCGTCCACCACGCCGCCCCGGTCACCGGCAACCAACCTTTAAGGACGTCGAGGGCGAACACCGGCAACCCCCATGACTTGCCCAAGACGCGCACGGTGTTGGTCGCGCCGATGTTGCCGCTGCCGTGCTGTCGCAAATCGACTCCGCGCAATCGCCCCGCCATCCAGCCAAAGGGAGTCGCCCCGACGATGTAGGCGAGGATGACCGGAATGAGGAGTGCGATCCAAAATGACATGAGGCAGACTGGGAGTCGGTCAAAGCAACGACCCCGAGGCAATCGCTTGGGGACCCGCGAATTCCCCCATACGTGGCACGAGCCGCGCCATTGGCAACCGCCGTGAAGAGTTCGGGTGCGGAATAGCTCCCCGCTCCGGGTAAACCCGGTACACCAACCGGATGCCTTGGGTTGATGTGTCGGCCCCCTGGACTTTTACGCAGCCGGCTGCTTGGGCTCACTCCCAGTCCACTCGGCCAACTCCGCCGGGAGCGGCGACTCGAACTCCAACCGCCCCCAGACCTCGGTTTCAAGTGCAAAAAAACTCGAATGCAGGGCATGCCGTGACAGGAGGAGCGCGTCATCCAGATCGGGCGTCCAACCTGTTTCGATAAACCGAAGGTACGCGGCGCCCCCGTCCGGACCGTACAACTTGTCCCCGACCACCGGATGACCCGCATGAGCCAAATGCACCCGAATCTGGTGCATCCGACCCGTCATCGGCCGGGCCTCGACCAGCGCGAAAAACGCCTCCCCTCCCCCTGCTCCCAATCGACGAAATCGTCGACGCACGACACATTCGGTCCGGCTCGCCGCTCCCTCGCCATGCACGGCCTGCATCAAGTACACCGGCGTGCCCGGATCGAATTCTCCCCGCCGTCGCAGCGGCGCGTCGATGACAAACATCTCGTGCTCGGGCCATCCGCGCACCAAAGCCAGATACCGCTTCTCGACTTGCCGACGCATCATCGCTTTTCCGAAAATGCGCGCCGTCTCACGGTTTTTGGCCACCAACACCAGACCGCTCGTCTCCCGATCCAGACGATTGATGATCGACAGACGCGCCCCGTTCGCCAGCTCGTACGCCAGCAGTCGCTCGAGCCCATCCAAAAGCGTCGGCGGACTCTGCGGCTTCGCCGGATGCACCTGCAACGGTGACGGCTTGTCGACCACAATCCAGTCCGCCGACTCCGCGACCACGCGAAAATCCGGCACAAATGCCATCGGCCGCCACAACCCCATCCCGGTGGTTGCGACCATCTCCCGCCGCTGTCAAACGACTCGTTGATGGGGCGTCGGCAGTCGGAGGTCGGCCTTTTCCCTCGCGATGGTCAGCGCAAGTCGTTGGAATGCATTGTTGCTGACTGATCCGCGCTCCGGACAAATCCGGTACACCAACCAAAAATCGTTGGTTGTACCGCCGAAAAGAGCGGAATCGACAAGGTGGGGCGAAGCCGCGTGCGAATATCATTGCTCTCAGTGATTCGCGCCTCGGCCATCGATTCCGGCCCGCGCGGCCGGCACTTCCAACCCGAGGGCTTCACGCGCCATCTCAAGACGGCACCCAACCGAAAGCTCTCCGTGGGACTGCCGCGGAATCGAAATCAACGGGGTATGATTCCCAGACCTCCGACCTCCGACTCTACACCTCCCCACGCCGCCGCCGGAACGCGAGAGCGCCGCCCAGGAGCAAGAGCATGGCGGATGTTGGTTCGGGCGCAGGAGTCAAAGGAGGGAAGGTGGCGGTCACTTGCTGGCCGTAAATCACCATGCGCACGGTTTCCCCGTCTCCCCCTCCGCTTCGCTGGATGCGGACGACTCCGCCGAGTCTCCAATCGTGGGCGTTCAGGGGTTCGTCGGAAACCAACCGCTGGTAACCAAATCCTGCTGCCACCGTGATCGGCACCCCGCCGACCACCTCCCCGCTTGTCTGCCCGGCAGTCGTCGGGGTCGTTGCCATCGGGTCCAATGCCCCGTCCTGCAACGTCAGCGTGGGGCTGGAAAAAGACAATCCGCTCACACTCGCCGACTCCGCCGGCGCCGCCGGATGCGCCGCACTGGCCTGCACCTCCAAACGGAGTGAGTTAAAATTCGGCAACCCCGCCGGCGACACCCCACCCAACGTCGCCTGCGTCGATACCGTCGTCGTCGGGCCAACCGGCAGAGCCGGGGAAAAGCCACTGCCATAGGCGAGCAACCACGTCTGGGGCGTGAACTGGTTGTCCACCAACCGGAAAATCATCCCCTGCCCCACCCGGTGCTCCAGGGTAAACGCATAGTTCCGCGAAGAAATCGTCGCAACCGTGCCGAGGTTGTGCCCCAGCGTCGGCCCACTCGTCGCATTCGTCCCGCCTCCGTCCGCCATCATCTGGTCCGTCCCACCGGCCGACGCCCGCAGCCGCGCATTGATCACCGTCGCCCCCGCGCTGCTCAACGTCACCTGCGACGAATCAATCCACACCCCAGCACCCCAGCCCGAGAGCGTCGGCGCCAGCATTCCTACCAAATAAATGAGTCGCGTCACATTCATGTCGGACCTCCGCACCCCTCCGACCGCCAACTTTCCACCTCCCCACGCCTACGCCGGAGAGCGAGAGCGCCGCCGAGGAGCAAGAGCATGGCGGATGTTGGTTCGGGCGCAGGAGTCAAGGGAGGGAAGGTGGCGGTCACTTGCTGGCCGTAAATCACCATACGCACGGTTTCCCCGTTTCCCGTTCCGCTTCGCTGGAGGTGGACCACGCCGCCGAGGGTCCAATCGTGGAAGTTCAGTGGTTCGTCGGAAACCAACCGCTGGTAACCAAATCCTGCTGCCGCCCTGATCGGCACACGGTTCACCACCTCCCCGCTCGTCTGCCCCGCAGTCGTCGGGGTCGTTGCCATCGGGTCCAATGCCCCGTCCTGCAATGTCAACGTGGGGCTGGAAAAATACAATCCGCTCACACTCGCCGACTCCTCTGGCGGCGGCGCATGCGCCACACTGGCTCGCACCTCCAAACGGAGTGAGTTAAAATTCGGCAACCCCGCCGGCGTCATCCCACCCAACGTCGCCTGCGTCGCTACTCTCGTCGTCGGGCCAACCGGCAGTGCCGGGGAGAAGCCGCTGCCAAAGGCGAGCAGCCACGTCTCGGGCGTGCTCTGGCTGTCCACCAACCGGAAAATCATCCCCTGCCCCACCCGGTGCTCGAGCGTAAAGGCATAATCCCGTGAAGAAATCGCCGCAACCGTGCCGAGGTTGTGCCCCAGCGTCGGCCCACTCGTCGCATTCGTCCGGCCCCCGTCCGCCATCAGCTGGTCCACCCCACCGGCCGAAGCCCGCAGCCGCGCATTGATCACCGTCGCCCCCGTGCGGCTCAACGTCACCTGAGACGAATCAATCCACACCCCAGCCCCCCAGCCCGACAGCGCCGGCGCCAGCATCCCAACTATATAAATGAGTCTCGTCACATTCATGTCGCACATCCGCAGTCCTCTCTTCGACGCTGAACAACGCCGAGGATAAGTGAAGATAATTGCATAGAATATAGTATTTATGGCAATTGTCAACACTCTTAAAACAATCTTTCTTGCCTGCCGCGGCCATCCGGGGCACCATGCCTGTCCTTAAAATGTCACAAGTTATTGATTTTCAACACACGATTGCCAAACCAGCCAGTTTGACGGGCACCTCGTTGCATACGGGGGAGAAGGTGACGTTGACGTTGAGGCCTGCGGAGGCGAACACGGGGCTGCGATTTCGGCGGGTGGATTTGGAGGATCAGCCCTTTATTGAGGCGCGGGTGGAGAATGTGCAGACGGTGGAGCGGGCGACGACGTTGGCGCAGGGGAGTGTGAAGGTGCACACGGTGGAGCATGTGATCAGCGCGCTGGTGGGGCTGGGGGTGGACAATGTGGTGATTGAGATGGACGCGAACGAACCGCCGATTGGGGATGGGTCAGCGCGGCCGTACGTCGAGTGCATCCGGAAGGCGGGGGTGGTGAGGCAGGATGTATTGCGGCGGGTTTTCGAGGTGCGGGAGCCCATTCACTTGGAGACGAAGACCGGCAGCTTGATCACCATTGTGCCGGACAAGCGGTTTCGGGTTTCGGTGACGCAGGCGGGCGGCCATCCTCAGTTCACGCAATTTTTCAGCACGGAAGTGACGCCGGAAGCCTACGAGCGGGAGATCGCGCCGGCGCGGACGTTCGTGCATTACGAAGACGTGCAGCCGCTTTTTGAGAAAGGACTGATCAAGGGCGGCAGCCTCGAGAACGCCATCGTCCTGCGCGGGGATGCCATCCTCTCCAAAGAACCGCTGCGGTTTCCTGAGGAACTCGCCCGCCACAAGATCCTCGACCTCATCGGCGACTTGATGCTATCGGGCAAGCGCATCCTGGGGCACGTCATCGCCGTCAAGCCAGGCCACGGACCGAATACCGAGATGGCCCGGCGACTTTCGGAAACTTTCCGGCGGCTGGATGCGCTCGTGCCCGCCCCGGTGAATCTCCCGGTGGGCGAGTCGGTGCTCGACGTCAACGAGGTCATGCGCATCCTCCCCCACCGCTACCCGTTTCTCATGGTCGATCGCGTCATCGGGTTCGAGGGCGAAAACAAATGCACCGCCGTCAAATCGGTCACCATCAACGAACCATTCTTTCAAGGCCACTTCCCCGGCCACCCCGTCATGCCCGGCGTCCTCCAGCTCGAAGCCATGGCCCAGGTCGCCAGCATCCTGATGCTCCGCATCCCGGAAAACGCCGGCAAAATCGGTTACTTCATGTCCGCAGATGAGGTCAAGTTCCGCAAACCCGTCGTCCCGGGCGACACCCTCGTCATCGAAGCCGAAATCATTAAAAACCGCCGCAACATCGGTCAAGCCCGCGGCCGCTGCACCGTCAACGGCGAAACCGTCTCCGAAGCACTGCTCATGTTTAGCTTGTTCGCGCGGTAGGGTCGGAGGTCCGAGATCAAAAATCCAAAATCCACAAACACCAGCGAGGGGAGAACGTTCTCGCGGTCATGGCGGCCACAGCCCGCCACTCTCAGTGCAGGACCGCCTCCAAGGTCGGACAAAAATTCGCCCTGGGTCAAGACAAGAGAAAAAAACCTGGCCAGCCGGTGAGGCGGCGGCTAGACAGAGTCAGACCCTCTCCATAATTGGAACTATGAAACTCATCGGCGAATTCAAGCAATTTGCGCTCAAAGGGAATGTGGTTGATCTCGCTGTGGGCGTTGTGATTGGCGCGGCCTTCGGCAAGCTGGTCGATGGCATTGTTCGAGGAATCATCGAGCCGGTGGTCACCTTCATCAGCGGCAAAGGGAGTCTTGATGCCATCATCGCGGGTCTGAGCAGCTTGGGCACCGGGGTTTTTAACTTCCTCCTGCTCGCGTTGATCGTTTTTGTCGTCTTCGTGAAGCCGATGAACAAACTGCGGGCGTTGATGGATAAGAACGCCTCGGCTTCTGGGCCACCCGAGACCCCCGCGGACATCAAGCTGCTCACCGAGATCCGCGATCTGCTCAAAAAGCAGGCCTGAGGCGCCCTCGCCCGCCCCTTTCGCCGTGTCTGGCCCATTTCGACCGCTGCGGGCCGCCTTGGCGTTCGCGTGCGTCATCGTGGTCCAAGCGCCGCCTTCGGCCGACGCGGCGGAGGATGCGGCGCCGAAGCGCCGCTTGATTGTCGAGACAGACGCGGGCGGCGACCCGGATGACGAGCAATCGCTCGTGCGATTTCTCCTGTATGCCAATGAATGGGACATCGAAGGCATCCTGTGCTCCCGACTGGAGACGCTTCGTGGTGAAAACCACAATCCGGAACCCACCGGTCTTGCCATCGTCCAACGCCTGCTGCGGGCGTATGCTGAGGTGCATCCGCGCCTCATTCAACATGGCGCCTTTCCGCCCCCGGAGGCGCTGCAGTCCCGTACCGTGGAGGGGTACGACGACCGCGATGACGGCGTGCGGCTCATCATCGAGGCGGTCGATCGCGACGACCCGCGCCCGATCTGGTTCAGCAATTGGGGGACCAACGACGGGACGACCAGCAGCCTGAAGCGCGCGCTCGATCGCGTCCTGCGCGACCGTGGGCCCGATAGTTATGCCCGCTTCAAAGACAAGCTCCGCCTGTGTTCCGACGATCTCTTCGGTGAGCACACCATCAAGCAGGAGCCACCGTGGAAACTGTGGGTGTACACCAAGTTTCCCGACATGGATGGCGGGCGATGGTATCACCGGTTCGGGCCGCTCACCGCCACCGCCGGCGGCTTCGACCTCAAACGCGATCTGCTCAGCGGTCATGGCCCGCTCGCCGCCCTCTACCCCACCAATACTCACCTCGCTCAAAAGGAGGGCGACACCCCGGAATTCCTGTATCTCATCCCCAATGGCCTCAACGAACCCGATCAGCCGACCTGGGGGTCATGGGCCGGCCGGTTCGGCCCGCAACAGGACGCTGGATCCCGACCTTATTACTGGCCGAATCTCCGCGACACCATTGGTCGTCGCGCTCATCGCGACAACACCCTGCTCCCGTGGGTCGCTCACATCCAAAACGACTTCCGCGCCCGCCTCGATTGGTGCGTGAACGACTTTGCCAACGCGAATCATCCGCCCCGCGTTGCCGTCACCAGCAGCCTGCGCCCGACCGTCCGCCCAGGCCAACGAATCGCACTCGATGCCTCCTCTTCTTCGGACCCGGATGGTGAGGCTCTGGCTTTTCATTGGCGCCATTACCTGGAACCCGGTTCTTACGATGGGCTCCCCCTCCACATCGAAAATGACCGCGCCGCCCAAGCCTCGCTGGTCGCCCCCCCGGTGCCGGCCCCTCGAACGGTCCACGTCATTTTGACCGTCACGGACGATGGGGATCCGCCGCTCACCCGCTATGCTCGCGTGGTGATCACCGTCGATCCGGCAGGCGAATAATCCCGGCGCGATCGGCGGAACGGTTCATCGTCAGCGCAACGTCGTTGACCCGGATGCCGCCGGGGCGACCTCGGGCATTGGTTTTCCGAGCCGTTTGCGCGTGATGACCTCGCGATCAGGCAGCGAAAGTTGCTTCAGGCTGACCTGGCGTTCGGCGCCAGCCTCGTCGCGAAAGCAGGCGGAGTGGGCGTCAAAGTGGAGGAGCTTGGCGAAGAGGGGTGTACCGTAAGCACTCGTCCAGGTGCGATACCCTTTGGCCTCGAGCATGGCGCGGCGGCGTTCGGCGGCGAAGAGGACCGCCTCGTGGCCTTCGACGGCTTGGCGGATTTGTTGACCGAACTGCAATCCGCGACCGGTGGAGTATCCAGTCCAGCGGCGAATCTCCTTTCCGTCAGGACCGCAGAGAATCACACACGGAAAGCCACGCACCTTGAACGCCTTCTTGAAGGCCGCCATGGCATCCATCCGGGCAATTCTCGTCGGGTCCTGCAAGTCCAGCGTCGACGACTTGGTATAAAACAACCCGCAGATCACCAGATGCTCCAGGGCAAATTCATTGAAAGCCGGAGTGGCGAATACCTCGTCGCTCATCTGCCGCGACGCGCCACCCGCTTCCCCCAGCGAACTGCTGAAGACCAGCACCAGGCAGCGATTTTCCGACTGCGCCAAATCCCGCGCCTTCCGCGGGCTCTCGTGCCAGACGGGAAATGGAATTTCGCCCGGCGGCGGAGGCACGGCGGCCCCGGCTCGTCCCCGCGGCGCCGACGGCGGTCGAAGGGAATCGATCTCGGGGTCGGGATCCGGCGCCGGCAATGCGCCCTCCGCGCCTGGATCGGCGGGGGATTGTGGGATCAGGGACGAATCAGGCAGATCCGGCAAGTCCGGAAAACTCGGCGCGGGCTCGCCGTCGCTGGGCAGTCCGAGCGGCGGGATGTCAGGCGGGAGCGCCGCCACCGCGGAGGCCGGAGGCGGATTGCGCGGGGGAGCGGCAGGGCCGGCCCCTGGTAGCGGCGGGAGAAGTTCATCCGGTGGAGACTCGACCTCAGCGGTCCTCGGCGAGGCATCGCGCTCCAACGAAATCCGCGGCACACTTCGCTCGCCGCCAGCCTGTTGCCCCCACACGACAGAAACCATCATCCATCCGCCCGCCAAGGTGACGAGACAGCGGATTCCGGCTTTCCATGCACGCGCACCAGCCATGACTTGTCTACAGTGACCCCATTCTCATTTCCCGCAAGCGAGCGGCACTTCGCGATACTCTAGCGCCCACTCGCGCATGAAACGCACCCGTGTCGGCCGGCAGCGGTAAATGATCAATTCCGGATTGTCCGGCGTGCCCAGGTACTTCCGAAGGAGCGGGTTCTCCGACCAGATCGAGGCCAATACCTCTGGATCTTGAACCACCTCCGCTACCGCCGTGACGCGCACTTGATCATGATGCTCATCCAGATAGCAGAGCTCAACCCGGGGTTCGGCGGCGATTTCCGCGGTCTTTCCGTACCGGCGCAAGTTGGCCACAAATATGACAAATCCCGCCTCGACCCGCACGGGCGACACCGGTCGGACGCGCGGCTGACCGTCTGTCCCCACCGTGGCCAGGAACGGAAATTTCGCGCGCCGCACGACGGCCGAAGCCAGCTCCACCAACACCTCGGGATCATCCGTGGATTCCATGGGCGCTAGAATGCGCGCGATAGGCCGTCCCCGCAAACTTCCTTTGACGCCCGCCCCCCGACCCCTAGCATCGCCCCATGGTAACAAAAATCATCCCCGCTCTCGCTTGCGTCGCCACCCTGGGGAGCGCCGCGGCTCAGGACAACAAGCCGGCCCCGGTCAAGCTCGAATCGGAGGCCCAGAAAATCAGCTATATATTGGGCCACAACATCGGCTCCCGCTTCAAGGACGATGGCATCAAGGTCGATTTGGACTCCCTGATCGCCGGAGTCAAAGCCGCCTTGGCCGGCGATCCGTCGCAACTCAGCGAGGATGAAACCAATGCCACTTTGCAAAAATTCCAACAGGACATGCGGGCCCAGCAGGAGAAGGTCGCCGCAGCCGCGGGTCAAGACAATGCGAAAGCCGGCGTCGAGTTTCTGGCGACCAATGGCAAACGCAAAGGGGTGACCACGACCGCCAGCGGATTACAATACGAAATCCTCGCCAAGGCCGACGGTCCCAAACCAAAAAAGGAAGACACCGTCCGCGTCCATTACCACGGCACGCTCATCGATGGCACGGTCTTCGACAGCTCGGTCGAGCGCGGCGAACCCACCGAATTCGGAGTCGGCGATGTTATTCCCGGGTGGACCGAGGCACTCCAGCTCATGCCCGTCGGCTCGAAGTGGAAATTGTTCATCCCGTCCAACCTGGCCTACGGTGAGCGAGGCGTCAGCGAAGACATTGGACCGAACAGCACCCTGATCTTCGAGGTCGAGTTGCTCGGCATCGAAGGGGCCAAGTAATTCCGGTTACCATCTCGCCAGGGGGCTCACTATTCCTGCGATCGACCGGTGCCGGGGCGTCCCGAATCCCCTGTAGCCATGTCCCTGGACTTCGACGCCGCCCTGAACGCCCACGGCGTCACCCTGACACGCGCCCGGCCCGAGATCCTCCAGCTCAACGTCGGGAAATTGTGCAACCTGACCTGCGTCCATTGCCACGTGAACGCCGGCCCTCACCGGACCGAAATCATCTCCAGTGAGACCGTCGACCGCGTGCTCGCGTGGTTCGACACCAGCCCGCTCGATACGCTCGACCTCACCGGCGGCAGCCCGGAAATGGCCCCGGACTTTCGTCGTTTGGTCGCCACCGCGCGTCGCGAACTTTCCCGGCCCCGGCGCGTCATGGACCGGCTCAATGCGACCATCCTGCTCGAGCCAGGGTTCGAAGACATGGCCGAGTTTCTCGCCGCGCATGAGGTCGAACTCATTGCCTCGATGCCGTGTTACGAGCCCGCCAATGTGACGGCGCAGCGAGGCGAAGGCGTCTTCGACAAAAGCATCGCCGCGTTCCAACGGCTCAACGCCCTCGGGTATGGCACCGACCCCCGCCTCCCGCTCCACTTCGTCTACAATCCGGTCCGCGCTGTCCTGCCGCCCGATCAGGCGGAACTCGAGGCCGACTACAAGCGCGAATTGGCCGACCATTTTGGCATCGTCTTCAATGGCCTGTACTGTCTGGCGAACATGCCGATCGCCCGGTTCGCGAGTTGGCTCAAGCGCCAGAATGCGCTGGCCGACTACCTGATTCTGCTCAAAGACGCGTTTAATCCCGCCACGGTGCCAGCGCTGATGTGCCGCAATACGATCAATGTCTCCTGGCGTGGCGAGGTCTTCGATTGCGACTTCAACCAAATGCTGGAGCTCGGGCTGAGTGACCCCAGCCGGTTAAATGGTACCCCCCTGCACCTGTGGGATCTCGATCCCACGACGCTCGACTCGATCCCCATCCGGACCGGCCCGCACTGTTTCGGGTGCACCGCGGGGAGCGGATCGTCCTGCGGCGGCGCGCTGGTCGCGTGAGCGGACCAGGAGGCCGTCTCAATGATTGAACATGAACTCTTTCGAGTTCAGCAACGCCCAGAAAATGTCCTCCAGCACCTGTTGCGGGGCCTCCCCGGCCTCGGCCAGCGCGGCGTCCAGCTCGGTGCGCTCGGCCGCCGTCGGCCGCCGGCTGAAACACCGAAGATACAGGTCGTCCAGGATGGCCGCGGGCGGCGTGCCGGCTTGCAGCTGCTTCTCGATGACTTTGCCGCCGCCGATACGGTTGTGCGTGGTGTCGCCGTTGAGCAGGTGCAGCGCCTGACCGAGGTTCGGTTCCATTTTCACCTCGCAAGAACAGACCGTGGCCCGCTCGGCGCGGCCGAACGTCCGCAGAAAATAAGTGCTCACATTGCCATCGGCGATTTGCACGGCCCGGGCGCCCTCGGGCAACCCCTGGAATTTGTTCTTCGTGTCGGTGACCTGGCTGATCGCGTCCAGCAACACCTCCGCCCGCTGCCGGCGAATAAGCGCGCGGGAAAAATTCCGGCCGTCCAGCGTGTTGCTTTCGTTGGCGTGAGTGGTGCGCTGATACGTTTTGCTCGTCGTGATGTCGCGGACGAGGCGCTTGAAATCGTAGTTGTAAGCGATGAACCGCCGGCCGAGTTCATCGAGCAATTCCGGATTGGTGGCCGGATTGGAAATCCGGATGTCGTCCACCGGATCGACGATGCCGACGCCGAGAAAGTGGGCCCAGATGATATTGGCGAGGTTTTTCGCGAAGTACGGATTTTCGGGCGAGGTGAGCCACTCGGCCACCACGGCGCGGCGGTCTTGACCCGGCTTGACCTCGGGTTCGGTGCCGCCGAGGAATTTTGGTTTTACCTCGCGCCCGCCGACGAGGTGTTTCATTTCGCCGCCACCGCTGTTGAAGACGACAAGTTCGCGCGGATCTTCGCTTTGTTTGCGCCCGATCTGGGCAAAGAACGCGGCAAACCCATAATAGTCGTCGGTGGTCCACCGGTCGAATGGGTGGTTGTGGCACTGGGCGCACTGGATGCGCATACCCATGAAGACCTGGGCGAGGTTTTCCGTGAGTTTCAGCGTATCCCGCTCGATCTGGTAATAATTTGTGGCCGGCGTCTTGAACGTGCCTCCGCTGGCCGAGATCACCTCGCGCACGATCTGATTGAAGGGAACGTTTTTCGCGATGCGGTCCTGCAGCCAATTGAAGTACAGGAGTGAACTCTTGTAGCTGACTTGATTGGTCGGATTGGTGCGGATCTGAAGGAGTTCCGCGAATTTCATGACCCAGAGCTCGGTGAACTCCTTGCGAGCCAGCAATTGATCCACGACGCGGTCCCGCTTGTCGGCGGCCGGGTCATTCATGAACGCCGCATGCTCGTCCGGGGTCGGGAGCATGCCGATGGTATCGAGGTAGACTCGCCGGAGAAACACCTCGTCCGAGGCGTCACCCGAAGGGAGAATGCGCAACTTGTGCAGTTTTTCGTGGACCAGGGCGTCGATGTAATTGGCTTCGGCGGGCTGCGGGCGCGCGTATTGCAGCGCTTCTGGGATCACGATGACCTGGGTGCCGACCGTGAAGCTGGCGAAGCGGGCCATGACAAACGCTTCCCCGCGCTCGCCCGAAGTGACCAGCCCCCCAGCCTCCACCGCAGCGCTCCCGGCGTTGCTCGTGATGAAGGTGGCCAGCGATGTCACGTCGCGGTCGCTGCCGTCCGAATAGCTGGCCCGCACCGTGAGCGGCTGGCGCGTGGCCCGCCCCTCGAGCACCAATTGGGTCGGCGCAATCTCGATGCCCGTGACCTGGGCCACCTTGGCAAGATCGTCATTTGGCGCTCCCGCCGCCAACCATTCGATCAGAGTCTGGTTCAGCGCACTGTCCGCCTCGAACCGTTTTCCCCCGGTGTGCGGCACCGCGCCGATCGACTTCGTCACGAGCAGGCTGTCTTCGGGGATGGCGAGATTGATCCGGCGGCTGCCCAGTTCGCGGGTGATCCGGTGATAATCCGACTGCGGATCATACCCGAAGAGCGAGAGATGAAAGCCGTCCTGACCGCGCGCCGACCCGTGACACGACCCGGTATTGCACCCGCCCCGCTCCA
>JBJXFS010000168.1:0-53883 GCA_046155625.1 Verrucomicrobiales bacterium | reverse complement strand
GTTTTGACATTGCGAGCGACCGGTCTGAGTCGAATGCTCGAGTCAGTATGGCGGTCTTAGCCCGCCACTCCCAGTCGTCCCCCGATTTTTTCATGCTTTTTTCGCCCGTGCAAAAATCCGCCGTGGCCAAATGGCGGATCATTCGGGCCGGGCTTGATTCCGCGGGCGCGGGCTGGTAACGAATAGGGATGCGGCTGTCAAAAAAGGCGGAGTATGCCCTGCGGGCGATGGTGGCGATGGGGCGTCGGGGTCAGGCGCGTCCGGTGGCGATCCAGGATCTTTCGGAGGGCGAACGGATTCCGGTGAAGTTTCTCGAGCACATTCTGCTCGAGTTGAAGCGGAGCGGCTTGCTCCGAAGCAAGCGTGGGGTGGGCGGCGGTTATTTACTCAACCGGCCGATCGACCGGATTTCGCTGGGGGAGATTGTGGAGGTGATTGACGGGCCGTTTGTGCCGGTGGCGTGCACGCAGCCGGGAGCGCCGGGTCGATGCGGCTGCGGCAAGCTGAAGCCGTGTGGGCTGGGGTCGACCTTTGGTGAGCTGCAGGAGTTGGTGCATCGGTTTTTGGCGGCGCGCACGGTGGCGGATGCGATCAAGCGCGAAGAATCGTCGGCACCGAACTTCGAGATTTGAAAAGCCGATGGATGACTTGTTTTTGCAGGCAGCCGGCGAATCGGGGGAGGCGGAGGCGGCGGGACCGGAGCCAGGGAGCGGCCAGGGCAGCCCGGGGTGGGCCGAGCCGCTGGCGTCGAGGATGCGCCCGCGGACGTTGGACGAGTATGTGGGGCAGGGCCACGTGTTGGGGGAGGGTCGGTTGCTGCGGCGGGCGGTGGAGGCGGACCGGTTTACGTCGCTGGTATTTTACGGACCACCGGGCGTGGGCAAAACGAGTCTGGCTCAGATCATTGCGCGGCACACGCGATCTCGGTTCATCAACCTGAGCGGTGTCGAATCCGGGGTGTCGGACATTCGCAAGGCGGTGGAGGCGGCTGAGGGGGAACGGCGATTGCGCCAGCGCAGCACGATCCTGTTTGTGGACGAGATCCATCGATTCAACAAGGCGCAGCAGGATGTGCTGCTGCCGGGCGTGGAGCGCGGGACGGTGCGATTCATCGGCGCGACCACGCACAATCCGTTTTTTTACCTCAACAGCCCGCTCGTCTCGCGCTCCCAGATTTTTCAATTGGAACCCTTGCCTGAAGCGTGCCTGCAGGCGCTGCTGAACCGGGCATTGACCGATCGCGATCGAGGGTTGGGAACCTTGGCGGTCGAGGCGGAGCCCGAGGCGCTGGGGCATCTGGCCCGCATGGCCGACGGGGATGCCCGCAAGGCGTTGACGGCTCTCGAGTTGGCCGTGCTCACCACGCCGCCCGGCACGGATGGCCGGATTCGCCTGACCCTGGCAGTGGCTGAGGAGTCGGTTCAGAAAAAGACCGTCGTGTACGACGGCGATGGCGACGCCCATTACGACACGGCCAGCGCCTTCATTAAAAGCATCCGAGGGAGCGATCCCGATGCGGCGCTTTACTGGCTGGCCAAGATGCTGCACGCCGGGGAGGACCCCCGGTTCATCGCGCGGCGGTTGGTGATCGCGGCCAGCGAGGACATCGGCCTGGCCGATTCCCAAGGATTGGTCGTGGCGGTGGCCGCCCAGCAGGCGGTGGATTTCGTCGGCATGCCGGAAGGTCGCATCCCGCTCGCTCACGCCACCGTGTACCTGGCCACCGCTCCCAAAAGCAATCGCAGCTACGCCGCCTTGGCAGCGGCCCTCGATGACGTCGCCACCGGACGCACGCTGGCCGTGCCGGCCTATCTGAAGGACCCGCGCGTCCCGGGCCACAGCGCCGGGTATCGGTACAGCCACGACTCCGAAACCGGGTACATTCCGCAGGCTTACCTGCCCGAAGGCCGACGGTTTTACGTGCCGAGCGAAAACGGCCACGAGAAGCGCATCAAGGAGCGCCTGGACTATTGGCGAGCCCAATTTGAAGCGGCGGCTCGCAGTGGCGCGGTCAACGCTTGAGGAAAGCCGCGGCCTTGTCGATCTCCGGGGCGGCGGGGTTGTTGGACGCCGCCATCACGTCGGCCACGTTGCTCGCCAAGTTGTCACGCAGTTGCTGCACCAGCTGGTGCCCTTTGCCCGTAATCTGAACCATCACTTTTCGCCGGTCATCCGCCGCATGCAGACGCTGCACGTAACCGAGCTTCTCCAAGCGATCCACCAAACCCGTCGCCGCCGCAGTGCTGTGACCCATCTTTCGAGAAATGTCGGTCATCGTCAGTTGTTTCTCGCTGGCCAGATAGCCGAGGAGAAAAAACTGAGCGTAGGACACATTGCCCCGATTCAACTCGCGCGACAGATCGAGCAAAAACGATCGCTGCGTGAACATGATGAAGTCCGCCACATCGCTGGCCACTTTCTTCATCGGAGGTTTGGTCTCTTCTACGGGTTTCATGAGGTCAATCGAGGCGTCGCGGGAGAGGGGCGCGGAAGGAAAAGGGAGGGAAGTTGAAAGTTAAAATTATAGTTAGTTTAATGGAACGAGAAGAAAGCACAAGCCTAAAATTATTGTTTTTATGGAAATCATCAATAGCTCTTAGTGAATGGGTCTAGGTCTCGCGAAATCACTTAAATATTCAACATTGTGTCTCAAAATTTAAAAAAATGCAACCATGAAATGATGGCAAGCCTAAATTGTTTGCATGGTGTGAAAGATGGAGGATGGTGAGCAGGATGAGGAGGCGACTGGCATGGCTGGGGTTGGTGGTGGCGAGTGGGCTGCCTGGTTGCGGGGCGGTTTCGCCGGAGGTGGAGGGGCGGCGGGCGCGGATTGAGATGGAGGCGCCTGGGGACTATTGGATTGGGCGGCGGGTGGCGGTGAAGCGGACGCGGTTTTGGGGTTTTGTGCGGCGGCCGCGGCAGGGATGGGATGAGGCGAGACTGGTGGTGATGAATGAGCGGGCGGAGCTGGTGCCGGACCGGTTGCCGGAGTCGAGAGGGGGGGGAATGGGGTATCAATATGACCACAACCGGGAGTATCGATTGAGGGGGTATTTTTCTGGGCGGGAGGTGTACGATCCGAACAGTGACAAGATTCTCCCGGAGTTTGTGCTGCAGGGCGCGGAGGAGATCGATGCTCAGCCCGGGTGGTTGTTTCATCCGCGGGAGCGGGCGGACGCGCTTGGGCTGCCGCGGGCGCCGCGCTGAGGGGTGATTCAGGCGGGGAGCAGGACGGAGTGGGGCTGGGTGGGGGATGGGGAGGGGCGTGAGACAGGTGGGGAGGCATCGATGGTTTGGCGGACGGTGGCGACGAGGTCGCGGAGGTTATACGGCTTTTGAATGAACCTGTTGGGTCGGTACCCTTTGGGAGTGGCCCACTCGCCCAAGTCGACGACATAACCGCTGCAGATGACGACAGGGGTAGTCTGATCGAGCGCGCGGATTTGCCCGAATGCCTCGCGGCCGGACATGCGCGGCATGGTCATATCCATGAGGATGAGACTGATTTCGGCCTGGTGCTGGCGGAAGACATCCAAGGCTTCCAGACCGTCGTTGGCGGTGAGTACGGTGTAGCCGTGGGAACGGAGGAGGGTTTCGGCGATCATGCGGACCATGACTTCGTCGTCGACGACGAGGATGATTTCGGTGCCCCCGAGTTCGGTGGGACTCGGGGCGAGGGCGGGCGTGGACTCTCGCGGGGCGGGAACGTCATTGCGGGGGAGGAACACCTTGAAGGTGGTGCCGCGGCCGGGGGTCGACTCGCATTCCATCCATCCGCCGTGTTGTTGGACGATGCCATAAGAGGTGGCGAGACCGAGGCCGGTGCCCTTGCCCTGTTCTTTGGTGGTGAAGAAGGGTTCGAAAATTTTGTCGATGATTTCCGTCGGAATACCGCACCCGGTATCGCTGACGGAGAGGCAGACATAATCGCTGTGGGCATTGTGGAGCGGTCGACCGGGGTTGGGGGAAACGGTTTGGTTGCGGGTGCGGACGGTGATGGAGCCGCCGGACGGGGCGGCTTGCATGGCATCGCGCGCGTTGACGCAGAGGTTCATGACGACTTGTTCAATTTTGCCGACATCGGCGTGGACGCCCCAGAGCAGTTCTTCCGGCTCGAGGGTGACGGGAATCTGCACGCCGAGGCTGCGCTGGATCAGTGGGAGGAAGTCGCGCAGGGTGTCATTGAGGTCGCAATGGGTCAACTCGAGGTGGCTCCGGCGGGAGAACCCGAGCAGCCCCTTGACCAGATGGGCGGCGCGTTCCGCGGCGGATCGGGCGTAGCGGACGTGGCGGCGCGGTTCCTCAGCCCGGAGGGTGGCAAGGTGGGTGTCGGCGAGGGACAGATTGCCGAGAATGCCGGTCAGCAGGTTGTTAAAGTCGTGGGCGATGCCTCCGGCGAGTCTGCCGATGGCCTCCATTTTTTGCGCTTGTTCGAGGCTTTCCTTGAGTTGCTGTTCGTGGGTGAGATCCCGGAAGACCCAAAGGCGGCCGATGATCTCACCGTGATCGGTGGTCAGTGGGGAGGCATAGACATTCAGGACGCGGCGTTCTGGTCGGACGGCTTCCCAGTGAGCGGTGTCTTGGGAGGGTGAGGCGGGGGACTCGACCTGGGACCAGCGTTCGGCGATGGTTTGGGGTTCGGCGAAGCAGCCGAAGAAATCGTCCTGCCACTTGCTGAAATGACTGCCGGAGAGCGACTCGACTCGCGCTCCAAAGAAGAGCCCGAAGCGACGGTTGGCGCTGAGGACGACTCCGTCCTTGCGGAGGATGAGGATGGCTTCCTGAGTCGCCTCGAACGCGGCCCGCAACTGGGCCGAGAGGTTGTTGGAGCGCTCCTGTTGTTCCTGCAGGCTGCGAGTCCGGCGCGCGACAAGTTGTTGCAAGTCGGACCGGTGCTGGACCACCTCGGCGATCATGCTATTGAAGGCCTGGGCGAGTTGACGGATTTCGCGGGGCCCTTGATCCGGAGTCATCCGCGCGTGGGTGTCTCCGAGCGCGAGGCGATGCGCGGCTTCGGCGGCGTGAACGATCGGCTGGGTGAGGCGTCGGGAAAAGGTGAACCCAAGGGCGGCGACGAGGACGAGGGTGGCGAATCCGGCGCCCAGGTGGATGAGGAAGCCCTCGGTGGCCAAGGTCAGGATCTGGTTGCGCGGGATGACGGCGACGAGTGTCCACGGCTCGCCGACACGCGTCTGTTCGGCGGCCAAGCGGTGGGCGATCCAATACACTTCCTCCCCATTGGCGTCCCGGCTCAGACCATAATCTTGCTGGCTCTTAATGGCTTCGAGTCCCACTCCGTCACTGCGCTGGAGGATTTTATGGTGATCGTAGTGGTGCAGGACGTTGCCCCGGCCATCGAGCAGGATCAGGTAACCACCGGGGCCCACAACCACCCGGTGCAGTGACACCCCGACGACATCGAACGGGACCCGTCCGCGGACAATCACCTTCCGGAGCGATTCGGTGTTCTCCAGCGGATGGTACACGGCGACGTCCAGCCCTTCTCGCGAGAGGACCTTCTGGGGGGTGGCGATGACGGTCTCCCCTCTTTTGACGGCGCGAGCAAACCATTCGGTTCGCTCCTTGGGGTCATTCAAATCGCCGGAGGTCGATTCGATCAGGTCACCATTCGTCCGGTAGAGCGAAATGTCGCTCCACATGTTGCCGGATTCGGCGATGCTCCCGATGGCCTCGATCCATTCCTTTTCCGTTCCGAGAGTTTTGAGCAGCGGGCTCCGGCTGAGGGTGAGCAGGTTGTTCTCGGAGAACTGCATCTGCGTGGCCACCTGACGGGCCGCCTCGTTGGTGACCGAGCGGTATTTTCGCAACTCCCCATCGACGAGTGACTGACGCGTCACCAAGTGCATCCACAGTTGTCCGGCGATCAATGGCAGGAGCACGCACCCCGCCAGGGTCGCCAGCAACCGGCTGCGGATGGTCTGAAACCACTGGGCCATGGACCGGATCATGGGGTGGAGCGGGCCTTGCGATCGGGGTCGGCCGGCGCGGCTTCTGCGCTCTCCGCGGCCACGAGGCGGCCGCGGAACCAGTGCCAGTAGCGTTTGGCCAGCGAGTCCATCTCTTCATCCAGCGAAGGGACGTGTTGCAGCTTGGCGCGCAGTTCCGGAGGTGGATACAGGCGGGGGTCGTTCTTCAGATCCTCGGAGAGTAGCGCCTCGGCCGCCCGGTTGGCCGGGACGTAATTGATGGCCGCGGCGTTGCGGGCGGCGATTTCCGGGCGGAGGAAAAAATTGAGGAATTGGTGGGAGGAGTCGGCGTCCTGGGTGTCGCGGCAAATCGCCAGGCAGTCGACCCAGATCATGGCCCCTTCCTCGGGAATGAAGAAATCGATGTGGGGGTTTTCCCGCGCGGCCACGGCGGCGTCGCCGCTGTAGCACATGGCCGCCGTGACCGTGCCCGCGACCAGAGCGTCCTTGATCTGGTCGTCAGTACCATACCGGGCTCGCATGGATTCAAGGTGATGGGACAGCGCGTCGGCGGCCTGGATGTATCCCGATTCAGTGGGGGTCTGAGGATCAATCTGATTGAGGATCATGGTGACGGCCATGGGCTCGAAGAAATCGTTCAGCATCATGATGCGTCCTTGGAGGGCGGGATCCCACAGTAACCGCCAAGAACGTGAGGGATTGGGCAGCAGGTCCTTCCGATACGCAATCAGCGTGGTTCCCCAATGGTAAGGAACGGAGAATTCCTCCTTCGGGTCGAATGGCAGCGCGCGGTGCCGCGGGTCGATGTTCTGGCGATTGGGGAGCGCCTCGGGGCGGATTGGGCAGAGCAGACGCAATTCCCGTAAATCGCTGATGGTGAAAGAATCGACAATGACGATATCCGCCGAGCCGGGTTGCGAACGAAGCCGAGGAATGATCTCCTCGGGATCCTCGTAGATCATGTGGTCGATCCCGATGCCGGTTTCCTTTTCGAACTGGCGGAGGATGTCGGCGTCGATGAAATCCTGCATGGCCAGGAGGACGAGCCGGGGCGGGGCCAGAGGCTGGTTCGGGGGCGTCAGCTGGGTCGAACGGGAGTTGAGAGAGGGGGCCTGGCGGCAACTTATCAGCCAGAATGCGACCGCTGCGAGCAGTGGCACGGCGAAAAGCGACAGGCCGCGGGTATAAGCCGGGCGCGGGATGCCGAAGCTCCGAAGCCCGGGAGGTGAGGGAGGTCCATTTCCGCTCATTGGGGGGGCTCGGGATCTTGGGCCAAGATTTTGGAGGGCTTGTTTTGCAGCTCGCCCTCGCTGCGCACGGTGTACCAGAATTTATTGACCAAAGAGTCTCGCTCAGCGTCCAGTTCCGGGACACGGTGGAGGCGTTCCATCACGCCAGGTGGCGGGTACAGGCGGGGGTCGTCGCGCAGACTGGCGTCCACGAAGGCATCCGCCGACGCATTGGTGCTGGCAAACTGGATGGCATTGGCGTTCTCCGCGGCCACCTTCGGGTCCATGAAGAAGTTCAGGAAAGCATGGGCCGCCTCCTCCTCCTTGGTGTCCCGGGCAATGGCCAAGCAGTCGACCCACAGGCTGGCGCCCTCTTTCGGAATGAAAAAGTCGACGGCCGGGTTGTCCGCCGCCACCACCGCCGCATCGCCGCTGTAGCACATCGCCGCGGCCACCGTCCCGTCCGCCAGCGCTTCCCGCACCTCCTCGTCACTGCCATACCGCGCCTCCATCGAATGGATGTGCTCCAGCAACAATGCCGAGGCCGCCTCGTAATCGGCCGTTTCCAAAGTGGATGGGGATTTCCCCTGGAGGAGCATCGCCACGGCCAGCGGTTCAAAAGAGTCCTGCATCATCATGACCTGTCCTTTCAACGACGGATCCCACAGCAGTCGCCAGGACGGTTCCGGTCGTGGAATCATGTCCTTCCGATACGCCAGAAGCGTCGTGCCCCAATGGTAGGGCACCGAATACGCATTGCCGGGATCCGCATCCAGATTCATGAACTTCGGCGAGGCATGAGCCAAATTGGGCATCGCCGATTTGTCCAAGGGATGCAGTAGGCTCAACTTCCTCAATTTGTTCAAGTTAAAGCTGTCGATGATCACCACGTCCACCGAGCCAGGATTCGAGCGCAGCCGCGCCTCCACCTCGTCCGCCTCCTCATAGCCCTGGTAATCCACATGCACCCCGGTCTGCCGGTGAAACGCATCCAACAATTCCATGTTGAAGTAATCCGGCATCCCGTACAGCACCAACTTTCGCTGGCCCCCCCGTTCCACCGCCCCGGCCGCCGCGGCACCCTCCGGCTCCGTTCGCGAACACCCGCTCGCCAAGACCACCAATCCGGCCACCCCCACCAAAGCTCCGCGTGAACAACCTTTGCGGAATGTAAAGCTCAAGTTCATAGGAAAAATGATGAATAACCTATTAAAATGCACAAATTATGAAAATTCAATAAAAATATGAGGCGACCTCTAGAAATTTTAGGAATCCTTGATTTCAGGCGTGCCCCAAGGTCGATCCCGTTGCGCCCCCCTTTGCTTTCGAAGCCGGCGATTTGGAGCGACGGTGGTAAAAGATTTCAATGTAGTAGAATCAAATAATGATGAAAATACTCACTAATTCTATTAAACAGCCTCTAAGAATCAATTTTTGTCGATTGTCACTGGACACATTTTAGAATACTTGATAATATAGTCTCCGATGACACTCAATTTTGAAAGACCATTGCTCTTGATGAGCGGGGTCGGCTTGATCTTTGTGTTGAGTGGGGTGACGGTTTTCGCGGACTGGGCGCTGAAGGTGGCGAGCGGTGTGGCGAAGCCGTATGTGAGTGGTTATTTTTGGCTTGGGGCAATGGTGTACATGGTTTCGGCGTTTTTGTGGGTGCCGGTGATGAAGAGCCAGAAGCTGTCGGTGTTGGGGGCGTACTATTCGGTGGCGACGATGTTGTTGTTGGCGGCGGTAGGGGTGGCGATGTTTGACGAGGTGCTGTCGCCACGGGAGTGGGCGGGTATCGGATGCTCGATTGTGTCGGTCATTCTTCTCACCCAATTCCCGGACAAATAACATGAGCTTACGCGCACTATCGATGAGGGGAGGGGTCTATGTGGCGCCCTCCCGGGTGAATGGGCACGGGGTGTTCGCGGGGCGGTTGTTTCGGGCGGGGGAGCGACTTTTTCTGCTCACGGGGGACGAACTGACGAAGGCGCAGATACTGACCGGAGGTGAGGAGCACGCGGCAAACGCGTACCAGATCGACGATGATCTTTATATTTACCCGCTGAATCCGGAGGGGCGGTTTGCCAACCACAGTTGCGAACCGAATGCGGGATTGTGGGAGGACCGCGAGATGATTGCGCTGCGCGACATCGAGGCCGGGGAGGAAATTGTCCTCGATTACTCGACCACCATGAGCGAACAGCATTGGACCATGGGCTGCACCTGTGCGTCGGCGGCGTGCCGAGGTTTGGTGGGCGATTTCCACGAATTACCCAAGTCACTACAGCAAAGGTATTTACGGCTGGGCGTGGTCCAGCGTTTCATCGTGCGAGAGATCTTTGAGAGGGCGGCCGTGGCGATCCGGCAGGGGCGCGGCCCATCAGCCGGTTGGTCGCGGGCGGCCGCGGACGCGGCGGGAATGCTGGTGGCCGAGGAGGACCACAGGGGCGCCCGCGCGGACCGATTCGAGGAAGTGCCGCCGCGGGCTGGCCTGGGGGTGAGGACGGCACACTAAAAGGCGACGGTCACGCTGACGCCACCATAGACATCGTCACTGTAATCCGCATCGAGATGGCCCAGAGGGAGGTTTCCCGCGATGTAGGGCGACAGGGTGCACCACGCGTTGAGCTGGTAGTCGACGGCGAGGCGCAGCGCGAGGTGGTTTACATCGGTGCCCTCGGCGTAATAATCGTTGTCCCAGCCGAGCACGATTCCCGGGGTCACCGTTAGCGCATCGGAAACCTCGATCCCGTAATCGACGGCAATCTCGAAGTAGAAGGCTTCGCGCGTGAAACTGTACGCGCTGAGCACGGTGGCACTCAGGTCCCCAAATGCGCGGCTGATGGACGCCGTCATCTCCTGTTCGTCACCAATCCCCTCGTTTCCACCAAGCGATTTGCGGGGATAATAATAGCCGGCATAACCCAGACTGAACTGCCAGTCGCTCACGGCGTAAGACAAGGAGGCGCCGAGATCGAATTCGTTGTAATCCGTGTCGACATCCTGAAGAAACCACGGGGTGATGTTCAGGGAGAGGGAATCGGTCAAGGCGATGTCGTACGAAAGCTGCGCCCAGACCGTATTTTCCTGCAAGGGTTCCCCCCGAAAAACATAGTGGCTGTCCCACCCGACCGTGGCTTCCAGCCCAATACCCCCCCAGAGACCACTCGCCGCCTCCTCCACCGGCGTCGACGGCGCCGCGGGTGCCGCGGAGACCGTGCCGCCGTGCGCCGTGGAAATCGCCGAAATACCCAACCCCAAGGCGACGAGCGTGGAGGAAATAATCGTCTGTTTCATAAATTATGTTTAGTTTTAATTTTCCAAGATTTTCACTAAATTGGCAAGTTTTATCCTGACTGCAGGGCCACGGCGGATTTTTGCACGGTTGTAAGGTAGTGTTTCACTGGGAGTGGCGGGCTGGGGCCGCCATGGAACCGAAAAGGTTTTGACATTGCGAGCGACCGGTCTGAGTCGAATGCTCGAGTCAGTATGGCGGGCTTAGCCCGCCACTCCCAGTCGTCCCCCGGTTTTTTCATGCTTTTTTCGCCGGTGCAAAAATCCGTCGTGCTGCAGGGCTGACCAGGGTGTTTTCATCGGTTGAAGCAGTGGCTTGATCATCAACGACAAATCAACATGGCGAAAAACTAAGGGCGCCGAAGGCTTTCGGACTGCTGGGAGTATCTCAGCTCTTCGGGGCGGAACGCCCTCTCTGCGAAGGGGCTTTCGCCCGAAAGAGCGGCAATTGCCTTCGGCGGTCTCCGCTGCGCTCCGGCTCTTGCCTCAGTCACAGAATACCAACGACTTCAGCGTAAGACGGGACGTCGAGAAACTTTCGCGCCGATCAAGTTATCTCCGAGAAGCGCGTGAGCCTCACGCCTCGACTGCACGAATCGCTTGCTCGAGAATGAAAATGCCCTGCCTTTTCGTGCGGTGGCCCGGTAAATTATCTTGTCACTGTCGGCGAGCATTTCATTATCGGCCCGCTGAGCTGGCGGCGCTGGCGTCGCTCATCCCGAAGCCTCAAAGCCGTTATGAAGAACTCTGTTCTCCGCCATTTCGTGACTGGGCTCGCCGCCCTCGTGTGTCTACTTTTCCCGGCCGCGCGCGGCGAGGAAATTGCCAATTCGATCGCCGAGTTCTCGAACACCCAGGGCAATGAAGGTTGGTACCAAGGGTATCGAGACTACACGGAGGACGGACGCGGCGACAATTATAACGCCCTGACGGATTTCATTCCGTTTCCGGCGGAAACGTGGAATGGCACCGGCTTCGACATCAATCCCGCCGCCTCCGGGCCCTGGACCGAGCTGTACGCGGAAACCAGCCACCCCAACGGCACCAACAGCGGCGGCGTCGAGCATTGGGTCATCCGCCGCTGGCAGGCGGACGAAGTCAGCGCGGTCACTCCGCTCGCCGTGACCTACAGCCTGCGCAAAACCAATCCCAATTGCGGTGGGGGCACCACCGCCTCGCTGCACCAGAACGGGGTGCTCAGGGATTTCGAGGCGGTCGCGAGTGACGACGCCGTCGGCATCATGCGGACGTTTTACCTCAACGTGCTGCCGGGGGACAGAATCGACCTCGCCCTCACCCCGGTGGGCCCGGCCAGCGACCGCAGCGACGGCTGTGACGGATCCGCGTTTTCGATGGTCATCGACACGACCATTCCTCCGAACCCAACGCAGCCGGACGGTTCGCCCTTCGTGCCCGCCAGCGCCACCGACTCCGACGCGGATGGCCTGCCCGATTTCTGGGAGGCAACATATTTTCCCGGCGATCTCACCCAGCTCAGCGCCGCTGGCGACAAGGACGGAGACGGCTTGAACGATGCCGGCGAATACGCGCGGCTCAGCAGTCCGGTCGACGCCGACTCCGATGACGACGGCCTCGGCGACTTGGTGGAAACGAAGACAGGCACCTACGTCAGCCCCTCCAACACCGGATCTTCTCCGATCGCCGCGGATACCGACGGGGACGGGCTTTCCGATTTCGCGGAAGTGACGGCGGCGCCGGCCACCAATCCAAATCGTGCCGACACCGACGGCGATTCCTTTTCCGATCCGTCCGAACGCTTTTTCGGCAGCGACCCGACGATGGCCACCGACACCCCGCTGAGCTTCGTCATTGCCAATTCCGCCGCCGAGTTTTCCGGGGTGCAGGGGCAAAACGGCTGGCAGAACGGCTACCGCGACTTTACCGCGACCGGACGGACGATGAACTATGATCCGGCGACGGCATTTATTCCATTCGCCGGCGGGTCCGGCGATGGCACGCCCTATGACGGGGGCATCGAGGGAACGCAGCATTGGGATGGCACCAAATGGGACCTCGCCACTCCGGCCGACCCCTGGACGGAGCTCCTCTCCGAAGCCGTGCATCCGAACGGCACCAACGGCGTGGCTGAACACTGGGCCATCCGCCGGTGGCGGGCCGCAGAACTCAGCGGTCCGACGCCCGTCGCGCTCACTTGGCACATGCGCAAAGGCAATGCCAACGACGACGGCGTCACCGGGATCCTTTTTGTCAACGGCCGTCAGGTCGATTATCGCACCATTGCCGGCAACGACGGCGTGGGGGTGACGCGAAAAGTCTACACGGTGATCAAGCCGACCGACGTGGTCGACCTTGCTCTGACGCCGACCGGCCGGACCCAGGGGGTCGATTACTCCGACGGCTCGGCCAACTGGCTGCGCGTCGACACCCGCATTCCCGCCGGGGCCACTCAGCCGGATGGCGTGCCGTTTTTCCCGCCCGGTTCACCGGACACGGATGCCGACGGTTTGGCGGACGCCTGGGAGCAGCATTACAAGCCGGGCCCGTTGTCCGGCCTGGGAGGCGGCGCCGAAGATGCGGACGGAGACGGCCTGACGAACATGCGCGAGCAGGAAGTTGGCACCGATCCGACCCGCGGCGACACGGACGGCGACGGCCTGGCGGACGGCGTCGAGACCATGACCGGAGTGGTGGTCGGTCCGGGCGACACCGGGTCCAACCCGCGTCGGGGAGATTCGGACGAAGACGGGCTCTCGGATCGAGTCGAGGCGCTGGGCCCGCAGTTCTTCACCAACCCGATGCTTGCCGACACCGATGGGGACATTTTCAACGACCGGACTGAACTCTCTGCTCCTTCCGACCCCACGCTTGCCGCCAGCACACCCAACACGCCCACGCTCGCCCATTCGGTGGCGGATTTCTCCGGACTCCAGGAAAACAACAGCTGGCAGTATGGATGGCGCGACCTCACGGCGGACGGCGGCGCGTCCGACTATGACCCTGACACCGCTTTCATCCCGTATGCGGGCGGCGAGGGATTGGGCGATTGGAATGGCAGCGATCAGCAGTGGGATGGCGGGACTTGGCGGCTGAGCGGTGCGTCCCCCTGGACGTCCATCAACAACAATTCGACCCACCCCAACAACGGCGGTCCGGGCGAGCACTGGTCCCTCCGCCGCTGGGTCTCCGATACCACTGAACCCACCGCGCTGGCCCTCCGTTGGTTCACCGGCAAGGGAAATACCGGCTGCGGCGACGGCGTGACCGGCGCCGTCTATCTCAACGGCGAGCGGCTCGACGAGGTGACCATCGCCTTCAACGACAGCACCGGCGCCGTGCGCGTCTACTACGCGAATGTCGGGCCGGGCGATGTCATCGACCTGGTGGTGCAGCCGGACGGCCTGGACGGCGGAAAGACCGACGGGTGCGACGGGACTGTCTCCTGGCTGCGCATCGACGACCAGGTGCCGCCGAATGCCCGCCAGCCGGACGGTTCGCCCTTCGCCGGTGAGGGCCCGGCCTTCATCATCAATGGCGTGACCCGCGAGGCCGCCACCGGTCGCGTCACTCTGACCTGGCCCTCGTCCGCAGGCGAGGTCTTCGATGTCCACTACAGCCGCACGCTGGCGACCGGCCAGTGGAGCCTGCTCAGTCCGGCCGCGGGCGTCGCCGCCACCGGGGCCACCACCAGCTTCACCGATACCACCGTGGCTACCGAGGCGGGCTCGACCCATGTGTATTACCGCGTCACCCGCCGGTAAGTGGATGCCAAGGGTCTGGCCTGTCTGCGGGGTGCCCTTGTGAACCGCTTTTTCCAGCCACTGGCGATGGCAGCCGGCCTCGGCGTGCTGGCCGCCGCGGTCTCGGCGGACGAGGCGCCGTCGGGGCAAGCGGCGGTGGTTCCCGGGACGGGTGGATCGGCACCGAAAGATCACCCCGCCGCCGACGGATGGGAGACCGAAGCGCTGGCCGAAGCCGTTGGCGCGCAGCTGGCCACCCTGAAGAAACACCTGGTGGCACGCACGCTGACGAGGGAGGTCCTGGAAACGCTGGTGACCCGCGACGTCGGAGGCAGCGTGCTTGCCCCGGGAAAGTTGGAAGCCATCTACACCGATGGCGTGCTGACGGTCGCGCGCGGCGAGTGTGGCGGCGATCGCACACCCGGGCCGGCCGCGCTGGCGGGTGCGCTTTCTGCGCTGTGTGCCGAGGAGGCGGGATTCGCAGCGCTGAAGGTGATCGCGATCGAGGCCACGCGGGACGGCGCGGTCACAACGCTCGATTTCGAGTGGAATGCCCCGATTCCCGGCGGCGGCCACCGCCAGGTGAATGCCACCTGGTCAGCCGTTTGGGCCGGCCGCGAGGCGCCCCGTCTCCGCTCGCTACGGGTTGACGATTTCGAGGAATGCCGGTCGGCGCGGTCCACGCTCTTTCCTGAAATCACCGAATCGCTGATGCGCGGCCAGCCGTCGTGGCGCGCGCATTTGCTTCGCGGCGTCGACCACTGGGCGGCGCGCGTCGAAAGTGTGCTGGGGCACGAGACGACCGCCTGGAATGGCGTGACCCTGGGCGACGTCAATGGCGACGGCTGGGACGACTTGTACCTGCCGCAGACGGGCGGTCTGCCGAACCGACTTTTCCTGCGCCAGCCAGACGGCACGTTCGCCGATGCCTCGGCCGGCTCGGGGACCGACTGGCTCGATCCCTCCCATGCCGCGCTGCTAGTCGATTTCGACAACGACGGGGACCAGGATCTCGCCGTCTCCATGAACGACGGCGTGCTATTTCAGGAGAACGACGGGACCGGGAAGTTCAAAGTGCGACTGGCGCGCCTCACGCCCGCCGGACATCCGTATGGGCTGGCCGCCGCCGACTACGACGATGATGGCGACCTCGACCTGTATGTCGCCTGTTACCACCGGCGCGCCGGGGTGACGAAAAATTTCGTGTTCGCGCGCCCGGTGCCGTATCACGAGGCGACCAACGGCGCGCCGAATCTGCTCCTGCGCAACGAAGGCGGCTGGCGTTTCACCGACCGGACGAAGGCGCTCGGTCTCGACGTCAACAATATGCGCTACAGCTATGCGCCGGCCTGGCAGGATTTCGACGGGGATGGCGACCTCGACCTCTACGTCGCCAACGACTTTGGTTCGAACACGCTCTACCGGCAGGACCGCACGCCAGACGGGTTGATCCGGTTCGCCGAGGTGGCGGCCAAGGCCGGAGTGACCGACACCGCCGCCGGCATGTCCGCGTGCTGGGGGGATTACGACACCGACGGGTGGCCCGACCTGTACGTGAGCAACATGTTTTCCAGCGCCGGCAACCGCATCGCCTTCCAGGGGAGGTTTCACTCCGATGCCGACGAGGCGACGCGGCGGTTGTTTCAGCGTCACGCCCGGGGCAACTCCCTGTTCCGCAATGCCGGCGACGGCACCTTCGACGACGTCAGCGGGGCCGCGCATGTGACCTTCGGCCGCTGGGCGTGGGGATCGCGGTTCCTCGACCTCAACAACGACGGCGCTCCCGACCTCTGCGTGGCCAACGGCTTCATCACCCAGGATGACGAGCATGACTTGTGAAGCTTTTACTGGCGCCAGGTCGTGGCGCGCAGTCCGGTGGCCCGCGGCGCGGCCGCGCCCGACGCGTACCTCCGCGCCTTCGACGAGTTGGCGGGGAAAATCCGCGACGGGCAGTCGTTCAGCGGCCGTGAACGCAATTGCGTCTTTCTCAACACGGGAGGGCCGAGGTTTGCCGACGTCTCGGCGGTGACCGGGCTGGACGTCGACGACGACGCGCGCGGACTGGCCGTCACCGACCTCGACGGGGATGGCGACGCGGACGTCGTGATGAGCAACCGGACGGCGCCGCTGGTTCGCGTGTGGCGCAACGACGCGCCGCCCGCCTCTGCCGGCTACCTCACGGTGAGGCTGGCGGGCGTGAATGGCGCGCGCGATGCGATCGGGGCGCGGGTCGAAGTGCGTGCCGGCGGTCGGCGGCTGGTGCAGTCGCTGGTGGCGGGGGACAGCTTCCTGAGCCAGTCCGGAAAGGCGCTGCTTTTTGGCCTGGGGGCCGCGGAATCGATCGAGCGGGTCAGCGTGCGCTGGCCGGGAGGGCAGGAGGAGGTGTTCGACGGCGTCGGGCGCAATGGCTCTTGGGTGCTCACCCAGGGCTCCGGGCGCGCGCGCTCGTTCACGCCGCCGCCGATGCCGCCGGTCGCCGTCGCACCGGCCGTCGTGCCCGCGGCCACCGAGGAGGCGCGCATCCGGCTCTCCCAACCGCTGCCCGTGCCGCCCTCCCTATCCTATCAGGATCTCGAGGGACGGACCAGACCACTGGCCGATGCCTGGCGCGACGGGCCGGTGCTGGTGAACCTCTGGGCGACGTGGTGCGCACCCTGTGCGGCTGAACTTGCGGACTTTGCCGCGCTCGAGGGACGCGTGGCACTGCTGCCGCTATCCATCGAGGCCCTGGCCGACGACGCGCCGGCTCCCTCGGCGGCCGTGGTTCGTTCGTTTCTCCGCGACCGTGGAGTGACAGCGGACGGCGGATGGGCGACGGCCGAAATGGTTGACGCCTTGGACCGCCTGGTGCGTGACGCGGTCTACCACCATCGCCGATTGCCGTTGCCGGCGAGTTTTCTCATTGCCAAAGGAGGACGCCTCGCCGTCGTCTATAAAGGGCGAACGACGGCGGACCAGGTGCTGCGGGATGCGGCCACCCTCCAGGCGGGTCCGGATGTTGCGCTGCGCGAGGCGGTGCCATTTCCCGGCGCGTGGGCGCGCGCGACCGCGTTTGCCACCCACCCGGTGGCTGTGGCGCGGACGTTCCTGGATTCCAGTGAACCCGGCGAGGCCAAAGGCTACCTGGAATCCTGGCTGGCCGCGCAACCGGCACCGACCACCGATCGCGCCCGCCGCCAATTCGCCGACGTGCACACTGTCCTGGCTGAAACCGTGCGTCCCGCCGACCCCGCCGCCGCCGAAGCCAGCGCTCGCGAGGCGTTGCGCCATCACCCCGGCCACATCCCGGCTGCCTTCGAACTCGCATTGGCCCTCGCCGCGCAGGGCAGGACAACCGAGGGGCTGGCCGTGCTCCAGCCGCTCACCACAACCGGTCCCGCCCGCCTCGACGCCCTCGACTTGGCAGCCGACTTGGCGCTCGCCGCGGGCCGCCACGCGGAGGCCGCCGCCGGGTGGCGCGCCGCCCTCGCGCTCAACCCGCGGTTCATTCCCGCCCTCCACAAACTCGCCAGCCTGCTCGCCACTGCCACCGACCCCGCCGTGCGCCAGCCCGCCGAGGCCATGCGACTGGCCGAGTTCCTTCTCGGCGCCCCGAACGCGCGCCAAAATCCGGAATTCCTCGCCGCCGCCGCCGCCGCCCACGCCGCCGCAGGCCGTTTCACCGAGGCCGTCCGCCTGCAATCGGACGCCCTGCGCCGATTTGGCGCCGCCGGTGACGCCGCTGCCGTCGACGGGCACGCCCGACGGCTTCAGGCCTACCGCATGAACGAGACCTCGCCCCCTCGGTGACCGAGCCTAAGTACCCGAATGGGAACCACGAAAAGCACGAAACACACGAAAAACCAAAGCCTTGCCAAATTATCACCGTCCTTTTTACACGAAGGCACCCTCCTGAATCTTGAACGTAGGTCCCGGGGAGGGCGGCGCGTCCCGCCCGCCAGACGGGGCGTCCCGCCGCCTCCATCGAGCGTCTCGCTCCGCGTGCGGGTCGACCGTTCGCACCGCTGTGCCTGGGCATGGCGCGAGACGCGCGGAGCAGCCGGCGAGGACGCCAGCTGCGGCGGGCGGGACGTTCCGCCCTACCCGGGAACCATCGCTTCGCCCAACCACCTCCTTCCCTATTTGGGTAGAGCTTTCTGATTTTCCCCAGCGTTCGACTCAGGGCCGGTAGCGGGTTGCCCGGCCGCGTCTTGTTCGGCCTTGGGAATTTGGCCCCACGGGGCCACCACCAATTTGGTGACGTCGAATCCAGCTTTCTGCGCGATCTCCCGAAGCGACTTCAGTGGCTCTTCGCCGATTGGAACTTCGCGCGCTAGAATCCACAGAGATTTCCGATCTGGAACCCCTACCACCGCGTATCGATAATCCTCATCGACGTGGATCACATGGTAGTTGGGAGTCGTCGGCATGACGGGGCCGAATGAGACGAGCAAGCGGCCCGGAGGGTCGCCATCAGCCAGCTTCGCCTGGCCCGCTATTTCCGCGAGCTTCTTGCCGCCCTTGTCGAACGCGGTGTTCTTGACGGTCACCTGGCCGGGCTCCTTTCCCGCGGCATACTCCGCCACGGCAAGAGTTCCCGCGGGCTGAATCGGCGTCGGCAACCTCGCCACCTCATACCACTTCCCCAGGTATCTCTCGGGCTTGAAGTCCCGAACAAACGGAAGCGGATCCGGCACCTTGTCATCGGCTGTCGCTGTCGCGATCATCACGACGGAAAGAACCTGGAATGCGATTCCGCGAATGGTTGTGCTTTTCATGGTTGGTATGGGATGGGGGGATTCGGCTGAGCCCGAATGTGCCGCGTCAACGGCCGAGCGAAGCGAGGTTGGCGGCACGCGATCGTTCGCTCCCTTTCATTCGCCCTCCTTGGTGAGATCCCTGATGATTTTCTTGGCCAGTAGCTCATTGATCTCTCGGTGCCTTGGCACAGGCTGAGACCTTCCGGTCTTCGGGTTATGGTAAATGTCGTGCCGCCCGCCGTGGCGAAGCAGGGCGCAGCCGGCGCTCTCAAGGGTCGAAATCAGATCGCGACGCTTCACGCGATTTCCAGTTCTTCCTCCTTCCGGATTCCCGGGATCTCCTCGCGTTCGAAGGTCGCGTAGAGATCCTTCAGATGTTCCTTAAGGTCCTGAAGGTCTTCTCCTTGCGTCCAATGATCCGGATACGCATTGAGGTAGCCGAGGTAGCGGCCATCGGCCTCCTTCCAGTACGTAAATTTGGCTTTCATGAAAGCAGCTTCGCACAGGCGCCGACGGATTACGAGTCTTCTTCAGGGGATTAGCGGTTCTGACGCACCGGCGGTCGGAGGTCGGCGGTCGGAGATCAGCGGTAGAGAATTGTCGGGGGTATGAGGGGAGGCATGGGTGGTGCGTGGAGGTGGGGGTGAACGTGGGAGTCGAGGACAAGGACGAGGACGATTGGGCTGATCGTGTTGGATGTGGGGCTCTTGGAGTATGGAATAGGGGATTGGTGAGGATGGAGGTACGGGGTGTTCGCGTGGGGTAGGGGGTGTGCCTGTTCCGCTGGCAGGACACCGGGGGGGCGCCCCGCCTTAATGGGCGGAAAGCATCGCTCATCCGCGTCCTCGACAATCGCGGACAGCGGAGGGAATGGACCGATGGATTTCCTGTTACTGCGGCTGATTTGAGACACCCATCGATTGAGCGGTCCGCCGTTCGCCAAAAGGTGGGTGTCCCGGATTGCTTTCCGAAATCCTCGAATGCAATAGACCGGGTCTGTACTAGCGCTCCAAAGTCTTCGACCCCTTGATTTCACTAGCCCTCCAGAGCCTCAAGCACCCAAAATAAGCCTAAAATAGTTTTGAGTTGTGAAAGCCGGGCTAGCCATCTCTCAATCTCCCCACCAACTCGACCAACTTCTTCCAATGGCGCTCCGTCGCGTAGAGCATGGGCCGGCGCGTGAGCGGGAACCACGACAAGAACTTCGTCGCTCGCGGGCGGTCCCGGAGATTGTGAACAATTCCCGAGCACAGCCATTCCTCGTCCCAGCCTGCCCACTCACCGGCCACGGAAAACAGATTGGGTGACACAACCGGCGCCACCTCGACGAGATAGACCTGACGCAATTCCTCGATGGTGAGGCCGGAATCGGCCATGACACGGGCAATGCGCTCCAAGTCCTCGGTGGAAAGCTCCGTGTCGAGCCAAAGCTCGGAAAGCGCCACCCACAAGGGCCTGCGCTTTTGGATCTGCGGTTCATCAAGCATCGAATGGCTGAGCGGTGCGCCGTCCGCCAAAGCAAAAAGTGGGTGTCCTGGATTGCTGATTTATCCTGGATTGCTGATTTATGGGGCGCTGGGTTGATCGGCGATTTGGGGGCCGAAAGGGCGGCCGGTGGCGTCCTGGCCGGTGGATCGGAGGGTGGGGGAGGCGGAGGGATTGAGATGGGGGATCCAATGGTCGGGCGGGATGAGGGCGCCGGGTGGGGTGTGTTGGGCGGCGGCGGCGGCGGCGACGGCTTGTTCGACCCAGCGGCGTTCCTTGGCCAGGGTGGTGGTCTGATGGGCGGCCCGCCGACGGTGGGCGAGAGGTTTTTGGATTTGGGCGAAGACGAGGGTGGCCGTGGCGAGGGCCACCCAGCCGGGCCAGGCCCGGGCGAGCAGGGCGGCGCCCTTACGCCCCCGGGAGAATGACCGCCGGCGGTTCTCCCTGAGGGAAGAGGGTGTCGAGCCGAGACTCCTGTTTTTCGTCGGCCCAGCGACGGAGCGCAAGTTCGAGCGTTTGCCAGACATGGGGGTTCAGGTTTTTGACATCGCGGGAGCAAGCCGGGTCTGATTTCAGGTCGAAGAGCTGCCATTCGTCCACGCCGTCAGGTGAGGCGGGCGCGGGGGTGAAGACAAGCTGCCAATTCGGGGTGCGAACCCAGCGCATTTTTCGGCGGAGGGCGGCGGTTTCGTCGTTGAGGACCAGTCGGAATCCCGAGGCGGGATCAAGGTGGACGGCTCCGCGAAAGGCGGTGCGCTCGGAATCCGCTGCGGCCGTGGAGGGTGGGGAATCGGGGAATCCAGCGCTTTCTCCGTAAGCCGCGAGCGGGAGGCGCAGCGAGCGGTCGTGAAAGCAGGGGACGAGCGAAACGCCTTCCATGGCGGGATCGGGTGGCAATCCGAGGACATCGAGGAGCGTTGGCGCGAGGTCGTACAGTCGGGCCAACTGGCGCACTTCTCCCGGCGCAAATTGATCGCTCGGCAGGTGGAAGACGACAGGGACGCGGGAGTCCAGGGACGGATGCGGCTGTCCCGGCGATGAGCTTTCGGTTGGGGTGTCCGCGGGCGGGCGCCCCAGCAGGACCAGGATGGTGTTGTCGCGGAGCCCAGTATCGTCGAGGCAGTCGATCAATCGGGCGAGCTGGGTGTCGAAGTCGGCGCTCTCGCTCTCGGGGGTATTGTTCGCCGGTGCGGCCTCGTTTTCTTCCGACCGCGCATAGACGCCATGGATGAAGAACGGGGTGCCGTCCTCGGCGACTTGTTCCAGACGCTGGGTCAGCCGTTCGGTGACGGTGTCATGAGAAACGCGATCGGGCAGGACCATGAGATCGGGAAGGATGCGGCGGCCGAGGCGATTATCGAGCCAGGTGGGGATGATGAAATGGGCGGGATAGACGAGGCCAGCCAGGTGGCGTGGGTAAGCCGCGGGATTTCCAGCCTCGACCTCGGCAAATCCCAATCCTCGGGCGAGTGCGATGGGGCCAGCTCCCTCGTCACCCAGTGCGGCGGTGGCATATCCATGGGTGGCAAGCACCGCGGGCAGGAGCGGGGCGTCTTTCAGCGCTGACTCCACTTTGGCCTGAGAAGGAAAGGGTGTCTGAAGACCGTGAGTGTGGGGCACTTGGCCGGTGTGCAGCGTGGCTGCCTCACCCAACGCGCTTGGTAGGGGCGAGTGGACGTTGGTCAGAACGAGGGAATTGGACGCCAAGGCAGCGACCGTCGGCTGCGGGCGCACAGCTCCGGTGGCCGCCGTGGGCACACGCAGCGCATCGGCCGACACCACGAGCACGTTCAGTCGGCCATCCGCCGAGTTGCGAGAAGTGCGGATAAAGTGAGGCGCGACCCACCACCCCGCGGCGAGCAGGACGCCCGCGCTACAGGTGGCCAGCGTCAGCCGTGCCGTGCGCCCGCCTTCGCGAAACCAACGCGCCGCCTCCACGACGTACACGCCAGCCGCTGCCACCAGCACGACGGCGGGTAAAAACCAAAACAGGACGAAAAACACGCGCGCCTTGAGTTCCTCTGGCCAGGCATCGACGGCCTTGAAATACCAAGTGTTGTACGTGCTGGAGCCCAAAAAATACGGCTGAGTATGGACCAGCCGAAGCCAACCATGGGCCATCAACACACCGAGCACCGACAGGGAGCGGGCGATCACGCCCCAGCGGGTGACGGGAGCGGTCCCGGTCCACAGGCGCACGATCGGGTACGTCAGTGCCCACACCCCGAGGGCGACGACGGCGTAACCGGCCAACACCTGAAGGTGGGAGGCGAAAAGCAGATCCTGGTGAACCGGTTCCGCCAGTCCCTCAAAAATGCTACCCGCCGGGGAGCTCGCCAAAGCCAGACTGACGGCGCCGGTGGCGAAAAAGCCCAGGTGCCACGCGACCACGGTCAGGCCCACCCACCACCCCAAGCGGGGAGGGTTGGCTGACGGGAATGCTGGGGTGGGCTCGCTCATATGGCACTCGGGTGACCCGCCGACCCCTTAAGCGCGATCGCTTCGCCGGTCATGGGGTTTTTACGGCCGGTTAAATTGCCTCAGCGCCGCTCCTTCCCATGTTCGATCAGCGGCCAAAAGGCCTCCCAGTGAAACGGACGGCTGAATTCTCCATGGTGGCATTGGACACACTGGCCGGCCCCCACAGGACGCATCGAAAGCGGAAGCGGCTGGCCCGGCGGCGTGGCGCCCGCGATCCGAATATGCTCGCTGCCCGGACCGTGGCAGCTCTCGCACCCGACATCGGTGAGACGCTCGGCCTGCATCGACCGGCGGTAGCCGCTGGGTTCGCCAAAGCCGATCACATGGCACCCGATGCAATTCGGATCCGCCTCCGATCCGCGCCGGATCAGTGTCTCGAACGCGTGGGCGTGAGAGGATTTTGACCAGATCTCGAACGACTGCGGGTGGCATCCGGCACAGGCCGCGCTGCCGACAAATTCGGCCGCCGGCTTGACTCCGGGAATCCGATCACCGCGATCGTCATCGGCGCGGTCGATGGCCAGCACCGCGGTCCGGGCCTCTTGGCGGTACTGCTTGGCGAAGGCCTCGATGGCCGGATCCTGGGCAATCGTGTCGGCCATGAGCGTGACGTCGCCCCGTACCTCGCTCAGCCGGCCGGTCAACGGGGAGCGCTGGGCATGAACTTCGCCGAGGGCGCGCGATTGATTGGTCACGGCTAGAATCCACCCCTGGTTGACGGCGGCCAGCGATTGTGACGGCTGTCGGACGTCGCCCCCGAGGAAAAACCGGATTTCATAAAATTCGCGCGCGAGCCGTTCCAGCCCCGACATGTCGGTGAAGGCCAAGCACAGCAGGATGTCGGCGCGCGGGCGCACGTCCTCCAGCCCGCGGCGCAGGGACTCGGCCATACCGAGCACTTTCACCGTGGGATCCGGCTCGCCATCGAGCCGGTCGGGGTCGGTGACTCCCACGAGGCCGTACTTGATGCCGCCCTTCTCGACGACGACCCAGGGCCGGACGACGGGTTCGCCGGTGGCGCTGTCGACGACATTGCTGCTGAGGAGTGGCACGGGGGAGGCGGTGGCGAGATCGCGCAACTGGGTGGCGGACAAGCGAGCCTCGCGGTGTCCGAGGTTGGCCGCGCTGAATCCCAGACGCGCGCACGCCGCCAGCAGGTGGCGGTGCTGCAGGACATGATAATCCTCAAGTCCGGCCAGGGCGTCGCCGACATCGACAATCAGCGCATGCGGCGGCGCTTTGGCGAGCACCGTGCTGATGCGGGTCAAGCCGCCGTGCTGGCCGCTGAAGCACCCGCACGGCTCGATGCGGCCGCTCAGGTCGCAGGTGAAATACACACTGAGGGGCTGCGGGGAAACGGGGGCGGCCGGTCGGGTGAGGCGCCATGCGGCCACGCCCGCGGCGGCGGCGAGCCCGACGACAGCGGCGACGACAAGCGAGCGGCGCATAGGAAATTGAGTGACGGAGCGAACGGAACCCGGCTCAATGGAGCAGGGCGTAAAGCAGGATGTTCACGTTCACTTGCTCGGACTGGAGGATTTGGTTGCCTCCGCAGCAGCAGCAGCCTTTAGCGTTGCCGGCATCGTTCAGGCCTTCGGTCGAGTAAACCATGACGAGACGCCCGTCGATTTCGATCCCCTCGACCAGGGTGGTGCCGCCGGTCTTGAGTGAAAGATTGGGGATTTTGAAAACCATCGAAAAGATGGCGTGCGACATCGGAATCTTGACCAATTGGGCTTCTGGAAGGAGCGCTTTCAGCTCGCGGCGGAAACAGGCGTCCCATTCGCTGTCCGAGCAGCCCGGGCTGGCGAGGACAAATCCGCCGCAACGCAAGTAGCGCTGGAGGTTTTGCCTCTCCGTGTCGCTGAAGCGAAACGTCCCTTCGCCCGAAATCACGGTGAAAGGCGAATCGAACAGCGCCTCGGTGTCGAGGCGCACCTCGCTGAATGACGAGTGGACATTCAGGCCGGTGCGCGATGCGGCGGTCGTGAGGAATTTGTCAGCGAAGCAGACCGATGTTTTGCCGCCGGCGTAGGTCAAGTTGTTGCAGCGGAGGCGGGCGACGGCGTCGACTTGAGCGGGCGTGAGTTCGCCGGCCGGGGCGGCGGTCATGCCGTGTCCGAGCAGCGCGATGAGGGCAGCGATGGTGGAGCGAAGGATCGGGGTCATGGTCGGGTGGGACGGGAGGTGGTGAGTTTGCGGAAATACGCGTCGACCACCTCGCGGTATTCGTCGAGGGCGGCGTCGCCGGTGGCGCTGGTGGCGGGACGGTCGAGGGAGGTCGGCCCGGAGGGATTTTCGGTGCCAGCGGTGTCGGCGAGGTCGGCGCCGGGCGATTTCAGACCTTCGGCTTTGGCGTCGGAGCGGCCGGCGGTTTCGCGGCCCGGGCGGCGGCCGAGTTGGGATTCGCCGCCGAGCAGGCTGCGTTGGGGGGTGCCGTCCTGGGCGCTCCCCATGCCGAACAATCCGGCGGCGCCCATGCCGCCGCCACCGCTTGCGGTGGGCGGGCCAAATCCAAACTTCCGGCACTGGGCCATTTGGGAAAACGTCTGGCCGGCGAGCATCGATCGCATCAGCTTCAGGCGCTGGGCGAATTCGCCGCTCATGCCGCCCTCGCACTGGCTGCACTGGCCCATTAATTTTTCCATTTCGGCCCGCAGTTGTTCGGCTCGGTGGTGCGATTCGGCGCCGCGTGCCCCGAGCATGGCCCGGGCACTGGCCTCGGCGAGCGCGGAAAGGTTTGCCTGATCGATAGCGTCGGCGATGTCGCGCGCATCGCCCGCGGCCTCCGGGTAAACCGTCTCGGCGCGATCGGCATCGCGCCGGAGATTGGACGCCACGGCCGTGAGTACTTCGCCGATGGCGCGCTGGCCGCCGGACATTTGCTGGAGGGAGAGCCGGTCTTCGTCGGTCAACGGCTTGTCCGCAGGCTGGTAGGGCGCCGTTTGGGAGGCCATCTGCTGTTGGGCGGAGTAGGCCGCCTGGAAGGCAGCGAGCGACTTGAGCAGCTCCTGCATTAACTGCGCGTCTTCCAAGGCCTCGGCGATGCGCTTTGCGCCGTCCTCGGCCGTCGGGTCGAGGCGGTCGGCTTGGGCGCGCGCCGCCTCGGCAAACGACTCGGTGCTTGCGCCCGTCGGCGGCGATTGACCGAAGGTGTCCGCGGCTTCGCGATTGGCCGCCACTGATTCGCGCACGGCGGCGGCCTGCTCGTCGAGCACCTTCTGCAGGTCTTTTTCGAGGTCGTACAGCGGTTGGTCCCGAGTGGCACCGGCCATCGTGTCGGCCAACTTTTCGAGGCGGGCATTGAGGTCGTCCTGCTTGGCCTTCAATTCATCGCGCTGGGCATCGGTCGGATTGGCGAGTTGGGCGGCGGCGGCGGCGAGGTCGCGTTGTTCGCGGGCGAGTGCGCGCAGGGCATCGTGGAGGTCGGCGTACTTGCGTTCGAGCTCGCCGATTTCGGTCTGGGCGCGCAAAAAATCATTATAGTCCGCCTCGCTGATGACCTCGAGCGTGAGTGTCTGGGAGCGGGCGATCTGGGGATCGGGGCGGATGTCGGTGGCATCGGCGAATATCGTCACCGTGTCGCCAGCGCGCGCACCGAGTTCCGCGGGCGCGAGCCGCAACGATTCGACCGCGGTGCGTTGCGGCGGATCGTCCTGCATCGGGCGAAGTTGCGGGTCGGAGTACGTGCCATTCACGCCCACGTGCCAGCGGATCGATTTGAGGCCATAGTCGTCACTGGCGCGCAAGGCCACGGTGGCGGCAAACGTATCGACGATAAACCCGTCCTGCGCTGGTTCGGTGATGGCGAGTTCCGGCGGCAAGTCGTGTGTGACGGTGAGGTTGGCCACCAACTCTTTGTCCGATGGCAGGCCCCCGATGTCGCGAAGGTCGAACCGCAGGCGGCCGGATTCCTGGGGCGTGAGCGTGGCGCGAGCCTGATGCGCGTCGTCGCCGGTGCCGGCCAGGAGGGGGTGTTCCAACGGCTGCGGGGCGGTGGTGCGCACGTGCAGCCGGCCGACCGATAAGGGGCGGTTGGAGGTTAGCGTGAAGTCGAGTTTCGACCCCGCGAGCACCGTCAATCCGGGGGCGGTCGCGCCGCCGAGCGGAATGGTGGTTTCCTGGGCGGGCCGCCTGGTGTAGGGGGGTGGCTCGATGCGGGCCACTGTCTTTTCGAGTTGGGGTGTCAGGATGGCGCGAAGGCGGCGCGCTTCGCTCATCGACCGGCCGTTCCGCGTCCGGGCGCGCACCAGCACGTCCCCGGTCACCTGGTCGATCTGCTGAATGAATTGCCGCTCGCCCGCCGGCGCCATCGGCAGCCGCGTCTCCCGTGAGGGATCCGCGGCGTCCGCCACGCTCAGGAACAACTCGCCCGGGCGGTGGCCGGTCCATTCGACCTCGATCATCGCCGGCTTTTTATAAACCACCCCGACATCGTCGCGATCCGGATTGACGATGCGCAGATGGGTGAGCGAAAACGGCGGGTGGTCGCCAAAGGGATCGACGAAGCGCATCACCTCGCGCCACGCGATCGGTGCGAAAACGAGCGTCGGCAATGCCAGCACCCCCACGGGAATCAGCGCGCGCCACGCCGTCCGCCGCAGCGTGGGCGATTGGGTCAGCGGCAAAAATCGATGGCCTTCCATCTCGCTCGTCGCCTCGTCCACCGCACGGCGGGCCAGCGTCCGCGTCAGCGCCGGCCTCGCCGGGTCGACCGCCTGCTCCTCCAGCTGGAGCACGTTGATCAATTTCGACCCCAGCGCCGGATCCCGGCTCTCAAGGTGGCGGGCAATCCGCAGCAGCGGGCCGCCCGGCCCAAACGCCCGAATCCCGAGCGACAAAAACCAGCCGAGCACGAGAGCGCCGCCAGTCACCGACAGAGCGAGCCGGGCCACCGCGCCCAGCTGGGCAATCAAATCCGCGGCGACCATGAGAGCCACGCCCAGCACCAGCCACTTGACCGATCGAAGGAGCGATTCGGCAGCCAGCGATTTGCGCCAGGTACGATCGGCCACCGCGAGGCGGGAGAGAAGCGGGGGGCGAGCCATGGCGGGAACGGATGGTTGGGGGCGGTCAACAGCCACTGCCCGTTCAGACTCTATGAACATCAACGTCAAAATCAACGGCGGACTCGGCGATGGCCCTGAATTTGGAGTACCGGCCGCGCGGGCCGGAATCGAGGGGCGAGGCGCGGAGGCTGGAGCGAGATGCTTTTGCGCTCACTCTTTCGCATTGGCCGACGATTCCGCCTTTTCTGGCGGTACTCCAACCCGATGCCTTTCGCTCAGTAAGGGCTTTCAAAAAAATCACCGACTACCGACCCACAGCGACGAGCGCTTGCGGAAGGCGCTGGCAGCGGCATGGTGCAGGTCCGCGTTGCGCGCGAATAAAATCCTCAATTTGCCCTGATGAACCTGAATCGACGCCCATTGTGGCGCGGACTGCTGATGTTGGCGGCCGCTACCCTCACTCTGCAAGGCCTGGTGGCCGAGCCCTTACGAGTTTTTATTCGGGGGGGCATGAGCAACCGCGGGACCGAGGTGCATGCGCACCCGCGATTTCTGAAGGAATGGCAGGTTCTGCTGAACGAACGCGGGGCGAAAGCCACGGGTGCGATGGACTGGCCGACGCCGGACCAGATCAACGACGTGGATGTGATTGTGTCGTACGCGCAGGAGGGCGGGGATGCGACGCCGGAGCAGGAGGCGATGATCAATGAATTCGTGAAGCGCGGAGGCGGGCTAGTCGTGATCCACACGGCCTCGGTCTCATTCAAAAACCCCCCGTGGTGGAAGTCGGTCATCGGCGGATCCTGGGTGCCGAACAAGACACGCTGGCGCGAAGGGCCGATGGATTTGTTTTACGTCGAGAGCCAGCGGATCGACGGCGGCCACCCGATCACCAGAGGGGCATCGAATTTCCATGTGGACGACGAAATTTATTACGACATGGACATTTCGCCCGACGCGCGCGTGCTGGCGACGAGCTACACGCCCAACGTGCTCGAGGGCCGGCAGCCGGCCGAGGGGAACAAACCGCACATTTATGACATCCAGCCGCAGATGTGGGTGTACGAGAAGACTGCCGAAGGCGGCAGCAAGCCATATCGCGCGTTCGTGAGCATCCCGGGCCACTTGTACAAAAGTTTCTCGCTGTCTCATTACCGCGCCATTCTGCTGCGGGGCATCGCCTGGACTGGGCAGCGCGAAAACATCGACGAGTTTTGCAAGCCCGAGGAAATCTCGTCGCTGACGTATCCCGAAGGAGGGCCGCAAAGACCCGCTCAGACGCTGGCCAATCTCGAAATCCACCCGGATTTCGAAATGACTCTGGTGGCGGCCGAACCGCTCATCACGAAGCCGATGAATTTCGATTGGGATGCCGCCGGCCGGCTGTGGGTGGCCGAGACGCCTGAGTACCCGAACGGCCGGCGCGGCATGCGGCCGGACTACCGCGGCAAGGAGTGGAAGGACCGCGGCGGTATTGACTTTGCGCCGGGCGTTCAGGACCGTCCCGCGCGCGACAAGATCAGCATCCTCCATGACACGGACGGGGACGGGGTCATGGACAAGAAGGACATATTTTTCGAGGGACTGGACTTGGTCACCGGGCTGGTCTTCTACAGAGACGGGGTGATTGTCACGCAGGCGCCGGACATTCTGTTCCTGCGCGACACGGACGCGGACGGCACGGCCGACAAAGTCGAGAAGCTCTACACCAACCTCGGCACGGGCGACACGCACGCCGTCATCAACAATCCGCGCTGGGGATGGGACGGGTGGATCTATGCGACCCATGGTTACAGCGGCACGCCGGATGTCCGGAGCGGCGACGGATCAAAAGGATTTGGCGGAATCGGGTCGGGAGTGGTGCGCTTCAAGCCCGATGGCTCGGCGTTTGAACAATATTCATCCAAAGGAGGCAACACATGGGGCCTGCAAATCACCGGGGACAACAGAGTGATGTGGACGCAGCCGACCAGCGGCCAACTCCTAATGCATACGATCCTGCCCGAGTATGCGCTGGCGCGCGGGTCGGTCGGGCGCGTCCCAAGCTTTCATGTGGTCGAGCCGTCGCCCAAGTCGTTTCCGCTGCTCACTTGGGAACAGCTGGCGTATGTCCAGATCGACTGGGTCGGGTCGTTCACCGCGGCCGCGGGCACGGTGGTTTACGATGGGGGCGCCTGGCCGGCCGAGTACACTGGCGATTATTTCACGACCGAACCGACCATCAACGTCGTCCATCATACGCGCCTGACACCGCAAGGGGCGAGCTACACGGCAAAGAAGCTGCCCGGTCGCGAGGAAACCGAATTCATCCGCAGCAAAGACATGTGGTGGCGGCCGATCGAAGTGCGCGTCGGCCCGGACGGGGCGATGTATCTGGCCGACTTTTACAACCAGGCGGTCATCCACAACGACACGCGCGGCCCGGACCACAACCGCGTCAATGCTGCCGTGCGGCCGGATCGCGACCACTACTTCGGCCGCATCTGGAAGATCAACCACAAGCAGGCGAAAAAGCTGCCCGTCCCGAATCTCGCGACGGCCGACCGGCGCGCCCGGGCGGAAGCACTGAGCCATCCGAACCGGCACGTGAGGCTCGTCGCGCACCGCCTGATTGCCGAATCGCCACCGCAGGCGGAAGCGATTTCGCGGGAATTGCTCCCTGACATTCAGGCGCTTGAACCCGAGTCCCGCATCGCCGCCCTGTGGACACTCGCGGCCATCCCCGGCCTCGACATCGGCTGGTGGACACAGCAATTCCTCGGCGACAGCGAATCCGCCGTGCGCCGAAACGCGGCGTTGGTGGCCGAGACCACGGCTCAATCGACCGCGGCGACCGCTGCCTTGTTGAACGACGCCGAGGCTGCCGTTCGGCTCGCGGCATTGCGCGCGCTGGCTGCGGGCGAGCTTGACGAAGCCGCGGCCAAAGCGCTCATTGCCACCTGGCCGAAGTTCGACGATGATTATCAGCGCAGCGCCGCCATCGGCGCGGCCACCCGCAACCCGGCAGCCAGCATCGCCGCCGCCCTTGAAGCGACCGACGCCGCCGCCCTGACGCCGCTCGTCAACAACCTGGTCACCCGCCTGGCCGAGGCCAATGACAGCGCTGCCGCCGCCGCCCTCGTCATCGCACTGGCCGACAAGCCGTCCAGCGTGGACGATCTCAAACTGCGCATTCTCGATACGCTCGCGAAATCACTCCCGCAGGAGCCCCCGATGACGCCGGACCTCAAGGGGGCCCTGACCAAACTCCTCGCCAGCGGGGCCAGCGCCACAGCCCTTCCCTTGACCGTGAAATGGGACGCTGGTCGAGGCGATTTTGCCGGTGCCATCGACGGCATTCGGAAAAAATTCGCCGAGATTCTTGCCAATGCCCAGGCCGGCGATGCCGATCGCGTGGCGGCCGCCCGCACCCTGCTTGGCATCCGGACCAGCAGCCAGGATATTCTGCCCACCATCGAGGCGCAGCTGGTGGCCGCCGACAATCCAGTGGGATTGAAACAAGGCGTGATCGCCGCTCTGGGCGAAACGGCCGATCCAAGCGTGGGTTCCTTGCTCGTCGCCGCTTATGCCAAGCTGAGTCCCGAGGTGCAATCGACCGCCTTCGAAACGCTGCTGAAGCGCGCGGACTGGGCGATGTCACTGCTGGACGGCGTAAAGGCCAAGACGATTGACGCCGCCGCTTTCGGTCCGGCGAACGCCTACCGCCTCCGCACTCATCCGGCGCGCGAGGTGGCCGAGCGGGCCAATGCCATGAAGGACCAGCTCAATCCGAACGAGAAGGCGAAAAACGAAGTGATTGACTCGCTGGTCCCGGTCGTGACCCAGCCCGGCAACCTGGCCAACGGGAAGACCATGTTCACCGTGAGCTGCGCGACCTGTCACAAGCTCGGCGATGAAGGCGTGGAAATCGGACCGACACTCACCGGCATGGGGGCGCATGGCCCCGAGGAACTGCTGGTCCACATCGTCGACCCGAACCGGGAAGTCGACCCGAGTTTCAACGCTTGGAATTTCGAGACCACGGACGGGCAATTGTACGCCGGTGTGATCGCGCGCCAAAACAATGCGTCCGTGCTCTTGCGCACGCTCACCGGGGAAGTGGAAATCGCGACCAACAAAATCAAGTCGCGCGTTGACACCGGGCGCTCGCTCATGCCCGAAGGGCTGGAAGCCGTGGGCGGCGAAAACCTGCGCGATATCCTTGCCTACATGGCCGGGGATGCCGCGGGTAAATACCGCGTGCTCGACCTCGCCAAATCCGCCACCGCCGACGGTCGCCGCGGGCTGTTTTTATCGCAGGACGCCGTTGCCGAAACCGTGAAGCTGCGGCAGTTCGGCAATCTCGAGATCGAAGGCGTGCCGTTCTTCCTGACCGATCCGAAAAAGGCCATCGGCGGTCGCAATCTGATCGTGCTCAAGGGCGGACACGAAGGGGAGTTCGCCCAGACATTTCCCTCGAGCGTCGACATCCCGGTCGGCGTGGCCGCCCAGCGGCTTCACCTGCTCAGCGGCGTGGCCGGCTGGGCGTGGCCCTACGGCGGCGACGAAGTGCGCGGTCGTCCGGCGATGAAGATGACCATCCATTATGCTGGCGGCACGAGTGAGACCTTCACGTTCCGCAATGGCGTGGAGTTTGCCGACTATATCGGCGAGGCGGATGTGCGGGGGTCGAAACGCGCGCGCCGGCTCACCAACGGCGGCCAAATCCGCGTCATGACCGTGGTGCCCGCGCGCCCCGATGTCATCTCGCGCCTCAGCGTCGAAAGCCTGAACAACAGCATCGCCCCGGTCATCGCTGCCGTCACCGCGGAACTCCCGGGGGCCGAAAAGAAGGGCGGTGGGCCGGAAATCCGCTCGACCGACGAGGCCGCCGCCGCCCCGACACCAAGCGCAGCGCCGGACGCCTGGGAGCCCGGAAAGAAGAAGATCCTCCTGATCGGCGGTGGGGCGTCCCACGATTTCAAGCGGTGGTTCAATGAGACGGACAGCGCCACGCTCCGCCAAGCCGGCTATTCGACCCGCTATGTCGACACGGTGGAGCACGCCACCGCTTCAATTACCGAGGCCGATGCCGTGGTTTACAGCACAAACCAGAGCTCATTTGCCGGTCTTGGATTTCAGTTGGCGCTGCGCAAGGCGACCGATGCCGGAGTGGGCATGGTCATCCTCCATGCCGGCCTCTGGTACAATTTCGGCGACGACCAGACGTTCAATCGCGTCTTTCTCGGAGGCGGGTCCCGCGGGCACGACTCGATCCAGGAGTTCAAAGTCCAGGTCACCGACCAAAACCACCCGGTCGCCGCCGGTCTGGGCGACGGATTCAGCGCGCCCGATGAATTGTATTACTCCACTTTCGATCCGGCCGGTTCGCCCACGAAGGTGGTGGCCACGGCGACCAGCCCGCAAAGCGGCAAGACATTCCCCAGCATTTGGACCGTCGCCCATCCGAAGGCCAAAATCGTCTGCATCGCGTCCGGACACGACGAACGCGTCCACCACCTGCCCTCGTTCCATAAGTTGCTCACCAACGCCGTCGGCTGGGCCGTGAAATAACCACGCTCCATTAGGGGGAACCCCGCCGTGTGGGCAGTGGGCTTTGCCTTTGACACCCTCCGGCCGCCGGACACGGTTTACTAGATTCCTCCGCCACTCGCCACCGTCCCAGCCGACGCGATTCCCCCGCATCGTTTCAGCCCCGATAACATCCATGTTGCCATTACGTTTCTTCGGTTCTGCCTGCTGGCTCGCCTGCGCCTTCACCCCCGTTCAGGCAGCTGATTGGACTCAGTGGCGCGGGCCGCTCCAGACCGGTGTTTCGCTTGAAAAATATGAGAAACACTTGCTTCCCGAGAAGCCCCTCTGGACCTCGCCGCTCCCCGCCCAGGGCACACCCCTCATCGTTGATGGGAAGCTCTACATCCTCGGTTATCGCGGCGAATTCGACGACCTCGTCGAAACCATGACCTGCCTGGACGCTGCCACCGGCAAGCTCATCTGGGAAAAACAATTCCGCGACTTCATCTCCGATACCGCCTACAACCGGTACGCCATCGGCAGCCCCGCCTACGACGCCGAGACCAAGCAGCTGTATCTTCAGACGACCAACGGCGTCTTCATTTGCTTTGATGCCGCAACCGGCGACATCAAGTGGAGCCATTCGCTGATGGAAGGGGTCGGGCGCCTCACCTTTCCCAACGGCCGAACCGGCGCCCCGGTCGTCGAGGGCGACACGGTGATCGTCCACTGCATCACCGCAAACTGGGGCGCGGCCGGCCCGGCCAACGACCGGTTTTACGCGTTCGACAAACGGAGCGGCGAACTCGTGTGGTTCACCAGCGGCGGCCTGCAACCGAAGGACAGTTCGCACAGCACACCGTTCATCGAGACCCGGTACGGGCGACGCGTGATGTATTCCGGCACCGGCGACGGGAATCTTTACGCTTTCAACGCCCGGACCGGCGAACCACTCTTCCGGTTTCATCTCTCGAAAATGGGCGTCGGTTGCTCGCCCGTCATCGCCCACAACACCGTCATGGGCATTCACGCCGACGAAAATGTGGACAACTCGGAGATCGGCCGGTTCGTCGGTGTGCGCCTGCCCAAGGAAGTTCCACCCAGGCAGGCTGACCCGACCAAGACCGATGGCACCCCGCTTCCCGCCAGCGCCGAGTCTTGGCGGCATCCATTCAGCTCATTTACCGCCTCCGCCACGGTAGTCGGCGACCGGGTCTATCAAATCGCCCAGACAGGTCAGTTGATCTGTGTCGACATCAAGACCGGCGATCTGGTGTTCGAGAAAAAAATCGCCGAAAGCAGCCTGCATTCGTCGCCGCTGTACGTGGACGGGTATTTGTATTGTCCCGTCAAAGGCGGCGCGCGCGAAGGCGGCGGCGTGGCCAGTTTCCTCCACGTCTTCAAACTCACGCCGGAAGGCGCGGATGCCGTTCAAACGGTTGAGATGGATGGCGAGTGCAACGCCCAGCCCGCCGTTGCCAACGGCCTGCTTTACATAGCCACCCGCATTCAGTTATACTGCTTTGACATCGCGGACGGGGCCATCACGGCCGAGGCGGCTCCGAAGACGGAAGTGCCAAAGCCCGGACCGGCGGCCGCGCTGCGCGTCATTCCGCAGGAGGTCGTGCTGGCGCCGGGAGGCAAAGCTTCCTTCCGCATCCAGACGGTGGACGCAAATGGTTTGGTCGTCGGCGACGCGGGACCGGTGAAATGGGAGAGTTACATTCCTCCGACGGCTCGGGTGAAGGCGACGGCCGATGCGGCCTTCAATGCGGCCGGTGAAATGGTGGCCGGCAAACAAATCAGCGCGGGGGCGTTTCGAGCCACCGCGGCCAATGGCCTCACCGGGGTGATTCGCTGCCGCGTCATGCCCGCCTCCGCCCAGACCGAGGATTTTGAATCGTTCGAGATCGCCCAAGTGCACCCGACCGAGCCGGCCACCACCTTCGCGTTCCCGCCGCTGCCGTGGATGGGCGCCCGTTTCAAATGGGAGGTGCGCGACTGGGTCGACCCAAATGATCCCACCAAGAAGTCCAAAGCGCTCGCCAAGACGCTCGACCAGATTTTCTTCCAGCGCGCCATGACGTTCATCGGTACCGAGGCGGCCCGGAATTACACCCTCCAGGCCGATATGCTCACGGATGGAAGTCGCCGCCTCAAATCCGAGGTCGGCCTCGTGAATCAACGCTATTTGATCACCCTCAAGGGGAATGAGAACTCAATCTCCATTTCCTCCAATTACGAACGCTTCAACGTGCACACCCCGTTTCCAGTGAAGGCCAATGTCTGGTACGTCCTGAAAACCCGAGTCGACCACCAGCCGGACAAATCGTCGATCATCCGGGTCAAGGCGTGGGAACGCGGGCAGCCCGAACCGACCGCCTGGTCGTTCGAGCACGCGCATGTCAATGGGCATGACCACGGAGCCCCCGGTGTCTTCGGCTTTTCCCCCCAGGTTCAGAAACGCGTCTTCATCGACAACATCATCGTGACCCCCAACGACTAAGGAGCCACCCATGAATCCACGCCACCGCCGCCCCAGCCCCGCCGCCCCCCGCCACCCAACCAGCCGCTTGCCGGGACCGCTCGGCGCGCGGGCCGCCATGGCCCTGGGGGCCACCCTGATCCCGGGCCTCGCCTTGGCGGGCGACTGGCCTCAGTGGTGCGGTACCGCGACCAAAAACATGATTTCCTCGGAAATCGGCCTGCCAGCGGACTTTTCTCCGGGTAAACGCATCCGCGGTAAAGAAGACGTCGACATGGCCACCACCCGGAACTGCCTCTGGGTGGTCAAGCTGGGATCGCAAAGTTACGGCACACCGACCATTTCAGGCGGCAAAATCCTCCTCGGCACCAATAACGAAGTGCCGCGCGACCCCGGCAAGACGGGCGACCGCGCCAACTTCATGTGCATCGACGAAAAAACCGGAAAATTCCTGTGGCAGTTGGTCATTCCGAAACTGGGCGCCGGCAAAGTCTCCGATTGGGAATACCTCGGCCAATGCTCCTCGCCTTTCATCGAGGGGGGCATCGCTTACACCGTGACCAATCGCTGCGAAGTCATCGCGTTCGACATGAACGGCATGCTCAACGGCAACGACGGCACCTTCCAGGACGAGGCCAAATACTTCACCCCGACTCCCGCCCCCGGCCAGCCGGCGCCACCGCTCGCCGAAGTGCTCCCGACCGACGGCGATGTGCTCTGGCGGTTCGACATGCGCGAGGATCTCGGGGTCTTTCCTCATAACATCACGTCCAGCAGCGTGTTGGTCGAGGGGGACACCGTTTTCGCCACCACCTCCAACGGCGTCGACTGGACCCACACCAACATTCCCAACCCCTCCGCCCCGTCGTTCGTCGCCGTCAACAAAAAGACCGGCGAATACCTCGGCGAAGAAGGCTCGAAAATCAGCGAGCGCTGTCTCCACTGCAACTGGTCGTCGCCGGCGTACTCGATCATTGCCGGCAAACCCATGGTGATCTTCGGAGCCGGCGACGGTTTCCTTTACGGCTTCGATCCGTTGCCGAAGAAGGAATCCGATGACATCAGCGTGCTGCCAGAGCTCTTCCGGTTCGACTGCATCCCGCAAGATCTGCGATTCAAGGAGGACGGAACCAAGCGCAAATACGCCGACCCTGACGGCCCGAGCGAAATCATCGGAACTCCAGTGGTCTACAAAGATCGCGTCTACATCGCCATCGGCCAGGACCCCGAACACGGCGAAGGCAAGGGCTGCCTGTCCTGCATCGATGCCACCAAAATGGGCGACATCTCGAAAACCGGCATCGTCTGGCAGTACAAGGACATTGAGCGCAGCATCTCGACCGTGGCCATCGCCGACGGTCTGCTCTACGCCGCCGATTATTCCGGACGCCTCCACTGCCTCGACGCCGAGACCGGCAAAAAACACTGGGTCTTCGACACCAAAGGCCACATCTGGTCGTCCCCACTCGTCGCCGACGGCAAAGTGTACCTGGGCAACGAAGAGGGCGAACTGAACATCCTCGCGCATGGCAAGGAGATGAAAAAGCTCGCCACCATTGAATTCCCAGCCCCCATCATGTCGAGCCCCGTCGCCGCCAACGGCCAGCTCCTCATCACCACCATGACCCACCTGTATTGCTTCGACGAAGGCGCCACGCCCGTGGCGGCGCAATAACTCGTCAGGTGGCCCATCCTCCGCGGGGGCCAGTCGGGATTTGGTGACTGTTCGGGTACGCCAACGCCATCCGCGGCCTCAGCAAAGGCAGAGCCAGCTATAGCATGAAGCCCGCGCGCTTTGAACGCGCGCCCGGTTGACGCCAAAAAAACGAAGCCCGCCGCCATGGACGGGGGCGGGCTCTGGAGTTCTTGCATTGCACATTCTTTTTTGTCAGCGGAACGACGCTTCAAGCGAATGAGAAGGTGACATTGAGGTGGGACGCGACCTCCCGGGCGCGTAGGCGGTGATGGCGTTCCATCCGGGAATGGTCTCCACTTCTCGAGTGATGGTCGCGTGATTCACACGCGGAGAATGCCCGTTGAACGCGTCTTGGCTCGTCGCTTTTTCTGGCTTTGGGCACCGCTTGAGAAGGGGAAATGGGGGTTTCCTGCAGCACACTCCCACCGCCTACGAGCCCGGGAGGTCTCGTCCCACCTCCAGCCTCAATCGCCCGCTGAAACCTGTACTCAATGAGTGCAATGTTTTCCGATTCAAGGTGCTTGGCCGATGGCTGACAATGCTTGCCGATACCAGGAATCTTCGGCACCTGGCATCGCTCTTAGCCCAAACAGGTACAAACTCCAGGGTCGCCCCTCGGCCCCTGACGCCGTTGTTCGCCAGGCCTCCGATTTGGGCATTAGTTGTTCCCATCCCGGTTCTCAGCACCCCTGCCAGCGGCTTGACCAGCGCGCTGGTGGCATGAAGGTCCAGCGGCTCCCGCCCACCTCATGCGCCATGTCAATGCCACCTGCGTCAATGTCCGAAGATCCACTTCATACAGGGGAATTCCGAAACTCCTGATCCGGCTTGTCCTTCTCCTGGCGGGTTTAGGGATGCTCTCGGTGTTAGCCGACATCCCGGGGAGCGTATTCGATCGATGGCGGATCGACCTTCAACGAACTCGGTCTGGCCAGCCGAGCGGTCGGTGGTCGGCCGTTGCACTATCGATTCGAGCTCGATTTGCCCTCTAAACGGCTGGCCGCCGTCTCCGCCCCCGCCCGCCTCCGCATGCACCCCCTGGGACCGCCGGGGTTGCTCCCCGGTTCGTCGGCCGAACCGCGCCAGCCATGGCGAGAAACATTCTCGCTCCTTCGCCCGCCCTCATTCTCAAAACCGCCAGACGAGCGGAACGTAAAAAGTCGCGACGAGGAAGAACCAGATCATGAGTGGGAGGCCGAGTTTCCAGTAGTCGCCGAAGGCGTAGCCGCCAGGTCCCATGACCATGAGGTTGGTGGGTGTGGCGATCGGGGTGAGGAACGAGGCGGCGGCGGCGACGGCGGTCGACATGAGCACGGGTTCGGGTGACATGCCCAGGACTTTCGCGGCGGCGACTCCGATGGGAATGACGATGAGGGCGGTGGCGGTGTTGGAGATGAGTTGACCGAGAATGGCGGTCAGGAGGAAGAGTCCGCCAAGGAGCGCGTAGGGACCGAGATCGCCGACGGCCGCCACGAGGTGCTCGGCCATCAGCTGCGCCGCGCCCGTTTTCTGCATCGCGGTCGACAGCGGCATCATCGCCGCCACCATGACCACGGTGGTCCAGTTCACCGCGCGGTAGGCGTGTTCGACATTCATGATGCCGGTGAGGACCACGGCGCCGGCCGCCAGCATCCCGGCGACCGCGGTCGGTACGACCCCGGTGGCGAGCAGCACGACCATGGCCACCAGGATGATGCTCGCCTGGATGGCGCCCGGTCCCATCGGCACCGCCTGACGGCGCACGAGCTCGGGGGAATTCACCACCAGCACGTCGGGATCGGTCAGTCGTTCGTCCAGCGCCTTCCAGGTGCCTTGCAGAAGCAGGGTGTCGCCGACCTGGAGTTCCGTCTTGGCCGCGTCCAGCGTGACGCCGGCGCGCCAGATGCCCAGGATGATGAGATCGCCGCTCTCCGTCACCATGCCGGGAAAGGCCGTGGTGCCGATGAGCCCTGAGCGCGGTGGGAGCACGACTTCAGCCAGCCCCGAGTGGCGGTTGAACAGGGTGTCTCCCCCCTCGCCGGTATCGGGTTCCTCGCGCAGTGCCAGATGCGCGTCGGCGGCAAAGCGCGCCGCGGCATCGGCTTCTCCCTTGAGAATGAGATAGTCGCCCTCGGCGATGGCGTCGCGCCGGAGCGGCATGCCGGATTTGCCGTCCTGCACGGCGACAAACTCCAGCCCGTGTTGCGACTTCAGATCGGCCAGATCACGGTGCGGCGTTCCGACCAATGCTGATGATGCCTTGACACGCAGGCGGAAGACACCGCTCGCCAATCCATATTGCTCGATCAGAGTCTGGGCGTGACGGCTGAAGTCGGCCGGCATCGAGGCGCCATTGCGAAATGGCAGCAGCTTCTCGCCGAACAACACGATGATCGCCATCGTGCCCACAAGCAGGGGCACGCCGACCAAAGCGAATTCAAAAAAACTGAACCCGGCGAAACCCGCGTCCTGGGCCGCCTCCGACACCAGCACGTTGACCGGCGATCCGGTGAGGGCGAGCAGCGACCCCGCGTGCGCGGCGAACACCAGCGGCATGAGCAACTGCGACGAGTGACGCTTCAGCCTCACCGCCATGACCACGACCACCGGAAGCAGCGCCGCGATCGCGCCGTTCAGGCTGATCACGGCCGTCAGCAGCGCCCCCAGTGACATCGTCAACACCAGCAGCCGGGTGCGGCTCTCCGCGCCCGCCTTGTCAATCAGCAGCTGGCCCGCCCAAGCCGTGACGCCCGTCTTCTCCAGCGCGGCCGAAACCACGAAAAGCGCCGCAATAAACACCACCGCCGGATCCCCATAGCCCGCCAGCGCATCCGGCAGCGACAGAATCCCGGTCGCCCATAAGGACAATCCCACCGCCATGGCCACGATGACCACCGGCAGCCTGTTCGTGACAAACAACACCACCGCCACAGCGATGATCAGAAGGATGATGGTGACTTCGCTCACTTGTGTTTTCCCTGAAGTTCGGCCGCCATGCTGCGCCATCCGAACCGCCGGTAAAGGCAAATCGAGTGCCATTATCCTCTCTTCCCACAAATCATCGCTTGACTTCGTGTCAATTTTACACACTAATCGTGTATGCCTCACACTTACGATTTCCCTCGAGCCGCCCTTACGGTCGACTGCGTGGTCTTTGGTTTTGATGGGGGCGCCATGCAGGTTCTGCTGATTCGCCGCGGCCTTGCTCCCTTTCGCGGCCGCTGGGCGCTGCCCGGTGGTTTTGTCCGCGTCGAGGAAACGCTTGATGCGGCCGCCCGCCGGGAGTTGGAGGAGGAAACGGGACTGCGCGATGTCTTTCTGGAGCAGCTGTACACGTTTAGCGACGTGAGGCGTGACCCGCGCGAGCGCGTCGTCAGCGTGGCCTACTTTGCCTTGGTCAAACCCGCCGCCGTGACCGGAGCGACGGACGCCACCGAAGCCAAATGGTTCCCGGTCAGCGACCTCCCGCCGCTTGCCTTCGACCACGCCGACATCCTCGCCACCGCCCTCACCCGCCTGCGTGGCAAGCTGGCCTATCAGCCCATCGGCTTCGAGCTGCTGCCGCCAAAATTCACCCTGACCCAGCTCCAGCGTCTCTACGAAGCCGTTCTCGGCGAGGCGCTCGACAAACGCAATTTCCGCAAAAAAGCCCTCTCCTACGACCTCCTCATCCCCCTCAAGGAAAAACACCAGGAAGGATCCCACCGCCCCGCCCAACTCTTCCGCTTCGACCCTGCGAAATTCGAGCGCCTTAAGAAAAAGGGCTTCCTGTTTGAGATATGAAAACTGATTTCCCTCTTTCTAGAGCCGATTTGATCCTCGCGATGCAAAAGGGCTTTCGCCCAAAATGGGCGTTCTTTCGGGGCCACACCCCTGCCCGGGACGGATCCATCACCAAGTCTTGTTTCAGCCAGTGGTGGAGCCGACATCCCTTCGAGATCGACGGCATCCACTACGCCACCGCGGAGCACTATATGATGGCCGAAAAAGCACGCCTTTTTGGCGATCAATCCCACCTCACCTCCATTCTCGTGGCAAAGAGTCCTGCCATCGCAAAGAAACTCGGCCGACATGTGGTCGGATTCGATGACACGATCTGGCTTGAGCATCGCTGGAGGATTGTCGTGCGTGCCAACACGGCGAAATTTTCACAACACGAGGTATTGCGTCATTTTTTACTTCAATCGGGTGAACGCATCCTCGTCGAAGCCAGCCCCTACGACCGCATCTGGGGCATCGGCATGGCTGCGGACCATCCGGATGCCGAACGCCCTCAAAGCTGGAAAGGTATAAACCTTCTTGGATTCGCTCTGATGGAGGTTCGAAGGTGCATTTCCGCTGCCTTCGGGGGTCAGACCGGGAACGGTATGAGCGCCTTCTCGCACCATGAATGACCGACAGTCAGCCATCCTCGGCACGCTTCTCGGCACGGCCGTGGGGGATGCGCTGGGCCTGCCCTATGAGGGTCTGTCGCGGAGGCGGGTGGCGGCTTTAGGCGAGGTGCGGCATCGGCTGTTGCTGGGGCGTGGCCTGTGCAGCGACGACACGGAGCACACGCTCATGCTCGCGGCCGCATTGAGGACGAACCCGGGAGACGTCCGGGAGTTTCAACGGTGTTTCGCCTGGAAGCTGCGTTGGTGGCTGCTCGGTTTTCCTGCAGGGGTGGGACTGGGCACCGCGAGAGCGGTTCTGCGTCTTTGGCTGGGATTTCCGCCGCACAAGGCGGGTGTGACTTCCGCGGGGAATGGCGCGGCGATGCGGAGTGCGGTGGTGGGTGTGTTTTGGGCGGATGAGGAGACGAAGCGTCGGGAATTCGCGCGGGCCGCCTGCCGGCTCACGCACACGGACCCCCGGGCGGAAGAATCAGCCTTGTTGGTCGCGGAGGCGGCGGCGCTGGCATCGAATCATGCCACGACGGAGCGCGTCCTTTCCCACCTATCGGCGCTGATCCTCAGTGCAGAGATGAAGAGCCGTTTTGAGGTCCTGGAAGCGGCATTGGCCTCTGGATCGAGTGTCCTCGACTTCGCGACGCGCATCGGCTGCGAGCGCGGGGTGAGCGGATTTGCTCCGAACACCGTCGCAGTGGCCCTTTTCGCTTGGCTGAGGCATCGCGGGGATCTTGCGTCCGCCCTTCGGTCTGTCATCGCCTGCGGCGGCGACACCGACACCGTCGCCGCCATCACCGGAGGCATCGGCGGTGCCGAAGTCGGAGAAGCCGGCATTCCCCAGGACTGGATCGAATCGATCGGTGACTGGCCTCGCTCAGTGACGCATATTCGGAATGTCGCAACGGCGATGAGCGACAATTCGAAATCGATGCCAAATGTCTTCTGGCCCTTCGTGCTTCTGCGAAATGGCGTCTTCCTCGCCCTGGTGCTGCTGCACGGCAGCCGGCGATTGTTTCCGCCCTATTGATTTCACTCCTGCCAAACCATCAACCCACCAAGCACCATGTTCGGACTTCGATTCATCAAGATTTCTCCGACGACGTATGTCATTCAATACAGCGGCGGCAAAGTCATCCGCGAGGGCGCGGGGATTTCTTTTTTTTACTACTCGCCCACCACCTCACTTGTGGCGGTTCCGGTGGGGAGCACGGATGTGCCCTTCATTTTTGAGGAACAGACGGTGGATTATCAAAGCGTGAGCCTCCAGGGACAGATCACCTACCGGATCGCCGAGCCGAAGAAGCTGGCGTCGCTGATGGACTTCACCTTGGAGCCGAGCGGACGGGGCTACGCCTCTGAAGATCCGGAAAAGCTACCGCAGCGCGTGATCAACCTTGTCCATGTGCTGGCTCGGGCGGAGATCGAAAAACTGCCACTGCGGCAGGCGCTGAGGGCCTCTGAACCGCTGGTGGCGGCGATTCGCGGCCAGTTGATGACTTCGGTCGAGCTGGCGGCACTGGGGCTCGAAGTGCTGGGGCTTTCGCTGCTCGCCATCAAGCCAACACCGGAAACGGCGCGGGCACTGGAGGCCGAAACTCGCGAGCAATTGCTCAAAGGCGCGGATGAGGCCATTTTCATGCGCCGCAACGCCGCGGTGGAGCAGGAACGCGCCATCAAGGAGAACGAACTGAGCACCGAGATCGCCGTGGAGAACAAGAAACGGCAGATTCGCGAGACGCAGATGGAAGCGGAGAAGGCCGTGCAGGAAAAAGTGGCCCAGCTCGAACGCGCGAAACTCGAAACAAACATCGGCCTCGAGGAGGAGCGCAAAAAGCTCGTCGCCCTCGCCGCGGAAAACTCCAAAACCGAGTCCGACACCCGCGCCTACGGCATCTCGACCACCATGCAGGCGCTCGCGAGCGCCGATGCGAGAGTGCTGCAGGCACTGGCGACGAGCGGCATGAAGCCGCAGCAGCTCATTGCCTTCGCCTTCCAGGAACTGGCCGCCAAGGCGGAAAAAATCGGCAATCTGAACATCTCCCCCGAACTGTTGAGCGAGCTGCTGGCACATCCAAGCGGGAAGAAATGAATGCCGCGGCGGCTTCCAGTTTCCGTGGAGCGCCTTCTGAGCTTGTATGAACCGTCTCACCGAGTCCAAAATCATCCTCGTCGTGCGAGCGACGCGGCTGGCTGACCTGAAGGCGAAGTTTGCGACCAAATCGCAGGCAAAGTTTTACGTCAGCCGTCTCGGTGGTGACTTCGACGATTACGAGCGTGAGGATGCGACATACCAGGATGCCATCCGGCAGGTGCAACACACGCTGAGCGAATTGGGGCGCCTGCAGCTGGTTCAGCGCGCGTTCTTGCCGAATTTCGTTTTTGGGGAGCAGGACATCGTGGTCGCCCTCGGCCAGGACGGTCTCGTGGCGAACACCTTGAAATACCTGAACGGCCAGCCGCTCGTCGGCGTGAACCCGGACCCGCGGCGCTACGACGGTCAGCTCTTGCCCTTTCAGGTGCCGCAGCTCGACACAGTCATGCACGAGGTGCTGCAAGGTGGCCGTCCCAAGCGCGAAGTGACGATGGCGGAGGCCAGCCTGAACACCGGTCTGAGCCTCCAGGCCGTCAATGATCTCTTCATCGGGATCAAGTCGCACGGATCAGCCCGCTACCGGCTCACGCTCGGAAAGGCGGCAGAAACCCACTCGTCGAGCGGTATCATCGTTTCCACCGGCCTGGGCTCCACCGGCTGGTTCAAAAGCCTCATGACCGGTGCCTCGGCCATCGCCGTCGCCTCAGGCCGCGCCAGCGCCATGCCGGCAAAGGAGACGAGTTTCCCCTGGGAGTCCCGGCACCTCTATTTCACCGTCCGCGAACCGTTCCCGAGCCATACCACCGGAACCTCACTCGTGTTCGGCCAGATCACGCCCCAGCAACCGCTCGTCGTCGAATCCCTCATGGGTGAGAGCGGCGTCATTTTCAGCGATGGCATCGAGCAGGACTTCGTGGAGTTCAATTCCGGCACCAAGGCCACGATCTCTCTCGCGAAGCGAAAGGGGCAACTCGTCGTGTGATCGCGCGAGCGCGGGAATTTGAAAGCCCCTAATAGGCGAAAGGCATTGAGCTGGAGTACCGCCAGAAAAGGCGGAATCGACGGGGTAGGCCAGCACCGCCTGGAAGGGATATCCTGTTTCGAAACCAACTCCCTCCCCGTCTTATCGCGGACCCAAAACCCGGCGAGCGACGACCGCCCCCCAGCGTCCATATGCGGGAGAATCCGTCGGTACCGGGGTGGGTTTGAGCGACACCATCGTCCACTCTCCAGCGGGTGCCGCCAGTGGAGCGGGATCCATGGTGAATGTAAAAAAATCTGGCCAAAACGGGTCCGCATCATCACGAATCGCGGCCAACAAGTCGGCCACTTCGGGGTGACGGGTCGGCGCGAGTGAACAATCGATTTCGATCATCCTGGAAATCGCGCCGGAAGAAGACGCGCCAACCGCAAAGGGATTCTTGTCCCGAGGTGGCTCAGCCTCGAACTCGCAATGGAGACCGAGTAGATTCGTCATGAATCCCGATCGCTGGGGGCTCATGGGGCCAGTGTCGTCGAAGCACGGCCAAACATTCCAGATTCCAGTCCGAAGTGTGCCGCCGCCTGCCTGCGAGGCGAATACGGACACACGGCCCGTTCCCACAGCCAGCGAGTCCCAGGCCTGCGCGGCTGCCCGCACCGGATCACTGGCGCCGCCGGGAATCGCGAGCCCCAGGTCCGCAGGCAGCGAAAGCACGGCGAGCCATATTCTTGACGGCCCAGACGATGCAGAATCCCGCGATCAGCGAGCCGGCGGCTAGTAACGGAAGGCGGCGGCGCATCGACCGGGTGAAAGCAACAGGCATGGCGGGCCGGGGTTGGGAACAGGGGCCCTGGTCAGGTGAGAAGGGGGTGGGTAGGGTCTGACATCGAATTCATATTTCCGCCGCCAGGAGTGTGGCGAATCCTTCAGAGGTTGCCAGGGCGGACTGGTGGGAGCCGAAGGCTTTCGGACTTCTGCTGGGGGCATCCCAGCTCTTCGGGGAGGAACGCCCTGCGCGTTCGCTGCAGGGCGCCATGGACACGCTTGCTCTGCCCTCGGCTCTTGGCGTAGCCTTTCGCCGCATGCGCTTCGTTGCTCTTTGCGTCATTCTCTTCGTGCTTTCCGGCGGTTATCGAGGCCAATCATTGGCCGCCCCTCCTTTCGACATCGCCCCCACCTTTCTCGAACTGGCCGGTGCCAAGCCATCCGACCCCGATGCACAGGACGCCGTCAGCCTCGTGCCCGTGCTTGAAGGCCAGCGCATGCCGGAAGGACGCGAACTGTATTTCGTCCGGCGTGAAGGCGGGCCGCGTTACGGGGGCAAGAGCTACGAGGCGATCATTCGCGGCGAATGGAAGCTGATGCAAAACGATCCGTTCAGTCCTCTGGAGCTTTACAATCTCAGGGATGATCCCCACGAATCCTCAAACCTCGCCGCCCTCGCCCCGCAGCTATTCAACGACCTGTCCAAAGCACTCGCCCGCCATATTCAAAGAGGTGGCGCCTCCCCCTGGCAGAAATGAGTAACGAGGGTCGCGAAGAACCGTAGGCGCGCCTCCGCTTGGGGCGGGAGAGGGTCTCACCGTGCCTGCCAAGTGCCGAGTTAGGGTAGGCGCCGCAACTCCGGCTTTTCTGTAGCGGACTCAACCGCGCGGATGGTGTCGCGGACGCACTGGATTTTTTTGCGGGTGAGGTGGGCGGGGAATTCCCTGGTGTCTTGCTCAAAGAACGTGATGAGCTGTTGCAAGTCGGGGATCACGGCTTGGGCATGGGCGCCGTACGTGAGGAGGATGTTCATGATCTCAGGGGTGCGTTCCTCGCTGGCCCACGGGTTTTGGTCCCTGGCATACCTGACGCAGGCGCGCAGGCCCTCCTCGATGCGGTGCCGGGCCAGGAGGTGCAGACCCTCGAGGCGAATGCCATCGGCGAACATTTCGCCGCTAGGGGCGGGATCGGTGACCGCCTGAAGGATGGCGGGGAGCAAGGGAGTGATTTCCTCGGCGGTGAGGTGGCGGTAAACCGACCCGAGCGCACTCCGGGCGCGGCCGTCCTGATTCTGGAGCCCGGCCCGTACCGCCTGGAGCAAGGCCGCGCGATCCACGCCGTCCAGAGACCCGCTGAGCAATCCCCCTGCCTCGCGATCGAAAAGCGCGAACGCTCCATATCGCTGCAGCATGCCGCGTGGGTCGAAGGCAGGGTCGGCCGGAGCGAGCAGCTCAAGCAACTCGGGCACGGCAACGCGGGCCGCCGGACCGAGGCTGGCCAGCGCCTCGGCCGCCTTGATTCGCAGCCACAAGTCTTTGGAGGAGAGCCGTTCGCGCAGCCGACCCAGGGCGAGAGTGCCTCGGTCTCGCAGGGCGATAACAGCCTGGCAGGCACCGTATTGGAATTCGATCCGCGGGGAATTCAGCAAATCAACGATTTCACTGACCGGCGGGTTCGATCGCCGGGCGAGCGCGCTGGCGGCGCGTTCGCGAACGACCGGCGACCAGCTGCCGAGGCGTTCGATCAACTGGTCCGGGCTCAGCGCGTCGTAGGCGCTTTCGCGGTCTTTGTTGGTCCAGCCGCGACCGTCGCGGATGAGCGACTGCGCGGCCGCGGTGTCGAGGGGCGGCATCACGCCGGGTCCTTTTCCGGTCAGACGGATGGTTTTCAGCGGCATGGCGCAGGCCAGCAAATAGGCACCGGTGGCGTCCCACCCGTCGTAGCTGTCGGGCTCCGGTTCCGGCGGCCCCTGGTGTCGAAAGCTCCCGTCCCAGCGCCTCGCCAGATCGAAGTACCACGTTCCGAATTCGTTCATCCAGGCGCCGGTGGCATGCGGACCGGCCAGCGCGACACCCGGCATGGCCCAGAGGATGTTGAAGAAATTACCGGTGTGACCGCCGTCACGCTCGGAACCATGGGAGGCGGCGCTCATGCGGGTGAAAAACGACGCGCTTTCCAAATCGCCAAGCTGGTTGAAGAGGACGGCCGCCATGCCGCACTTGCCGTTGTCCTCGTGTGTTTCGATCCACGGGTGGTGGTCACCGTAGGGCACTGCGCCCTTCCCGGTGTAGAACCGAACCAGCCGCGCGCTCCGCTCGATGGCCTGATCCACCGCCGGGTGCTTCACGCCCGCCTCGCGGGCCAGGACCAGCGAAATCGTCAGCACCAGCCCCGGGGAATTCATCATGCCGTAGCCGCCGAGCCGGCCGCCAGGTTGGGCAAATCCGTGACCCCACGAGCCGACGGCGCTTTGGCCGAGCGCCGCCTCCGTGGCGAGCCGAGTCAGGCCCGGCATGACCGACGGATCGCCCGTGGCCAAGGCATACTCGGAGAGCAGGAGCATGACGTACCCGTAATACCACGTATGAAACGCATCCGTCGTAAAGCCCGCGGCCCATCGGGCCTCGCGCTCCACCAGCGGCCGGTGCACGGGGTCTCCGCCGGCCAGCAGCGCCAGCGCATTGAGCGCCCGCGGGATCGGGTCGTGGCTCGCCGCGTACTCCGGATCGGCGACACGCGTCGCCAACGCTTGGAGCCCCGCCGTCAAGACACGCCGCGACTTCGGGCAATCGTAGGGCGCGGTGGCGCTGTAGCTGCCGAGGACCGGCAGTTGGAGGACCACATCTTCCGAAACCCCGGCACGCCAGCGCGTGAGGACGAGCCTTCCGCCTCCCTCCTCGGATTCCGCCCTCGTCAGCGCTCGTCCCAGCTCGGTCCGCGGGTCAGATGAAAACGGCCGCCCTCCCGCGCCCAGCAGCACATCGCCCACCGCAAGCGCCCCATCAGCCGGGGACCCCCGCTCGACGAGCGTGACGCCGATCTGCCGGGCGTCGGTCGTCACCATCTTGTCGGAAAAAATCCAGCCGCGAGCCCCCGCGGCGCCAAGATTCCAGTCGTGCCGGGATTTTTTTGGAGCCTGGGCGCCCGTGGTCAAATCAGGAATCACCAGAGCCCCCGGATTTCGATCGGCGGCCGTCGCCGGCAAGGCAATCCCGACGGCCAAGGCGGCCGCGAGTGCGGTGAGCCGGCGGTCGACGCTTCGCGTTGGTGTGCATGGATTCATGCTCCATGGGTAATCGCGGACCAGCGGATGGCGCCAGGCGATTCTCGTGAGCTTTGTGTTTTGCCAAAGATGCGGATGAGGCCATCGGGTAGCTCGTGTCGTTTCGAGAACAAAACACCCGCCGTCGCCTTTTGACGAGCGGCGCAGTCTGGCCATGATCGAGCCATGAGGAAAAAGCATTCGCCCGGGCGAGCGGCTGAGGCAGCATCCACGGCGCCCGCGCGCACGGTGGGTGTGCTGGGGATGGGCATCATTGGGCGCCGGGTGGCGGACGCCTGTCGGCGCGCCGGATTGCCGGTGGCGGCCTGGAACCGCACGCGGCGTCGCGGGCTGGCCACGGTGTCGACCCCGGTGGAGGTGGCGCAGGCCGCGCGCGTCTTGCAGATTTTCGTCACCGACGACGCTGCGCTGGAGTCGGTGGTGGCCGCGCTGCGACCGGCGTTGACCAAGGACCATGTGGTGTTGAATTGCTCGACGGTCTCGCTGGAGGCGACGCGAGCGGCGGACGCGAGCGTCCGGGCCATGGGGGCGGCGTTTTTGGACGCGCCGTTTACCGGCAGCAAGCTGGCGGCCGAGGCGGGGCAGCTGGTCTATTATGTCGGCGGGCCGTCCTCGGTGCTGACGCGCTCGCAGTGGGCGCTGGAGCCAAGCGCGAAGGCGATCATTCCGCTGGGCAAGGTCGGAGACGCCACGGTGATCAAGATCGCGACAAACTTGATCTCAGCCATTGCCGTGGAAGCGCTGGCCGAAGCGCTGGCGTTGGTGTCGGCCCACGGCATCACCGGAACCGCCTTTCTCGCGGCGATGGAACACAACGCCAACAATTCCGGTCTCTCCCGCATGAAGCTGCCGTGCATGCTCACCGGCGAATTCGAACCACACTTCTCGCTCAAGAACATGTGGAAAGACGCCGGCTTTGCCGAACACCTGGCCCAAGCCGCCGGCCTGGAAGTCCCGGCGCTGACGCTGGTCCGGACGCGGATGGGCGCGCTGGTGGGCCAGGGGCACGGCGAGGAAGATTTTTCGGTGCTGGCGACGAACTTCCCGGTCATTCGGCACCGGAGAAAGAAACAGCCATCCCCAGCCCCCCGATGAGTACCCTTACCGCGGCGCGCGCCCTGGGATGGATCGATCTTTCCAGCCGAGCGAAGTTTCGACTCACCGGCCCCGACCGCGTGCGGTATCTCAATGGGCAGGTGACTCACAATGTGGCGCGGTTGCAGCCGGGCGAGTCGCTGCCGGCATTGGTGTGCACAGCCAAGGGCAGGCTGGAATCGGAAATCATGGTCCGCGCCGAAGACGACTCGTTGATGGTCGATGCACCGGGCGAACTGCGCGAGTCGCTGCTCGCCCGGCTCGAAAAATATCTCATCGCCGATGATTGCGCCTGGGAAGACGTGACCGACGCTTGGTCGCTCTGGCATGGCCTTGGGCTCGACGGACCGGCCCAGGCCAATCGATTCGGAATCGCCGGTCAAGACTTGTGGCGGCCCGCGAACTCCCCCGCTCCCGAAGGCCCACGGCTCACGCCCGAGGAGGTCGAACTTATCCGATTGGCCCACGGGGTGCCGGCCTGGGGCTCCGAATTGACTTCGGACACGTTGCCCCAAGAAGCGCGGCTGGAGGGCCGGGCCGTCGACTTTCACAAAGGCTGTTATGTCGGCCAGGAAGTCGTGAGCCGCCTGCGCAGTGTGGGCCGCGTCAATCGCCTCCTCCACCGCCTCGAAACGGAGGACGACACTCCGTTGACGGCGGGAGACCGTCTGTTCCAGCCTCCCACCGCCGACCGTGCGGACCCCGTGGAAGTTGGCATTGTCACCAGCGCCCAGAGGGATCCAGTCCGGGCCCTCAGCCTGGGGCTGGGGTACGTCAAACGATCCGCGGCCACTGCCGGCGGACGGCTCCGGGCCGGTCCCCAGAAAAATGCGCTTTCCACGATAGTGAAACTCGGGGAGATTGTCGCTCCAAGTTTCTGATGTCTTTCCGATGAATACCGTCCGTTCGATTCACCTGCTCATCGCATTGCTCCTGATCGGAGTGGCGCCCGTGACCGCCCAGGAGGCGCCGCCCGCAAACGATCCCGCTGTCCCGGCCGCCCCGGCGGAACCGGCCGCCGATCCCGCTGCCCCAGCCGAAGCACCCACGCCCCCGGCCCGCGAGGAGGTTCCCCCGCCTCCGCTGCCCGTGCCCGATCCGGATCCGGCCACCACCCCGGTCGCCCCGCGCGATGTCAGTCCGCCCGAACCCGCGGCCGGCGGAGGCGCGGCCCCCACCCCCGTCGACCCCGCCACGCTGCCGGACATGAGCCCGCCCAAGCCCGCCGCTCCGGCCAAAAAACCCGCCGCCTCACCATCGACGATCAAAAAGACCACCAAAAAGACCACCGCGACCGCACCCCGTCCCGATCCGACAACAGCCGAAGCCGTGGTCTTCACCGTGCGCGTCGGCCGTGATGGCCCGAAGGAAAGTTTCCTCATCGCACTTCGCCCGGATCTCGCCCCCAAGACCGTCGAGAATTTCAAGCGCAACATCGAAAGCGGATTTTACGAAGGCCTGGCCTTTCATCGAGTGATTCGCAACTACCTCGTTCAAACCGGTGATCCTTCGAGCAAGGACGAATCCCAGCGCGAACAATGGGGAACGACCGACATCGGACAAAACATCCCCGGCGAATTCGGCGGCAGTCACAGCCGCTACTCGGTCGCCATGGCGCATAAGGCCGGGGAAACCACATCGAGCGGCAGCCAGTTCTTCATCATCCTGCGACCCGCCACTTCACTCGACGGCAGCTACGCCGTCTTCGGCGAAGTCACTCAGGGCATGGAGGTGCTCAACCGCCTCAGTGGCGTCGTCGTCGACACCAATGACGTCCCGGTCAAGCGCATCGAAATCGTCGACGCCAAGATCGTGCGCGGCGACACCCAGCTGGCCGACAGCTCCACCACGGGCGACCGGCGCAAAACGAAACCCGATTCGCAAAAAGGCAGGCTCGAGCGCTTCATCGAACGCGTCTGGTAAGCCTCGACCCATCGTCTTATGTCTCCCAACGATTCCTACGAGCGCGACCCGCATGGCCGCCAAGGTGGGTCCCGTGGCTTTCGCGGATCGCCCGGACAGGGCGGCATGCCGCGGCGCGGGTGCTCGCTGCCGCCCCGGCTCGTCATGGCGCTCGGTCTGGCGGCAGTGGCCATCATCGGCTACTACATGAAGACGACGGTCGAGGAAAACCCGATCACCGGCGAGAAACAACGAGTTTCACTCACCCCGGCGCAGGAAGTCGCCATGGGATTGCAGGCGGCTCCGGAAATGGCTCAACAACACGGCGGCCCGCATCCCGATCCCCAGTACAACGCGATCGTCGATAGGATCGGCGAGAAATTGGTGGCGGCCAATTCACGCGGGGCTTGGGCCGAGCAATTCGGAAAGTACCGATTTGAGTTCCACCTCCTGCGCGATTCCGAGACGGTGAATGCGTTCGCGCTGCCCGGCGGCCAGGTTTTTTTCACGCACGGGCTTTTCAAGTTTCTCGAGAGCGAGGACGAGGTGGCGGGCGTGCTGGGCCACGAGATTGGCCATGTTGTCGGCCGGCACTCCGCCGAGCAGATCGCGCGATCGCAAATGTGGGCGGGCATCGCGCAGGCGGCCGGCATGGCGGGGGCCGACTTCAACCTGAATCCACAGCAGATCGCCGGGCTCGTCTACCAGGTGAAAACGACGAGTTACGGGCGCGAGGACGAGAATCAGGCGGACGAGCTTGGCGTGAAGTTCATGGTCAACGCCGGCTTCAACCCCGAGGGATTGGTCAAAGTGATGCGGGTGCTCAAGGAAAAGGGCGGTGGCGGCGGCGGCCCGGAATTCCTCATGACCCACCCCGATCCCGGCAACCGCATCGAGCACATCAAACAAGTCATCGAGGAAGTCAAAGCGAGCGGCACAGGCATCGACGCCCCCATACCAGCAGGTGGCCGCTGAGGTGGTGTGCCGCCGGAAAAGGCGGAATCGACCGCCGAGGAGCGAAGCCGAGGGAGGAAAGACTTCCGCACGCCACCTGCTCATTGAGCGGCGGTTGACAGCGGGCGATGCCCGAGAGACAGGCGCGTCATGGATGACCTGGTGATTGACCTCCGCAGCGATACCGTAACCCAACCGACGCCCGCCATGCGGCAGGCCATGGCCGAAGCAGTGGTCGGCGATGACGTTTTTGGCGACGATCCCACCGTCCTCGCCCTCGAACGGGCGACCGCGGAGATTCTCGGAATGGAGACGGCGCTTTTCGTCCCGTCCGGCACCATGGCCAACCAATTGGCCGTCCGCTGCCAGTCGCAGCCGGGCGATGAATTGGTGCTCGAGGCCGAATCGCACATCGCCTGGTACGAGGCCGGTGGACCGGCCGCCCTGTCCGGCGTCAGCTGCCGCACAGTGATCGGCGACCGCGGCGTCTTCGCCGCCGACGATCTCATCGCCGCCCTCCGCCCGCCCGACGTCCACTTTCCCCCCACCCGCCTCGTCGCCCTCGAAAATACCCACAACCGAGGCGGCGGCCGCGTTTGGCCGATCAATACCCTCCGCGACGTCTGCCACGCCGCCCGCAAAGCCGGCCTCCAGTCGCACCTCGACGGCGCCCGCCTCTGGAATGCCGCCGCCGCCACCGGCCTGCCCGAGTCCGCCTACGCCCAGTGCTTCGACACCGTCAGCGTCTGCTTCTCCAAAGGCCTCGGCGCCCCCGTCGGATCCGCGCTCGCCGGAAAATCAGAAACCATCCAGCGCGCCCGACGCTTCCGCAAACAATTCA
>JBJXFS010000167.1:0-18798 GCA_046155625.1 Verrucomicrobiales bacterium | reverse complement strand
GTTTTGACATTGCGAGCGACCGGTCTGAGTCGAATGCTCGAGTCAGTATGGCGGTCTTAGCCCGCCACTCCCAGTCGTCCCCCGATTTTTTCATGCTTTTTTCGCCCGTGCAAAAATCCGCCGTGGCGATTGAGTGGGATCCCGATTTCCGCCTTGCCGGGCCGTCGCCGGGTGTTTAGCGTTTCGCGATGGTATCCAAACGATCATTCGTGCTGTCGGCCGCCCTCGGCGGGTTGCTTGTCTTCGGTTTTTCCGCCTGCAAGAAGCCGGGCGGGGGCGCGGACGCCACGGAGATCGTGATTGGGGAGGTGGCGGCATTGACGGGCGGAACGGCCACCTTTGGCACCTCATCGAATGCGGGGACGAAAATGGCGATCGACGAGATCAACGAGGCGGGCGGGTTGCTGGGGAAGAAGCTGCGGCTGGTGACCGAGGACGACCAGTCGAAGCAGGGGGAGGCGGGAATCGTGGCGAAAAAGCTGATCTCGCGGGACAAGGTGGTGGCGATGCTGGGGGAGGTGGCCTCGGGGCGATCGCTTGAGATGGCGCCGATCTGTCAGGAGAAAGGGATTCCGATGATCTCCCCGGCCTCGACCAACCCGAAAGTGACGGAGGCGGGCGACTATATTTTCCGGGTGTGCTTCATCGATCCGTTTCAGGGCACGGTGATGGGAAAATTTGCGATTTCCCGCGGGTGGAAAAGGGTGGCCATCTTGACCGACAGCAAGCAGGACTACAGCGTAGGGCTGACCCAGTTCTTCAAGGAATACTTCGCGAAGAATGGCGGTGCGATCACCAGCGAACATAGCTACAGTTCCGGCGACAAGGATTTCAAAGCACAGCTCACCGCGCTCAAGGCGGGGCAGCCGGACGCCATTTTCGCCAGTGGGTATTACAACGAGACCGGGCTGATCGCCAGCCAGGCGCGCGAACTCGGCATCACGGTCCCGCTGCTCGGCGGGGACGGGTGGGACTCGCCCTCGCTCGTCGAAGTGGCGGGCCCGGCCATCGAGGGCAGCTATTTCAGCAACCACTTCTCCAACGAGGACCAGTCGCCAAAGATCCAGGAGTTTATTAAGAAATTTCAAGCGCGTTACGGGCGGATTCCCGATGCCATGGCGGCCCTGGGCTACGACAGTGCGATGATCTTGGCGGATGCGATCAAGCGAGCGGGCACGACTGAAGGCAAAGCGCTGCGGGACGCCATTGTGGCCACGAAGGATTTCGACGGCATCACCGGGAAAATCACGCTGGATGCCAACCGCAATGCCAATAAGCCCGCCGTCATTCTGACCATCAAGGATGGGAAATTCCGGTACGTCGAGACCCTGGCGCCTTGAGCGGGACTCGATGGGCGATGGCACGCACTGACCATGCAACGACCGACCCTACCCTCACTGGCTGGCTTGTGGCGACCCGATGGTACGGTTGGCACCGGTACTGCTGGTGAGCTTGTCGGCACCAGTCCGTGTCCGTAAACCCTCAGCCCCCTGCCGACGCTTGAGCCAATTCCTTCAGCAGCTTCTCAATGGTCTGTTTCTTGGCTCGATCTATGCGCTCATCGCCCTGGGGTACACCATGGTCTATGGCGTCCTTCGGTTCATCAACTTCGCCCACGGTGACGTCTTCATGCTCGGCGCCTTTGCCGGGCTGTATGGTCACCGGTGGCTCGGACCCGCTTTGAGCGGCCTCCCCTGGCCACTGACCATCTTGGCAATCCTCCTGTTCTCGATGATCGTCTGCGCGGCGGCGGGCATGCTGATCGAATTCCTGGCTTATCGCCCGTTGCGCGGGAAGCCTCGGCTGAATGTGCTGATCACCGCGATCGGGGTATCATTGTTTCTCGAATACACGGGACAGTTGGTCTTTGGGGCCACGCAGCGGCCGTTCCCAGCGGTGATTCCGAAAGGCAACGTGGGCGGAGCCACCGGACTGACGGTGACCTTGACCCAAGTCATCGTGCTGGTCACCACGCTCGCCTTGCTGATCGGGTTGCGATTTGTGGTGATGAAAACCAAGCTGGGGATGGCGATGCGGGCACTGTCGTTGAATCCCACCGCATCGGCCCTCATGGGCGTGAACAATGGAGTGGTTATTTCGTTCACCTTCGGGCTCGGCTCGGCGCTCGCAGCCGCGGGCGGGGTGCTCTACGCTTCACTGTATCCGAGCATCGAGCCATTCATGGGTGTGCTCCCCGGCCTGAAGGCGTTCGTCGCGGCCGTGCTCGGCGGCATCGGCAACATCCCCGGGGCGGCCCTCGGCGGACTGATCATCGGCGTCACTGAAACCCTGGTCGCTGGATACAGCGATTCGCTCGGCATCCCCTCGGGCTATCGCGACGGTGTCGCGTTCGTCATTCTCATCCTCATTCTGCTCTTCAAACCTTCCGGACTGCTTGGCAAGGTGGAGCGCGAAAAAGTCTGATTTATGACGCGCTACCGTCCTCAGCTTGCCCTGCTCGTTGCGCTCGCGGCCGTTTTTGGCGTCTCGCTCGCGTCCTCCGCCATCGACGATTATTACCTCGACATCATGCTCAACGTCGGGATCAACGTGATCCTGGCGGTCAGCCTTAACCTCGTCAACGGCCACACCGGGCAGTTTTCCCTCGGCCACGCCGGCTTCATGGCGGTGGGCGCGTACGGCTCGTCGATCGTGACACTGCAACTGGGAACCGCGTTGATGAACCTGCTGGGCGGAGGCGGCTGGTTTGCCGAAGCGGCTACTTTTGGGGTCGCGTTGCTGGCGGGGGCCGGTTGCGCGGCGCTCTGCGGCTTGGTGGTCGGAGTGCCTTCGCTTCGGTTGCGCGGCGACTACCTGGCGATCGTGACGCTGGGCTTCAACGAGATCATCCGCGTGGTGTTTCAAAATACGAGCGCCGACGGGCCTTTCGGCGGGGCGCTCGGGCTCAAAGGCATCGAACCCTTCACCAATTTCTTCTGGGTTTTCGCCGTGGCGGCGCTCGCCATCTACACGGTGGGCACTTTGGTGAATTCGACGTATGGTCGTGGATTCCTGGCGGTGCGGGACGACGAAATTGCCGGCGAGTCTATGGGTGTCAACACCGTGCGGTACAAAGTGATCGCCTTTGTGACCGGATCGTTTTTTGCCGGGCTGGCCGGCGGGTTGTATGCTCACCTGCGCACGACCATTTCACCGGAGGGGTTCAATTTTCTGAAGTCGGTGGACGTGGTGGTGATGGTGATTCTCGGCGGCATGGGGAGCACGGTCGGCGTGGTGGTGGCGGCGGTGGTGCTCACCGTGCTGAATGAATTCCTGCGCGATTTCGAGCAGTACCGGATGATCGTGTTTTCGCTGCTGCTGATTATCATGATGATTGTGCGGCCGCAGGGGTTGCTGCCGGCCAGCTTGTTTCACCGGAGGAAGCGGGCATGAGCGCGCGCCTCGAACTCGACCAAGTGACGATTCAGTTCGGCGGTCTTCGAGCCGTGGGCGACCTGACGTTCGCGATCGCGCCCGGCGAGCTCATCGGGCTCATCGGTCCGAATGGAGCCGGCAAAACCACGGTGTTCAACCTGATCACCGGTGTCTACCAACCGACGGCCGGCCGCATCCGCTTCAACGGCATCGATCTGCCCGGCCACAAACCCCACCAGATTACCCGGCTCGGCATCGCCCGGACATTTCAAAACATCCGGCTCTTCCCGTCGATGTCGGTATTTGACAACGTGCGCACCGCCATGGTCATGCACCAGCAGCATGGGATCACGCATGCGCTGGCGCGCGGTCCGGCCTTTCACGATGAGGAAGGCATCATCGAGTCCGACATCCTCGAATTGCTCGGCATCTTCAAGCTGGAGGAAGCCGCCCACACCGAGTGCAAATCCCTCCCGTACGGCGATCAGCGCCGGCTCGAAATCATCCGAGCCCTGGCGACCCGGCCAAAACTCCTGCTCCTCGATGAGCCGGCCGCCGGGATGAATCCGACCGAGAAGGACGAGCTGATGCACCTGATCGGGTTCATCCGCGACAAATTCGACATCGCGGTGCTGCTGGTGGAGCACGACATGAAGGTGGTGATGGGGATTTGCCAGCGCATCGTGGTCATCGAATACGGAATCAAAATCGCCGAGGGGACACCCGCGGAGATTCGCGGCGACCCAAAAGTGATCGAGGCCTACCTGGGAACCGAGGGAGGGGACGCCCATGCTTGAACTCGACGCGTTGGAAGTCAGTTACGGCTCGATCAAGGCGCTGCACGGCGTGTCGTTGAGCGTGCCCGAAGGCGGCATCGTGACGTTGATCGGGGCCAACGGCGCCGGGAAATCAACCACGCTGCGAGCGGCCTCCGGACTGGTCCGCCCTCGGGGCGGACGGGTGCGCTACGACGGCGAGGAAATTACGGGACTGGCGGCCCATAAAATCGTGGCGCGCGGATTGTGCCATGTGCCGGAAGGCCGCATGGTCTTTGCGAATCTGACCGTCGAGGAGAACCTGCGCATGGGGGCTTACCTGCGCCGCGACCGCGCCGGCATCGCGTCGGACCTGGATTTCTGCTTCGGGTTGTTCCCGCGGTTGAAGGAACGACTCCATCAGCCGGCCGGCACCATGTCCGGCGGCGAACAGCAGATGCTCGCCATCGCGCGCGCCCTGATGAGCCGGCCCCGCTGCCTCATGCTCGACGAACCGTCGCTCGGCATTGCGCCCATGCTCGTCCGAGCCATTTTCAACCAAATCGTGGCCATCAATCGCGAACGCGGCATCACGATTCTCCTCGTCGAACAGAACGCCAACCTCGCCCTCGCCATCGCCAGCCACGGTTACGTGCTCGAAACCGGTCGCATCCTGCTCCACGACACGTCAGTCGCCCTGCGCTCGAACCCCCAAGTCCGCGAAGCGTACCTCGGTGGTTGTTGAACCATCGGTGCCGACTGGCGCGCCCGCCTCCAACCCGCTGATACCACCCTCATGATCGACCTCGTCAAAAAGCTCATCGACTTCATCCTCCACATCGATGTCCATTTGGTCGAAATCACCCGCGAATACGGCGCGTGGACGTACGGCGTCCTTTTCCTCATCATCTTCGCCGAAACAGGATTGGTGGTCACCCCGTTTCTGCCCGGCGATTCGCTGCTGTTTGCCGCGGGTGCGCTCTGCTCCCGCGCGGAGTCCGGCCTCAATGTCCACACGCTCGCGCTGCTGCTCTTTGTCGCGGCAGTGCTCGGCGATACGGTGAATTACTGGATCGGATCGAAAATCGGGCCCGCCGTCTTCAAGCGCGAGGATTCGATCTTCTTCAAGAAAAAGCACCTCGAGCGCGCCCACGCCTTCTTCGAAAAATACGGCGGCCGGGCCATCATCCTGGCGCGTTTCGTGCCGATCGTGCGGACATTCGTGCCCTTCGTCGCCGGCGTCGGCAGCATGACCTACCGCCACTTCATCGCCTACAACATCATAGGCGGGTTCGTCTGGATCTACTCGTTCATGTACCTCGGCTATGCTTTCGGCAACCTCCCCGTCGTCCAGGAAAACTTCAAACTCATCATCCTCGGCATCATCGTCGTGTCCGTCATCCCCATCGTCTACGAAACCGTCCAAGCCTGGCGCCAGAAACGTCGAGCTTCGGAGGTCGGGATGCAGTGAGCGGGCGGCGGTCGGCGGTCGGCGGTCGGCGGGCGGTATTCAGTAGTCAGTAGTCAGCGGGAAACGGGCGCGGCCCGATGGACAGGCGAGTCACGGGCGATGGGTGAGCAAGTAGCGAGAGAGGGAGTCTGGTAGCGAAGCGGGTCTTTCGAGGACGAGGACGAGGGCCGCGCAATTTTTATTCTGTAAAAGTGGCGATCAGGTTTGGGGTGGTTGAGTGGGGTTCATGTTGAGGTAGATTTTTCCTGTGAGCCACTCGTTACTCATTTCGCAGAGGAGTGCGGTGGCGAGGCGTAAGAGCGCGCTTTCGTTTGGGAAGAGTGAAGCGACGCGGGTGCGGCGTTTGAGTTCCTGATTGACGCGTTCGATGGCGTTGCTGGTGCGCATGCGGCGGCGGTGGGCATCAGGGAGAGCAAAGACGGTGAAGCCCTGCGGGATATTTTCTTCCATCCAGGCAGCGAGTTTTGGGGCGGCTTTGGAGTAGGAGGAGACGCGTTCCTTGAGACGAGCTTGGGCGCTGGCCAGATCGGGGCAGGTGAAAATGGAACGGATGTCGGCGGCGACAACGGTGCGCATGTCGATGCGAGGAACGTAGGCCTGAGCGTTTTGCTGGAGATGGAACTGGCAACGCTGCCAAGGGACGGAGGGGAAGACGGCCTGGCGGGCGACGGCCATGCCCGGATGGGCGTCGCTGACGATGAACTGGACGCCGTGCAGGCCACGGGCGACCAGGGAGGAGAAGAAGGCACGCCAATGTACTTCTGCCTCACTGAGAGCGACGCTGACGCCGAGGATGGTGCGTTTACCGTCAGGGCCAATTCCCATGGCGATGAGCATCGCGCAATCTACCAGCAGGCCACCGTGGCGAACCTTCTCGTAGCGGGCATCAAAGACCAGGTAAGGGAAGCAGCCCAGGGGACGATCTCGCCAGAGCTGGAGTTCCACGTCGAGCTTGGCGGTGCAAGCACTCACCTGGGACGAACTGACCTGGTGGCCGCAGAGTTCCTCGATGATTTTGGAGACTTTGCGGGTGGAGACGCCTTGGATATACATTTCGGCCATGGCGAGAATGAGGGCCTGCTCACTGCGCACGCCTTTTTCCAAGGAAGAGGGATAGAAGTCGATCCCGTTGCGCACTTGAGGCACGGAGAGCTCGATCGCCCCGACGCGAGTGGCGAGGGATTTGGGCTTGAAGCCATTGGCGTGGCCCAGTCGCTCCTCGCATCGTTGGTAGGGCTGGGCTTGGAGAACAGCCGCACGTTCGTGGCGCATGGCCTCGTCAAGGAGAAGGCGCAACCCTTCCGCGAGACTTGACGTGCCTTGGGTGGTAAGGAGTTGCAAAACAGTGTGGAGAAGGTCAGGATCGTTGTGGTGGGTCATGTGTGGGTTTGAGTTGGATGTGTTTGATCGCACCCCAACACGGACCACACGGACCCACTCCTCGCCACCGCGCGTTGCAAGCCCCGCCGGGGGCCGCTCCGTTCGGCATCGCTACGCTCGCCTCACTCCGCAGCCCCCGGCGGGGCTTGCAACGCAAGGCTAAAGCCTTTTACAGAACAAACCTTACACCCCCATACTCTTGAATAATCATCGCGATACTCTTCGGAACGGTCGCTTTGCCGTAATGCCAGAGAACAGCCTCTCTTTTCGCCCTTTCGCTCTTCCAAAGATGAGGGTCGTCGGTCACGAGCAATTCGCAGTGTAAAAGCGATGCTTCGATAAGAATTAAGCCGTCATTCCTCTCTGCTTCTGGCAGAACCCCCTTTTCCCTCAATTCTTTGCTCCCCGCTTCGGGAATCCAATGAGTGATTACCTTCGGGGGCACAAGCTCAAATCTGCGTTCTCTGGCGAGCCTGATGCCGCGCAAGAATTCGGATTTTTCCTGCGCTGGCGCCTCATCGAATAGCTTTTTGAATTCTCTTCCTACAGTTGGCGGAATAAGGAATTCAGGCTTTGGTTCAAGCTTGCTCAGCACTTCGTGAGCGTGAATTGCCCTGCGGAGTTGTTTGACGCAGCAAAAAATCAGGAAATTTGTATCAATGGCTATTCGCACACTGGGAGGGAGAGGAAGTCCCGTAGAAAAAGCTCATCATTTCTTCCCCAAGCCTTTCACGTTCTTCATCCGACCAGTTATTGGCGGATTCGCGAAGCTCATTGCACTCCTTGAGGGCGGCCTGATATGCCCCCTCCTCTTCGGCCGCCTTCTGGGAGTCGATTGCTTTCATGGTGGAATTCTTCTTCAAATACGTCCTCCCGTCACGTATAAAATACGCGTTCCACGCGTAGAGGATTCATGGAACGCAGTGTAACGCTTGATTTTTCAATAATTGAAAAAGCGCAAGAACTAAAAATTTTCATTTTTCGAACTCTAAAAATAGTTTGGCACGCACGCTCGGGCTTCCGTATACGGAAAAAGAGCAAGCGAAAAACTGCATTTAAGAACACTATTCTCTACCGACTACCGCCGTGGCCAACGTGGATTAACACACTAATAAGCCCACCTCAATTGTGCGGAACTGCTCCGCCGCACTAAATTGGGATTCTCGCATTGGTCGCCGCCCCACACTACGGCACCTCACACTGACGGCATCCTCACCACGCCGACCAGCACCCCCCGCCGCACCGCCGCCTTGTGGCGCCGCCGCAGGACATCCACGTCCACGTCATCGAGCTTGGCCACGTCACGCGGGTCCCGCAGGACGACGCGCTTGGCCATCAGCCCGAACAGGCCGGCCCTCGGCAGTACCAGGACGACGCCTCGCCGCCTCGTCATCGATAGCGCCGCCCTGGCCGCCCGAGGCAAGTCGCCGCTCAGCCATCCCCACTGGCCAGTGTCCGGGCAGTGGAAGCCCCAGCCCTCGAATGGTGGGATGCCATCGGGCTTGAGCGTGAGGCGGAGCAAGTAGGCCATGCCCGAGGCCCTGGCGTCAATGAGCAGGGGCGGGACGATGGCCGACCGGCACCCGCGGATGCATGACCTCGGCCGCGAACGTCTGCCGCGATGGCACCCGGAGCGCCTTGGCCACCTGCGGCTCGACCTCGACCGTGAACGCCCGGCCGCGCGACCAGTGGCGGAGGCGGTGCAGGACGGACATGAAGTCGCCGACCAGGATGCCGCCACCACCGGTCAGATTGCGGGAGGACACGCGCCAATGACGGCAGGCCGATGGATCACCGCACCCGACGATGGCCACCCATTCGCCGTTCGCCGGCGGGTCGCATGGAGCGAGGCGGAAGACGGGATGCAGGGGCGAGGTCGACGCCATACCCGGGGAGCGGTGTCAGTGGGGAGAGGCGGTCGGAATGACGGTGAATTCCACCGAACCGTTGTTGATTTTCGGGTGCTTATCCTGTGCTTATTCGTGCCGCTTGGTGCATTTAGCCTTTTTCCTGCTTTCAACCAGCCTAAAGCCATATCTGCTTGATTTTAAGTTATGCGGAGAGGGAAGGAATCGAACCCACCCCGGCGCGTTGGACGCGTCGACAACGGTTTTGAAGACCGCCTATCACCGTTGATAATCAATTGTTTGACTTGGTTGTATCTGTTTTGTATCGGTTTTTAGTTGCACACTGCCGCAAGTAGCCGCTCATTGGCGCCATGCGGACTGCGGCGACAATTCTCAAGGTCAGGCACCCTCGGTACAAGTACAAGGTGTCGTACAAGGCCGTACAGGCCGACGGGAGCCAGGTGCGCCGCTTCGCCTATTTTCTCACCAGGAAGGACGCCGATGAGTACGCCGATGAACGGACGACCGAGATCACAAACCACGGATCTCGGCACGGGACGGTCGAAGAGGATGAGCGCGCTGGTCTCATCAAGTATCGTGTCTGGGCTGAGAAGAACCCGGACGTTCCCTCCTTCTCGACTTTGATCGCCCGAGCCATCGCAGCCCACGACAACGCCAAGCCGCCCCATACCGTTGCCGAGGCTATCGACGCCCGCCAGGACAACGCCGACCGCCGGAATCTCAGCGACCGCCACCGGGCCGACTTGAAGAGCCGGCTGAAGCAATTCCGAGAGGACTTCGGCTCACGGCAGATCGCGGATATGTCCATGCGCGAGGTGGAGGCGTGGCTCCACCGGCTCGACGTGTCGCCGCAAACCTGGACCAATTACGCTCGCGTCATCGGCAGCGTATTCAGTCTGGCCACCAAACGGGGCTTCCTCAACACAAACCCCCTGGCCGGCCTCGATAGGCCGAAGATCGTCCGCAAGGCCCCACCTATCCTGACCGCTTCCGAACTTTCCAAGCTACTCAACGCCGCACCACAGGGACTCCGTCCGCTACTGGTGCTTCAGGCCTTTTGCGGTATCCGTCGTTCCGAAGCCTCCCGGCTCCGCTGGAAGCACATCCATTTGGACGCGGCGACGCCATACATCGAACTCCCGTCCGAGGTGACGAAAACCAATCGCCGGCGCACGTGCGACATCCCTCCTTGCGCCGTGGCCTGGCTTAATCCGCTGGCCGGCCTGCCCGAATCCCCCCTCGGTCTGACCGAAGGCGGGTACCGGAAGCATCTCGCGGCGGCGGCCGAGGCCGCGGGCCTCACCTGGGAGGAAAACCTCCTGCGCCACTCCTTCGGCACCTACCGCCTCGCCGTCACCAAGAATGCCGCCACCGTCGCCGAGGAGATGGGCAACAGCGCCGGTGTCGTCAGGACGCACTATACTAACGTCGCCGGGCCGGCCGAAGCGACCGCATATTGGCGAGTGGCCCCCAGCAGACAGACCAAGTCGGTCTTGGTGCGCTTCGTCGCCAAACCGAAGGCCGGATAGGCGCCTGGAAGCCCTTTGCATCCGCCGCTGTTTGCCGCCACAATTCGTGCATGAAAAGCATAGAGTTGTCCTCCTTGCCGCCCGCTGCAGCCGAAAGCCTCGCTGCCGGCAAACCCATAGCGGTCAAGCAGGGCCGCCGGATCGTCGCCCGGCTGGAACCAGCTGGTTCCCCGGCGCGCCGCCCTCGCAGCAGCCAACGGTCGACCGTGGAGGAATGGGTGGCTCAATACGCCTCGACAGGCCCTCGGATTCCCGATGCTGTCGAGACATTCATCCGCGACCGCGACTAGGACATGCGGGCTTTCTGCGACATCAGTCTCCTGCTGGCCGTGGCGCTCAAGGATGCGCATGAACGCAAGGCTTTGGCCGCCCTGCATTACTTCCGGGACTCGGTGGTCATCCCAGCGCTCGTTGCTTTCGAGGCTGAGAACCGCCTGCGGTTCCTTCGGCTCACCGACGCTCTGTCCCCAGACGACGCCGCGCAGACCCGCCGCAAGCTGGCGGCGCTCGTGAATGGACCCGTGCGTCCAGTTCCCCTTGCCCGCACGACACTCCTGCTGGCTGAGGGCCGGCGGCTACTCGCACACCATTCGCCGGACACGCCCCATGGCTCACTCGATACCCTGCATGTCGCTACCGCCGCCCTTGCTCGCGCTACGGCCTTTCTGACCTTCGACAAGAACCAGCGCGAGCTTGCTGCCTGCTTCGGGGCGCCGTGAAACTCTGACACCCCCAACCATAAAATGGTCTCAAAAAAACAGAAGACACCACCGTCCCCTACCGAGGAACCATCCCCTCTCGATATCGCACGGTTAGCGGCGCGCTTGCTCCCTCCTATAGAACTCCCCCCGAACTGGGCGACGGAGCATCACCTGAACCTGCAGCGAATTCTGGCCGAGGCCACCACTGGCAAGGGCCGGAACGTCGACCGGAGTTATGAATACCCAGCGGGTTGGCCCACTCAATTCGAGGTTGTGGCGGAGGAGGCCACACGGCGTGCCCGCATTCTGTTGGACGCGGCCGTCGGCCGGATTCGCCCGGAACGGCTCGCCTACGAGCGCTCTGGTGAGGAAGCTGACCAGAAAATGGCGCAATTTGCCGAAGCCAGTGCCTCCAAGGAGCGGGAGTTCGAGCGTCATGCGAAGGGACATTCCTCCCTTCCGATCATGGAGGCACTCAGAATCGCACTTCCCAGGGTTTACAAACACCAACCTGAAAATGCCTACCGGTACTGGCAGGATTACCTCCGGACCTCCGTCATAAAGTATCGGAGGAAACATGGCCTTCCCGAACTTCCGGTCAGATTCCGCAGCGAACTTGAAAGGGAGGAAGTGTCGCACCCTGTGGACAGTGATTCGACTCAAGGGCCTCCACACGTGGTGGTACTAAACCATGACGACACTTACCAAGTAACTCGACGCGAGTATGGCGTTCTGGCCATTCTTCTGCCGCAGTTCCACAAATCCCCAGAAGCGGCCCAACTCAGATCCGTGTGGTTCACGAAAGCGGGAAAAAAAGGGGGGAAAAATGCCCAAGACAACAACCGCGAAGAGGGAGATTTATCCCACGCTGACACCCGCGCACTGGATGCCGCCGCAAAAAAAGTGCAAAATAAATCAAAAGGCGCTTGACCCCGCCGGGGAGAATCCGGCGGCCCAATCCAAAGGCTATTTTCAATCTGCTTGCAAACCCTCCACCTATAGGCCCCAAGATTGTGCACGAATGCCTGATAACACTGCAAACCCTCCAGTAAATCCGCACCTCTTGGTTGGCGCGTGTATGGATCCGTTGCCAACCCTCGAAATCCGATGGTGCAGGCATGAACAATTCCGTTCTGCCGAAGCCGGGGGCGTCCCATGGGGCGCCCGAAACCCTACTCTTAACTAAAGCCGCCGCCGCCGAGTATCTCGGCATCCGGCCCAGAACCCTCGATGATTGGAGAGCCGCCAAAGCGGTCCCATGCATACAACGGGGTCGGTACATCCGGTTCCTGCGCGCCGACCTGGATGATTTTCTGAGTCGTCACCGAGTCACCGCGAAACCCACTTCCCCTTATCGGCCGCGGGGATCCAGAACAAGCCACGGGGCATAAACAAGCCGGCCCGACTGTGAGAACGACACCGGCTTGGCACTGTCGGCAATGCTCCGCATGCGTTCCCATGGCGTCCGTCGCAATTCCCAGAGGGTCTGCGTCATGACACACGAAACTTTTGCATCCGCCCCAATAGACGAGACGCGACTGCATGTCTTGCCATTCAAGGCACCGCCAGTGCGTCCAGATACGCGCCACGATCAACTCATAGACCTCGCCGCGGGAGAGAATGACGCCGCCGAAACCGCCCAGACCGATGTCTGGTCCGAATTTGGAATTGAGTATGGTCGACCGGCCTTGGAGCGCGGGGAGGAGGACGCATGACCTTCTCCATTCCAGAGGACATCAATAGCCGCTCCCGGCTGGAAGTCTCCACTTTCTTCCGCGACCTCGGTTTCGCCGTCGTGCCGTTTGCAGCGTCAAAGAAGCTGCCGCTCCTCAAAGGCTGGCCGACGCTGAACCTTGCCCGCTGCGACGACGCATTCCTGAACCACTGGTGGGGCAACGGGCACAGCCAGGACCTGGGTATTTTGGTAGTCGCACCGTTGGTGATCGTGGACTTCGATCATCCTAAGGATCCCGCGGTTGTCCTGAATTGGATCCGCAACCAGCCTCACCTGACAGGGGCGCCGTACGAGGTCACTTCCCGAGGCTGCCACCTCTGGCTGAGTTGCCCCGACATGCCGGAGGACATGAGGGCCCAACAGAAGCTCGTCGTCCATCTCCCAGGAGGATTTGTAGCGGAACTGTTCGTGAAGGGGCGTGCCGTGCGGACCACCCCGAGCGGCCTGTCCTCCGGAGGGCAGTACTCCTTTGCCAAGACCGGTCCCATACCGGAAGTGCCCTGGGCGGAACTGCGTCAGGTTTTTGGTATTGTGGAACGTACTCGGGGCACCCCAGGGCGACCGCCAAAGGGAAAGCCCAATGGATGGATAGCGACCTTTGCCGGCGATTTGGCATCACTGGATATCGTTCGGCTGTTCACAGAATCCAAACACCTTGGTCTCGGGGAGCTGATCGGGGGTGAGCCAGTGAAATATGCGATTCGATGCCCTTGGAATGCAGAGCACTCGGTGCCGGCAACCGATCGGGAAGCCGCTACTTCCTCGACTGTCATCATCAAGCAGCCGGGACAGAGGCCGGTCTTCAAGTGCATGCATGCCCACTGTTCCGATCGCGGCCTGAAAGACGTGCTCCTGTGGGTGGAGGAGCGCGAACCGGGGTTGGTGGACTCCTGCTGTGCCGAAATGCGCCCGTTGTGGAAAGGCGCCGGCGACATTGCGCCGGACGGTCGGCCGCGAATCCCACTTCCCCAGATCGGCCGGGAAATCTCCGAGTTTGCCGCGGAAGTCGGCAAGGTGGTCGGCCCGAAATGGGTCTGGTTCCTCCGTGAGGAGGGGGTCATCCGGGTTTCCGAAATCCGCGTCGGCGCTAGCTCGTACCTCGGGTTCCGCAAGGTTGATCCCACCTACGCTCGCACTGCCGTTGAAGAGCACGTCCAGGCGGGCGTCGTGGGCAAAGACCCGGAAACCGACGAACAGGTTTTTATGCCGACCACGGCATCGCCTGACGTGATGGCGGCGACCCTCGCGGCGCCCGCTTTTACCTCTCAACTCCCGGTCATCAACCGCGTGCTGGAAGTCCCCATCCCGCTCCCTCTGACGACCGGCGGTTATGATCTCCCGGTCGAAGGGTACGATCCGCGATTCGAGACCTATCTGCGTGCTGGCGCCCAGCCGATCCAACCCATGACCGTGGACGAAGCCATGAACCGGCTGCGCCGAATCCACGAAGGGTTCTGTCTGGCCGACGAGCAAAGCGGAGTCCATGCCCTGGCGCGAGTGATCACTCCGTACGTCCGCGGGATCATGGGTTTTGAGCACCGCCCACCGGTCTGGCACTACCACGCCAACCGGCCGCGGGCCGGCAAGGACTACTGCGCTGGATTGGCGCCTCTTATTTATGAGGGCCGCTACACCGAAGACGCGCCCCTTGGGACCAAATCGGAGGAGACCTGCAAGCGTCTGGTCTCGGCCCTACGCAGCGGAAGGCGCACCATGCATTTCGCCAACTGCCAGGGCCACCTGGACGACGAATATTTCATCGGGGCGGTGACGGCATCCGTCATCGGTGGTCGCAGCCTCGGTCGCAATGGCGCCGACGACGACCTCCAGCTCAGCAACGAGATCGAGTTCAGCCTGTCGGCCAATTCGGGTCTGACCTTCCGCACCGACGTGGAGCCCCGGACGCGCCGGATTTCCCTGTGCTTCGCCGAGGAGAACCCGAACAGCCGCGTCTTCCCGATCCCGGACCTCCATGAATGGGTGGTGCGCCACCGCTGGGAGCTGATCTCGGCGGTGGCCACGCTGGTCCACAGCTGGCTCCAGGCTGGTGAACCTAAGGGCCCGACCCCATTCTCCAGCTTCAAACGATGGGGAGACGTCGTTGGCGGCATTATGGCCTTTCACGGACTTGGAGATCCTTGCCAGCCGCATGCGGATGATGATGGATGCCCGGCGGATCGAGAGACGGCCGCGATGGTGGCCGTTTTCACCCTGATGTACGAAGCGCATCCCGAATCATGGCAACAAAAACCGGAGATCTACACAGTCCTACAGGAAGCGGGTGGCGAGATCGACGCGCTCGACCTGTTCAACGGCCTGAAGGATAGAAGCGACACGACGCGATTTGGCCAGTTGCTCCGCCGCTATGTCGGCCGGGAGCTGGCGGGGGTCACCCTCCAGGACGACGGGGCGCGGAAAAGTCAGAAGGCCCGGTACAAGTTTACGAAGGGCGGAGGCGGGAAAAGGAGCCGTGGCTTTATGAGCGCTGAGGTGGGCGTCGAGCAAAACACCCATCAAGCCGCCCAAGGCGAGTCCCCTGCGGCGAGGACGAATCCCCCGGACGCTCCGATCGAGGACACCTCGGGCACCTTGGACACCCCTGCCAACCGCAACCTCCAGGAGAGAATTAATCAAAAAGAAAAAGAAAATAATAATAAAAGGGAATTAATTAATTCTATAGGGGCTCCGGCTCCAGAAGGTGATCGAGGTGTCCAAGGTGCCCCACCCCCGGGCCACATCCCGACCAAAGCGACGAGAGTCCTGAGCCGCCCTTCCGACCTGGCCATGGTTGCCGCCGATCTCAGAGACGCGGCCTCAATCGCCCTCGACCTGGAAACCTACGGCCCTCACAAAGGGGACGGCCTCGACCCGCAGAAGGGCGATATTCGTTTGCTCGCCCTTTGCCGCGAGGGCGGTCCCGCCCACATCCTCGATCTCCGAGCCATCGGGTATGACCTCGGACCGCTCCACGACGTGCTATCCCAGGCGGAAATCATTGCCCACAACGCGAAGTTCGACCTCGGGTGGCTGGCCGCGAAATGCGGGATCCGCCCGGCTGCGGTCTTCTGCACCTGCACCGCCAGCCGCCTGCTCGACGCCGGCAGCGCCCTGCGCCACGGGCTCGACACGGTGCTGGAACGTCACCTTGGTGTCGAACCGGGACCGGACCACGGTCTGTCCGACTGGGGCGGCCTCATCTTGACCGAGGATCAGCTGAAGTACGCCGCCGCCGATGTCGAGCACCTCCACCGCCTGTCCGGGGTACTCCGCTCCAAGGTGGCCGCCGCGGGACTCGACAAGGTGATGGAGCTGGAAATGGCCCTCCTGCCGGTGGTGGTCGACATGGAGCGCACCGGTGTTGGCATCGACATCGACCAGCTCAAGGCCATTCGCGCCGAGGCCGAGGCCACGACCAGGTCAGCCGAGGCGGATGTCCGCTCGCTGCTCAATGCGCCCGACCTGAACCTGAGCAGCCCAAAACAGCTTTTGGCCGCCCTAAATGCCGGTGGATTCGATCTACCGAACACGGCCGAAGAAACCCTCAAGGGCGCTGCCGATGAATCGGGAGTGATCAGTGCGCTCCTCCGCCACCGCTCCGCGCAGAAGGTCGCGCAACAGCCGGCCACCCTGATCAAGGCAGTGGGAAGTGATGGTCGCCTGCGGTGCAGCTTCAATCCGACCGGGACCGCGACCGGACGGTTCTCCTCCAGCAGTCCGAACCTTCAGAACATCGGCCGAGGGGCCATCCGCTCGGCATTCACGCCGGCGCCGGGAAGATGCCTCATCGTCGCCGATTATTCCCAGATCGAGCTTCGCATTGCCGCGGTCGTGGCCCGGGATCAGAAGATGCTGGCGGCGTATCGAGACGGTGCGGACCTCCACCGGGAAACCGCCGCCGCCGTCCTCGAAAAGTCATTGGAGGAGGTGAGCAAAGGCGACCGCCAACTCGCCAAGGCGGTCAATTTCGGCCTGCTGTACGGACAAGGCGCCCCCGGGCTGGTGCGGTACGCTGCCGGTTCCTACGGCGTGGACATCGAGGAGGAGGATGCCGCCCGGATTCGTGCCCTGTTCTTCGCCCGCTACAAGGGGCTGAGCCGGTGGCATTCCAAGGCATGGGAAAAAGCCCGCGCAAAGGCGACCGAGGTCCGCACCCGCCTCGGCCGGCGTCGCCTGATCCCTCCCGGTGCCAGCGAATGGGAGCGCTTCACCGCCTTGGTCAATACCGAGGTCCAGGGGGGCGCCGCCGACGGCATGAAGCTCGCCCTGGTGGAGCTGGCCCATCGACTGCCGACGGGTGCCGCGATCATTTCCACCGTCCACGACGAGGTGATCGTCGAAGCGCCAGCCGAACTGGCCGACCAGATCCGCGAGCTCACGCAGACGGTGATGATCGACTCGATGGCCGGACTGTACCCGGAAGTCCCGATCGAGGTCGAGGCGCACGTCTGCCGGCACTGGGGCGAGAAGTAGAGTCCCCCGACGAATTTGAGAACGACCTGCCTCACCATGAAAACGGCCCACACCACCCCAGCCCCCCAACCACCCAACGGGACACCTGGCATCGAATTGCAACGAACCCTCGGGGGACAATTCCGCCCCGGCCATTCCGGCAACCCCGCGGGCCGGCCCCGCAGCGAAAGCGCCGCCCTGCGGCAGAGGCTCACGGAGCGCGCCGAAGAGGTAATGCAAGCCGTGATCGATGCCGCGCTCTCCGGCGACATGACCGCTGCCAAAATGATCCTTGATAGAGTAGTGCCGCCCCTGCGGCCGCATTCCGAAAGCGTACACATCCCCCTCGTTTCCAGCGCCAATCCCGCCGACGTCGCGAGGTCCATCCTTGGCGCAGCCGTCGCCGGCAACATCACCCCGGATACAGCCGTCCAACTCCTGAGCGCCGCCGCCGGCCTCTCCCGCATCATCGAAACCGAAGAACTCAAAGCCCGACTCGAAGCCCTCGAACGCTGCGTCGTTCCCCCCAAGCCCAACCATAAGAAACGCCCATGAAAACCGCCGTCTATTCATCCCTCACCATGCCCCAGCGACTCCGCGCCATGGTCTGCGCCTTCGGCCGCGCGGATCACGAAGAACTTGATCGGCTCGCGGATTCTTCCCCGGATGGAGGTGGTACCATTCAGAAAGTGAAGCATCACTTCCGCAATCTCTCGCAACTGGCTGTCATTCATAACGTCTGGCTGCTGGACCCCTGTGCCAACTGGCTATTCGGTCAGACCCTAAGCGCGGAGGAAGTCTGCGATTGCGACGCCCATGAGTTGGAGGCCACTGAGCTAATCCGCAATCAATCCATAGTTGAAGCCGCCTCCGTGGAAGCCGCCTTTGCGGGGAGAATCAACGGCATAGGAATCGCCACACCCGACTGGCAAGCCTTCCGTGAACGCCTTCTCGGCCCCGGCACGAAAGTGATACTCCAGCTATTCCTGCCAAAAACCTCCGGCCGTGAGGACCCCGATCTTGTGGCGCAGTACGAGGAAGCCCTCGAAGGCTACCTCTTCAAGGACGCCGCGTAGCCCCCTGTTCCCATCGTGCTTATCAGGCTCCCGCCCGTTACGGGTGACGGACCGGGTAACCACCGTCGGTAAAGGCTGGCCGACCGTGCGGGTGACGGCGAGAAGCAGGGGATGAGCAAGCGCACATGGGAGTCCATAATTTGAAGTCATAAAGTGGCATAAGATGCGCGCAGTTGGTTTACGGCGTGTTTCCAGGGCACGTGGAGAAAGAGCAAGGTAGCTACCCAGCGGATGAACTTGACGCTGTTCTGGGTGAGACGTTGGACCTTGCGCACGGGGAGGGGCAGGTGGGCGCCGGCTTCCCGTACCTTTAACATGGCTTTATCGAGTCGGTCCGCCCGGCGTTTGATTTCGGCCTCGTTGCGGACGCCTTCTTCGAGTTCGAGTTGGTGGCTCAGGAGCAGGAGGAGGTTTTCGGCTATACAAATGAGGTTGGCTTGGACGCGCTTGGCATTCTCA
>JBJXFS010000349.1:0-12436 GCA_046155625.1 Verrucomicrobiales bacterium | reverse complement strand
CGTGGCCTGGGAGCGACCCGACGCCATTCGGCGCGTTTTTTCTACTATCGGCACCAAAGTCGGGCTGCGGGGCGGCAACGACTATCCGACGCTGGTCAGGAAAACCGAACCAAAACCACTGCGCATTTTCCTCCAGGACGGTCTGAACGACCTCAATATCTACGGAGGCGATTGGTGGGTGGCGAACCTCGCCATGCACCGCGCCCTGCTCTGGGCCGGCTACGAGGTCGAAGCCGTCTGGGGTGACGGGGCTCACGACGGCAAACAAGGATCGGCCATTTTCCCCGACGCTCTGCGGTGGTTGTGGAAAGACCATGGCACCACCCCCGTCGCCATCCATCCCGACCGGTCTCAGTCAAACACCGCCAGCTGGACCGATCTTAGCCAAGAATGGGAATTGGTCAGCGATGGCCACGGCAATACCGAAGGCCCCTGCGCCAATGCCGCGGGTGAAGTCTTCTTCACCGACAGCCCAAACGCCAAGATCTACAAGATCGGCCTCGACGGCAAACCATCCGTTTTCGCTGAAAACACTGATGGCGCCGACGGCCTCGCCCTCGGACCTGACGGACGCCTCTACGCCACCACCCAGAAACAAAGCGTCGTCGCCTTCGCCCCCGACGGGATCATGTCGGTCGTGGCCACCGGATTCGCCCCCAACGACCTCGTGGTCGCCCACAATGGCAATATCTACGTCACGGAATTCAACACCAAAAAAGTCTGGCTCATCCCCGCCGGGACAAACAAAGCCCGCGTCGTCGACGAAGGCATCGCTCGTCCCAATGGCGTCGTGCTCTCGCCCGATCAGACGCTCCTCTACGTCGCCGACACCGCCGGCCAGTTCGTCTACAGCTTCCAAATCGCTGAAGACGGATCGCTGCGCCATAAACAGCCGTATTACCACCTCCACCTGGCCGACAACAGCCCGTCCAACGCCGATGGCCTGTGCGTCGACAAGGAGGGCCGCCTCTACGTCGCCAGCGGCGCCGGCGTGCAAATCTGCGACCAGGCCGGTCGCGTCAATGCCATCCTCTCGAAACCCGCTCTGGCCTGGCTAAGCAATGTCGACTTCGGCGGACCCACCATGGATACCCTTTACGCCACCGGCGGCCGCCAAGTCTGGCGCCGGAAAATGAAGGTCCAAGGCCTTCGCTACGCCGACGGCCCGATCACACCGCCGAAACCGCGGCTCTAAACACGTCCGCGGCGGATTCTAGCCCGGGCCTTTTCGCCCGCGCAAAAACCCGCCGTGAAACGCACCGGTTGACGGCAACGGCAAATCGCCATCCATGTGTCGTACCATGCCTATTCTCACGGTTCACCACCGGGCTTTATGAGCGTGACTTGCTTGTCGGCATTTACTGCGACGACGGCATTGCGTCTGTGGATTGATGATGTGCCGCGGGATGGGCCGCACAACATGGCGTTGGACGAAGCCTTGCTGCTCACTGAGGCGGCACCGGTCCTGCGCGTGTATCGCTGGGCGGGTCCGTGGGTGTCGATCGGCTATTTCACGCCGCGACACGAGGCGAAAATCTCATTTCCTGATCGGCCTATTGTCCGCCGATGGACTGGCGGCGGCATCGTCGACCATGCGAGTGACTGGACGTACTCGCTCATCGTCCCGGCCGGGGAACCGCTCGCATCGCACGGAACCGTGGAGAGCTACACACTCGTGCACGGCGCGCTGGTGCGAGCACTGCGCGAATGCGGCGTGCCGGCGCGACTGGCGGACGCGTCCGCGTCCACCCGCACCGGCCTCTGTTTCGCCGCGGCGGTCCGGTCGGACGTGGTTGACGCCCGCGCCCGCAAAATCGCCGGAGCCGCCCAACGTCGGACTCGCCACGGACTCCTTCATCAAGGCAGCGTTCAGGGGACGGCCGCGCCGAATTCGCTCGCCACAGCTTTCGCGCTTGCGCTCGCTGCGCAGCCTCCCACGCCATTACTCGTACCCTCGGGCGAACAAGTCGCGCTCGCTGACACCCTCACCCGCCAAAAATATGCCACCGCCGAGTGGATCGAACGACGTTGAATGACAGAAGTCCAACCCAATGCTTCCGGTTGGTGTACCGGGTTTACAAGGAGCGCGAAGCCGCTCCGCGCCTCAACGTTCCACTCCCACGTCCCCCGCTCATGCCCCTGACCGCCTGAAACAACCGTTCACTCCGCTCCCGTTTTCGCGAAGGCGAGCGACTCCTCGAGCCATTGGTCCTGCACGAGCACCGAGCGGCGACGGCGGGCCGCCAGACGTTCCGCGCGCTTCTGGGCGGATCGCACGGCGCGGCGTGCGACGGCTTCGGCGGGACCGGGCGCAAGGCGGGTCAACGAAACGAGGAGATGTCGCAGCGGGCGAGCCATTTGCCGGACGGCCAGTTCGTCCTCGAGGGAAACGACAAGCTGAGCGCGTCCGGGTTCGCCCTGTCGGGCGCAGCGGCCGAAGAGCTGGCGGTCGACGCGTCCGGACTCGTGGGCCTCAGTGGCGATGACGCAGAGACCGCCGCGCCCGGCCACGCCCACGGCCAGTTTGATATCGGTACCACGGCCGGCCATGTTGGTGGCGATGGTGACACGACCAGCCTGACCAGCGTCCGCGACAATGGCGGCTTCGCGCTCGTGCTGGACGGCGTTGAGAAGTTGAAATGGCACGCCGGCCGCCTCGAGCAGTCGGGCCAAGTGCTCACTGGCTTCCACACTGCGCGTCCCGGCCAGCACCGGCTGATCCACGACGCGGGCGGCTCGTATCAGGTCGACGACGCACGCCCATTTGGCCTCGGCGGTGGCAAAAACCCGATCGGTCTCGCGCATACGCTGGCTCGGCCGATGCGGCGGGATGCTGACGACCGGCAGGCGGTACGTCTGCCAGAACTCACCCGCCGCCTCGCGCGCGGTGCCTGTCAATCCGCAGAGCCGGGGATACAGCCGGAAGTATCGTTGGAAGCTGAGGCGTGCCAGTGTTTCGGTGGGCGGCGTGAGCGGCAGGCCTTCCTTCGCCTCGATCGCCTGATGCAGCCCCTGCTTCCAGGTGCGCTGCGGCATGACCCGCCCCGTGGCCTCGTCGACGATGACGATTCTGCCGTCGCTCCCGATGACATATTGGTGGTCGCGCAGGAAGAACTCGCGGGCCGTGAGGGCCGTCGTGACGAGTTCCTCGCGGCGCGCCGGATTGCGCCAAATGCCAGGAAATCCCATGGTGAGCGCCTCGAGCCGATGCTTGGCGGACGGGGTCAGTTCGACATCTTTCCACCTCTCGTCGGTCACGTAATCGCGGCCCTTGGACAAACCCGCGGCCACTTCCGCGGCGCGGCGGCAGGCGTCCTCAAGCTCACCGCCCGGCGCTTCCCGGCTGATGATGAGCGGAGTGACCGCCTCGTCGATCAGGACGTGGTCGGCTTCATCGATTATGGCCGTTTCCAGTCCGCGCTGGACGAGACCGACATCCGGATCGCGGCTCGGATCGCGCATCCGCTGGATCAGGCGGCGCTCTGGTTCGGTGATGCGGCCGAGATACAGCCGGTCGCGCAAGAAGTCCGCCACCACTTCCTTGCTGGTGGTGTAGGTGACGTCGGCGCGATACCCGGCCCGACGTTCCGCGGCGTTCATCTGGCCGGTGACAAAGCCCACACTCAGCCCGCACAGCGCATAGAAATCGCGAAGCCACCGGGCATCGCGTTCGACGAGATAATCGTTGGCCGTGATGACATGGACCGGTCCGCCGCGCCAGGCGGCCAAGGCGGCAGCCAGCCCGATCGTCAATGTTTTCCCCTCACCGGTGGCCATTTCCGTCAGGCATCCATCCTCCAGCGCGAGCACACCCATGATTTGTTCCGGGTACGCGCGCAAATGAACCGTGCGCCACGCCGCCTCCACCAGAGCCGCCAGTGCCGTCTGCCCCGCCTCGGCGCCGGTGGCAGCCCGCCCATCACGCCTCACCTTCTCACGCGCCGACTGCAAATGCCGCGCCAATTCCTCGGTGCGCTCGGTCCGCCATCGCCCTCCGGCTTCGATGATCGCGTGCGCGTCCGCTCGCCGCACATCGAGCCGGCTGACTTGCCGCGTCCGTACGGACCCGATCAGCCGGTGCACCACGGCATCCAGCCCCTTGAGCAGCGGACGCGGTTGAGCCGTGCGCGTGCGACGGAAGTCGGCCGTCATGGCGGACGCGCGCGTCATAGCTGGAATCGCTTTTGTACCAATTGCCTCCCGAGCCGCCACCACTGGCCCATCAGCGGCCGCCATGGCAGCTGGCAGCGCAATTCGCCCGAGCGCCCGTGCCGCAGGACCACTCCCGTGCCCGCGGATTCGAGCTCAGCACGGACCTCGAAAAAACTTTCAGCCGCCCGCGTCCCGCTAGAGTCGTCGGCCTTCACAGCGATCTCACCCCCACCCTGCCAGCCCAGCGCCGCGGAGGGCAGTTGGTTCTGCGGCGCCGCCATCACGGTCAAGGAACGCACGGTCAACCGTTCGCCTGCCTGTCCGTGGAGACGCACACCCGCCGGTCGGACGGCCGGTCCGAACAGATTCGACGCGTCCTCCTGGCGCACCACGGCCGCGAAGCGGAATGATGACTCGTCGACGACTTCACCCACGGCGGTGCCGCGCGCGATCCAACGCCCGGCAAAGTCGCCGCGTTCCGGCGTCACCCAGGTGCCGTCGACCGGCGCCCGGATTTCGAGATCGCTCTGGAGCCGATCGAGTTCGGCGAGCCGCTGGCGGACGGCCTGGAGTCGTTCACGGATGGCGGCCACGCCTTCCCCCGGGTTGTCGAGCGCGCTGCGCTCCAGCGCCAAGACCTCGTCCACCTCCGCCCGCGCCGCGCGAACTTCGGCCGCCAATTCCTCGTTCGCCACGCGAATCACTACGTCGCCCGACCGGACCGCGCGACCCGACGGCGCCACCAACTCGGCAAAGGCCCCGTCCGCGCCGGCGTGCACCACCGCGTAACTCTGCGCCTGCACGATGCCGGGCGCCGTGAACGCATCCGGCACAGGCACCACCCCGAGCAGGAGCAGAATCCCACCCATACCTCCCAACGTCACCGCCACCGCCCGCCGCCGTACTCGCTCGATCCTAGGACTGGACACCAAGTAGTTGATGAGCTTTCCCAGCGGGACCAGCACCATTGTAATCAACCCGATCACCGCCATAAGCACGCCAAGCAACAGCCACTGACCCGCGACAAACCACAAAATTCCCGCGAACAGGACAATCCGATAGACGAAGGAAGCCGCCCCATACACGGCAAGCCATCCCGCCTCGCGCCGCGACTCCGCCGGCGTGACTGATTTCCGCCACCCGAACCCATACCGCTCGATCAAATGCCGCCACATCCGCTGCGCCCGCTGGTTCAGGTTCGGCAGATCGATCAGGTCGCACAGAATATAATACCCATCGAATCGCAGCAGCGGATTCGCATTCGCCAGCAGCGTGGAAACCGAGGCGATAAAAATCATATTGTACGCGACTGCATTGAGCGCGCCCGGACCCGTGGAGGCCCAGACGACCACGGCCACCGCCGCCACGAAGACTTCCACAATCATGCCAGCCGCGCCCACCACCACCCGCTTCCACCGTTCGCGAAATCCCCAGGCCGCCGTGGCGTCAACAAAGGGCAGCGGCGAGAATATCAGAAGCATCACGCCCAGCGTCGGCACCGGCCCGCCGAAATGCCGGCAGGCGTAGGCATGGCCAAACTCGTGGAGCAGCTTCAGTCCGACCATGGCCACGTAAAGCCACGCCAGATTGCCCGGAGCGAGGATCGACTGTCCCTGGTCCCACAACGCCCCCCAGTTTTCCACCCCCGTCTTCAGGCCCAACCCAACCGCGGCCAGCCACAACACCAGGCCCGCCCATCCCATAAGCCACCGCACGAGCGGAAGCGTGCGGACGAGAAAGGCGTCCGGATTGACCAGCGGAATCTTGATGAATAGCAGGCTGAGCCAGCGCGTGCGGGCTTCGCGTTGGCGCCGCTTGCGATGGCGCGACAGCAATTGAGCGGCGTCGGGTGGGAGATCGCTGGTCAGTAAATTGGCTTGGTACAGTTGTGCCAGCAGTTGGATGACCTCTTCCTGTCCGGGCGCCTCGGAGGGCGACTGCGCCAGCGCTTCGTCCCAGCATTGCTGGACCGTGCGGCCGTCTCCAAGCCGCGCCAGAAAATCCCACGCGCCGCCTCGGACACGGAAAAACTGATTGCTGAACGGGTCGAACAACACGTGCCATCGCTCGCCCCGAAAATGTTGCCGCTGCGCACGCACCCCGGCCCGCAAGGACAGCCGGCGCCCGGCCAGTCGGTGCCAGGATTCCGAGAATGTTTCGGTCAGTGCGGCCATCGTCAAGATTGAGCAGGCGTCAGCGCGTCACCACCACCACATGCGAAGGAAATCGACCGTGCGATGCGTCACGATCCACAGCAAACTGCGGCGCCCAGCGTCAATCCGAGCAGCACCGCTCATCCCCGGTCGCCACCACTCTTCCGGCGCTCCGTGAAATCGGCAGCGCACGGCAAAAACCGCTCCCCGCTCCTTCGTCCGCGCTACCGGTTCCACCTTCTCGACCGAAAAATTAAACCGCCGGCCCGGCAAGCTGGCAAACGCCGCACGCCCGGTCGCTCCCTCGGCAATCTCTTGCACATCGCGCTCGGACACTTCAACCACGAGGTATAAATCCTCGATCCGGGCCATCTTGACCAACCCATCGCCCTTCTGCACCGGAGAGGCCAGCCGTTCGCGCAGATCGCCCTCGACCACCACCCCGTCGAATGGAGCCTTCACCTCCGCGCGCGCCAATCGTTCTTCGACAATCTCCCGCTGCGCCCGCGCCTGCGCCTCGCGCGCGCGCGCCATCCGTAAACCGGCGACGTCGCCCGAGGATTCCGCCTTCAGGGCGTCGGCCGAGTGGCGCTCGATCTCAGCCAGCGCCGCTTCATTTTGCAGCAAGAGCTCACGCGGATCCAGCCCCACGAGCACATCACCCGTCCGCACTTCATCGCCCGGCCGGACTGGCGCCGAGGCGATGTGGCCTTCAAATGGGGCGGCCAGCACGGCCATCGCATCGGTTTTGAGGGTGAACGCGCCTTCCACGCGGTACGTTTTGCGCCCGATCACGAGCACTAGCAGACCAATCGCCATCGCCACGGCCAGCACCTTCCACCACGTGTGTTCCGGCCCGAGTATCCGGGCCGCGCCCGACCGCGCAGCCGCCAGCCAGCGAGCCCCAAACCACCGGTCGTGCTCATGGAGTGATTCGAGCGGTCGCGCCGCCTGGTCGAGGATCAGCCGCCACGAGCGCAGCATGTCGATCGTGACGGGCGCCGCCGACCGCTCGATCGTCACGCAAGCCACGGGGCGCGCTCGTTCTCCCGCCTCGGGCGCCGACGGAAAAATTGGAAGACTGGCCACATGCGCCGAACCGTCCGCTTTCGCATAGGCGGCGTGGGCATGTGTCACGAACGACTGCCCGTCCGGGCGCGGGTGCACAATCTCCTCTTCCTGGTCCACACATTCCTCCATCGCCGCCGCCAGACGCTGCACCGCCTCCGCCTTCGGCTCGATCTTCTCCGTGTGGCTCATCGCCCGCATAAAAATGGCGTTCGCCTCCATCCAGCCAAGACTCACCCGGTCGCAACTGAAGCGCGCGGCCAGCTCATTGCACAACCCCATCGCCGCACCCATGAAACGCGTCTGGCCATTCAGCAACGCGACCACGTCCAGCGCCTCCGCCACCCGAGCCGCCTCCCGTCGCGCTGCTTCACTCTGCTTCCTTTGTTCGTACAATTCGGGCGCCGCCAGAAGCGCCGCCAGCTTCTCGATCGCCCTTATCGCCTCAACCCCCGCCACCTGCACCACCACCACCACCGCCGACCCTTCCCCATCAGGCGGCCGCAACGGCGCCACGCACCAGTCGCGGTCAGGTGACTCCGCCACCATCTCGCGCCACGGGACGGCCGCCTCGCCCGCCGCACGCGCCAGCCACGCCCGCACTCGCTCCGCCCCCACCGCCCCCTCCCATCCCCAGTTCGCTGGCCGCCGCGCCGCCGCATGCACCCGGTCACCCAACCCCACCACCACCAACCCATGGCTCGCCCCACACCAGGCCACCGTCACCTCGACAAACCGCCGCCAAAAATCACCCGGCTCACCCTCAAATCGCGCCAATCCGCGCACCTCGGCGGTCACGTCCGTCGTCTCGGTCGCTCTAGTCGTTTGCATGGTTTAGGTTAAAGGAGGTACGGCACAGCCGAGCTCACCGAACCGCTCGGCATTTCCATAACATGACACGCGCGTCAACCTGGGCTCTTCATTGGCCTGGCGAAGAGCAACCATAAACCATTCTGAATTAATGAGTAATTAATTCTGTAATCTTCTCATTCCCCGCCAGTCAGGCATGTTTTTATTGGCGCTTGGGCCAGGACGATTAATGATGGACGGAGTTTCATCCCCTACAGACAATGCGACTACTCCCTTTCTTCCCTCGCGTGGCCACGGCAGTTGCCATTGCCTTATTGGGTATTTGTTGGGCTCAGGATGTCGAACCGGATCGCGGTGTTCCACCACGCCTGAACTTGCGCGGCTTGACCCTGGACGAAGCGATCCAACTGGCGCTCGCCAACAATCTGGGCGCCCGGGTCGAGCGGCTGCAGCAGTCGATCGAAGACAGTCGCATCGTCGGCCGGAAATCGGAATTCGACCCCGTATTCACCCTGAGCGGTCTGTACGAGGGGATCGAGAAGCCGCAGAACACGCGCGAATTTGTCGCCACCCAGACGGCCGCTGCGCCGCGCGAGAGCCGGCTCTTCGACGAGGAAAACCTGCGATTCGACACCTCGCTCAAGGGAAAGACGATTTTGGGCACGGAGTACGAATTCACCGTCGAGTTGAATTCACTCAAGAACACCCTGAACATCGATCAACCGCCATCGTTGTTTTATCCGGAATACGAAAGTTTTGCCGGCCTGCGTTTGACCCAACCGTTGCTGCGCGACTTCGGGCCCGAGGTGCAACTGGCCGGCCTGCGAGTTGCCCAGACCGATCGGAGGCTGGCCGAGCTGAGTTGGAAGCTGAAAGTGATGCAGGTGGTGGCCACGGTGATGAAGAATTATTACGACTTGGTTTTTGCCGCCGACGACACGGTGATCAAAGCCGAGAACATCGAGCGCGCCCGCACGCTGGAGGACCAGAACCGCACCCGCGTGCAGCAGGGTGTCGGCTCGCAGTTGGACGTCCAGCAGGCCGCCGTGGCTGCTTCCGTCCGCGCCGAGGAATTGATCACCGCCGAATACCTCCAGAAGGAAAAAGCCAATCTGCTCCTCCGCGACTTGGTCGCCGACATCGACCCGGTCCACGTGCCGGTAGTGCGGCCGGCGCATCGGCTGAGTGCCTCGGCCCCGTCGTTGGACCGGGCCGACCTGATGCGTGCCGCTGTCACCAACCGCATCGAGTACCGGCAAGCCCAGGAGCAGATTGGAAAACAAGAGATCAAGCTGAAATTTGCCCGCAACCAACTCTGGCCTCGCCTCGACCTCATTGGATCACTCGGCGCCAACGGTCTGAATTCGTCCGGGGGATCGGCCCTCGGGGACGCCTTCGAGTCCAGCCATCCGGCCTGGAGCGTCGGCCTGATGGTCACCATCCCGCTCGGCAACCGCCAGGCCAAGGCCCAGCTGAAGGAGGTCGAAACCGAGAAACAACAACTGCTCCTCAGCTTCAAACAGCTGGAAATCGACCTGGCTCTGCAAGTCGACACCGCCGCCACCCGCGTCGAGACCAGCCAGCGCCGCCTCGCCACTTCCCGCCAATCGGTCGCCGCTTCCCAAGCGACACTGGACGCGGAAAACAAGCGCCTCACCCAGGGGGTCGGCGTCAGCTTTAATATCCTCGAAGCCCAGCGCGATCTTGCGGGCGCCACCTCACGCGAGTTGGCCGCCCGCGCGGACTTGAACAAGTCGATCGTCGACCTTTGGCTCTCCACCGGCACCCTGCTCTCGCAACTGAATATCCAACTCGAGGAGGATCCCGACGCCCCGGTCTTCGTGGATAATGCCGTGCCGCCGCCCGCCCCGCCTCCGACTAGACACCGCAATTCTGACGCCTCTGGCAACTCTCCGGCCGCCAGCACCTCTGCGCCCACTGCCTCAAGCGAAGTGCCCGACATTGACCCAATCGAGGCGCCATTCGCCCCGGCTGAAGCCGCGGCGGAACCGCCCGCCGATGCGACAGCCGAGCCGGCGCCCGGGACCTCCGCAGAACCGCCGACTGAAGCTCCCGCGGAGTCGCCTTCCGATGAGCCTACTGGCCGCTGACATTGGCGAGAAATCCAACACCATTTACGCCATGCACCCGATTATCTCTCGCTTCGTTCTGACTCTCCCGGCCCTGGGCCTCTGGTGGGTCGTCCCCGCCTCCAGCCAGGAAGTCGACGGCCTTTCCCAACCTTGGAAGTCAGTCATCGTCAGCTCGCCGGTTCAGGAAATCGTCGCCGAAGTCAAAGTCCGGGAGGGCGACGCCGTCACCAAAGACCAGATCCTGGCCCGCCTGCACGACGAAAAACAGGTCGCAGAACTCCAGCGCGCCGAAAAAATTGTCGAAAAACGCACGTTCGACGCCAAAGCCGCCACCGCCCTGGTCGCCGAACGCATCACCAGCCGCGAAAAAGCCCTTGAAACCGACATCGAACTCCAACTCGCCCGCGTGGATGTCGACATCGCCAAACGCAAAGTGGAGGAAAAAACGGTAAAATCGCCGCTCGACGGAACCGTGGTCCGCACCCTCAAAGAAGAAGGGGAATCCGCCGATATAGTCGAACCGCTCTTCGAAATCATCAATATCGATCGCCTCTTCCTGCAGTTCTACGTCGAGCGCCGCACCGCCGCCGCCCTCAAACCCGGCCAGCAAGTCGAGTTTTGGCTCAGCGACGACGCTGAGGTGCGCGGCACGGCCACCGTCGACTTCGTCAGCCCGGGCGCGGACCCCGCGAGCGGCCTGTTCCGCGTCAAACTGCTCCACGACAACACCGGCCACCCGCTCCAAGCCGGCGTGCGCGTCACCGCAAAGTTCTGACCGCCCCGTCGTCGCCATCGAGTCACCTTTTGTTGGGCCGGGCTTCGACTTGTGGTCATGGTGGGGCGCTTTCCCACGACCCATGTCCGATCCCACGAACCCGCCGCCCCTCAAAGAATGGTTTGATGACGCCCGCTTTCGTGAAATCGCGGCGCATTTGTCAGAGGTGTCGCCCCAGTTTTCCCGCCTACGGTTTCTAGACGTGGCGCTCGACGGCCTGGCCGGGCGCAGCCTGATGCAACGGATGCACCAATGCGCGGTGGCGGTGGAGACCGCCTTGCCCGGCACATACCGCCAGAAACTTCCTCCTCTGCGTCAACTGGCTCCGCGCCTCGACCACGAGTTTGTCGCGATTTTCCTGAGTGATTTTGTCGCGTCCTACGGGCTGGACGACTTTGACCACTCGCTCGAGGCGCTCCGGTTTTTCACGGTCTTCGGGTCGGCCGAGTTTGCCGTGCGGCCGTTTCTGGTGGCGGACCAGGCGCGGACGCTCGCCGCCATGCATCAATGGACCCGCGATCCTCACGAAAAAGTCCGGCGCCTGGCCAGCGAAGGGTCGCGCCCGCGCCTTCCCTGGGGGCTTCGGCTCGCCTCGCTCGTCCGTGACCCGACCCCGACCCGCGGCATTCTTGAAGCGCTCAAAGAGGATTCGTCGGCCAGCGTGCGCCGCTCGGTCGCCAATCACCTCAACGACATTACCAAGGACCATCCGGGGATTGTGCTGGCTCAACTGGCCGGCTGGGATCTCGAGCGCACCCACTTGCAATCGATCGCCCGCCACTCGTGCCGCACCCTCATAAAGCGCGGTCACCCCGAGGCGCTCCGACTCTTTGGATTCGGTCGCCGGCCGGAAATCGTCGCCACTCTGCGCGCCATCCCGGGAAATCTGTGGCTGGGCGATCGACTCTCGCTCCAGGCTTCGCTGAAATCGACTTCAGCGCGCCGACAACGGCTCGCCGTCGATTATATCGTCCATTATGTGAAAAGTGGAGGGACAACCTCCGAAAAAGTCTTCAAATGGAGTGAGGTCGCATTGCCACCCGGAGAAACCCTCGAACTCGCCAAATCGCAGGTTATCCGTGATTTCACCACTCGCCGCCATTACGCCGGCCGCCATCGCGTCGAGCTTCAAGTCAATGGGATTCGCCTCGCCGTGACCGCCTTCCAACTTCATTCTCGATCCGCCTGACTCGCTCCTCCATCATCTTTCGAGCCGATGGATTTCCGGTGTGGATGGAAAAGACCTTCATACCGGCCGTATGCTGAGGTTTTCCATCGGAAGAGCAACCCTCATCGGCGAAGGTGATCAGGGCAGCGTCGGCAGCCAGCGGGCGCGAAAGTAGGCAGTGGCCGACTCAGCGTCAGGCGGCAGGCGGACGGTGATC
>JBJXFS010000333.1:0-21941 GCA_046155625.1 Verrucomicrobiales bacterium | reverse complement strand
CCATCTGGGCATGGTCCCCACTTCTCGAGTGATGGTCGCGTGATTCACACCCGGAGAATTTCCATTTACCGCGTCTTTGCTCGTCGCTCCCTCTGGCTTTGGGCACCGCTTGAGAAGGCGAAAGGGGCCTTCATTCACCACGCGCCCACCGCCTACGAGCCCGGGAGGTCTCGTCCCACCTCCAGCCTCAAACGCCCACTGAAACTTGGATTCAAATGATGCAAGTTTTTCCAATTCAAGGCACTTTGACAATAGATGACAGCGTTTCCGATGTCAAAAAACTTCCGCGCTTCGCACGGCTCTTGGCAGAAATATATACAAACTCCCGGTGGCGGCCAGCGGCCGCCATGACAGCGAAAGGCTTTCCCCTCTCGGCTGTAGGCGAAGCGGTGGACAGAAGCGGTGGTGTCAGGCTTTTGTGGCATGGCGGCCACAGCCTACCACTCCCAGCGAAATAAATTGATGCCATGACGCACGCTCGCACGCACGGCGGCATTTTATTTAAGGTTGCCTAAATTTTCATAATCTTGTATAATCCGGCGCATCCGGTCAAACGCCGGGTCAGGATTGTGCCATGATGTATCGATTCTTATTGTTCAGCCTGTTGGGTGGCGGGGTACTTGTTTCGTGCCAGAGCGGGCGGACGGGGGAGGCCACGGAGCATTTGGCGGATAATGCCGGCTACAGTGATGGTGGTTTTTATGGCGACACCTCCGCACCGGCGCCGACGGGGTATCCTCGGGATGGGGAGACCCTTGCGACAACGGGCGGGGTACCCTTTGGGCACAATGACCCTGTGCATTTGGACGAATCGGTGGAGGAACCGGCGGCCATAGCCCCGGTCTCGGCGGCGCGTCCGGTTGTTGCGACGGCGCCTCCTTCAATGACCACGCCCATGCCGCACCCGGTGGTGGCGCAGGCGGTGGCGGCGCCTTCGGGCGACCGGGGCGACTTGTCTGCGGAGGCATACCCGACGGGGTCGTCGTACCGGGGCGATCACGGGGCGGAGGTGGCGGTTGTGACGCCCTATGTCGAGAGGAAGCCGGAACCGACGCCGACCGCGGCCGCGCCGCGGGCCTCCACGAAAAAACCGGCTGGCACGGTGGCGTCGAGCAAAGCGGGTGGGGGGACGACGAAGAAGCCGACGACGACTCGGGCGACCGCGGGCAAGCCGGCCAGCGCATCAAAGACCGTGAAGACGGTCTATGCGGCACCCGGGAAAAAAGGGGCATCGGCGAAAACGAGGACCAAGGTGGTGCGCGTGCACGACATCAAACGGGGCGACACCTTGAGCAAGCTGGCCAACCGGTACGGGGTGAGTGTGGCCCACTTGAAGAAGCGGAATAATCTGACGGGTGATACCATTGTAGTCGGGAAGCGGCTCACCATCGACTAGGATTCCCCTAGGCGGGATTGCGAGAAATCTGCTGGTGGCGCCGAGGGCGCGGATGCCGCAACTTCTTTCGCGAAATCCACTGGTGGCCGGCGGTCTTCTGCCGAGGATGGGCCGCGACCGGAACCACCGCGGGTCGCGATCTCATCTCCCGCACGCCGCGGTATCCAACTTTTCCCCAACCATTTGCCATGTCCGAGCCCGTCAATCCGCTGCCCTCCAGCGACACCGAAGCCGTCAAGCAGCTTCAGGCCACTTATGCCCAGATGCGCGAGCAGCTCTCGCGGGTCATCGTGGGCCAGTCGGAGGTCATCGAGCAGCTCTTGATCGCCATCTTCTGCCGCGGCCACGCGCTGCTGGTCGGCGTGCCAGGGCTGGCCAAGACGCTGCTGGTTTCCACGGTTTCGAAGGTGCTCGACTTGAGTTTCAAACGGATCCAGTTCACGCCGGACCTGATGCCCTCCGACATTACTGGAACGGAGGTACTCGAAGAAGATCACACGACCGGCCGCCGTATCTTCCGGTTCGTCCACGGTCCCGTCTTTGCGAACATGGTGCTGGCGGACGAAATCAATCGCACCCCGCCCAAAACCCAGGCCGCCCTGCTCGAAGCCATGCAGGAGAAGCACGTCACCGTGGGCGAAATCACCCACCCGCTTCCCAACCCGTTCTTCGTGCTCGCCACCCAAAACCCGATCGAGCAGGAAGGCACGTTCCCGCTCCCCGAAGCCCAACTCGATCGATTCATCTTTAACATCCTCGTCGACTATCCGACCGCCGCCGAGGAAATGCGCGTCATCAAACAGGTGACCGGCACCGTACAGGCGGAACTCACCCCGCTGGTCAACGCCCACCAAGTCATCCAGCTCCAGGACATCGTCCGGCGAGTGCCGGTCGGCGACCACGTCGTCGAATACGCCGCCACCCTGGCCCGCGCCACCCGCCCGAAACAGCCGGAGGCTCCAGACTTCGTCAAGGAGATGGTCGGCTGGGGGGCTGGTCCGCGCGCCGGCATTTACCTCATCACGGCGGCTAAAGCCCGCGCCCTGCTCCACGGCCGATTCCACGCCACCACGGCCGATGTCACGGCCATGGCCCTGCCCGTCTTGCGCCACCGCGTGCTCACGACGTTCAATGCCGAGGCCGCGGGCGTCACGAGCGACCAGATCGTCCGGCTCCTGCTCGACCAATTTAAGCCGAAATCGGACCTCGATCTGTAATCCCCGCGGACCCATCCCGCTCACCATCCGTGCCCGAGTCGATCGCCAATCTGCCGTACATGCGGTTGCTGCCGCCCGAAACGGCCTCCGTCGTCTCGCGCATGGAGTTGCTCGCCCGACGCAAAATGCAGGGCACCATGTCCGGTCGGCATACCTCGCCCAACAAAGGGTTTTCCGTCATCTTCGCCGAACATCGCCAGTACTCGCCGGGCGATGACATCCGCGACCTCGATTGGCGCGTCTACGGCAAAAACGACCGCTATTACATCAAGCAGTACATCGAGGAAACCAACCTGCGCGCCACCATCGTGCTCGATTGCTCCGCCTCCATGGCCTACACCGGAAACCTGGCCGCCGCCGTGGGCGGAAAAAAGCTCAGCAAGTTCGAATACGCTCGCTTCCTCGCCGCCGGCCTGAGCTACCTGCTCGTTCGCCAGCAGGACGCCGTCAGCCTGGTCACCTTCGACGCCGCCATCCGCCAATTCATCAAGGCCGCCAGCCGCCCGAGCCAAGTCCGCCGCATCCTCGAAGAACTCCACCAGACCGAACCCGGAGGCGAAACCGCGCTCGCGGACACCCTCCATCATGTCGCCGACCGCATCCCTCGGCGTGGCATGGTCATTCTGATCAGCGACCTGTTCGACGATCCGGACAAAATCGTCCAGGCCCTCCATCATTTCGCCTTCAACAACCACGAGCTGGTGCTCTTCCACGTTATGGCCGAGGAGGAACTCACCTTTCCCTTTCGCGACTTCAATGATTTTCGCGACCTCGAACTCCCCGAACGCAACCTGAAAATCGACCCCCGCAGCGTGCGCGCCGCCTACCTTGAAAAAGTGCGCGCCCATCTGCTGGCCATCGAATCCGCCTGCGGCCAGCTCCAAGCCGATTATTATCCGATTTCCACCAAACAACCGTACTCGCAGGCCTTGCTCGACTACCTGTCGCGCCGCGGGAGACGCTGAACTTGGCACAGTGGAGCCCGATTTCGGGAAGCTTGCGTGGCGAAACGCGGGCCTCCGGCCTGTGCGGCCTGGAAGGCGGCGTCTGGAGTTTGTCCCTATTGGCGCCAAGAGCCGTGCCGGGCGTGGATGATTTTAGGCATCGCCGGCGTTGTCAGGTATCGTCAAAGGGTGGTGAATCACGCGACCATCACTCGAGAAGAGGAGACCATTCCCGGATGGTACGGCTTCACCGCCTACGCGCCCGGGAGGTCGCGTCCCACCTCAATGCCGTTCTGTCTCAGTCGCGCGGAGTGTCGTTCCGATGTCCCTTTTCGGGTTCACGCGAGCGCGAGCGCCGATTTAGGGGTGAGGAAGGACAGCCCGTGGGCATCAGCCACGGCGGCGCAGTTCAGGGAGCCGGCGAAGGCGTTGAGACCGCCGAGCAGGTTGGGGTCGCGCTCGAAGGCGCCGGGCACGCCGTGGTCGGCGAGGAGTTCGATGTAGCGGTAGGTGACATTGGTCAGGGCCTGCGTGGCGGTGCGGGCGTAGGCGCCTGGCATGTTGGCGACGCAGTAGTGGGTGACGTCCTCTTCGACGAAGGTGGGGTCGTGGTGTGTGGTGGGTCGGGTGGTTTCAGCGCAACCGCCTTGATCGACGGCGATGTCGACGAGCACGCTTCCTGGTTTCATGACCTTGAGCATGTCGCGGGTGATGAGTTTCGGGGCTTTGGCCCCGGGGACGAGGACGGCGCCGATGAGCAGGTCGATGTCCGGGAGCATTTCGAGGATATGGGCGTGGCTTGAGTAGAGGGTGTGGGCGGTGTGGAGGGTGATGTCGAGGAACCGCATGCGTTCGACGTCGACTTCGAGGATGGTGACGTCGGCGCCGAGGCCGGTGGCCATGCGGGCGGCATTGACGCCGGCGGTGCCGCCGCCGAGGACCATGACTTTGCCGGGGAGGACGCCTGGCACACCGCCGAGCAAGACGCCTTTTCCTCCGAAGTGTTTGGCGAGGTAGAAGCCGCCCACGAGCACGCTCATGCGGCCGGCGATTTCGCTCATGGGCTCGAGGAGTGGGAGCCGGTGGTTTACCTCCACGGTTTCGTAGGCGATGGCGGTGCACCGGGAGGCGAGGAGCGCATCGGTGAGCGTGCGGTTAGCCGCCAGGTGGAGGTAGGTAAAGAGGATTTGGCCGGGGCGGAGGAGCGCGTATTCCGTAGGCAGCGGTTCCTTTACTTTCACGATCATGTCGGCGCGGGCAAAAATGTCGTCGTGGTCATCGATGACCTGGGCGCCGGCGGCGGCGTACTCGTCGTCGGCGTATCCCGAGCCGGCGCCGGCACCTCGCTCGATGAGGACGGTGTGTCGGCGGCGGGTGAGCAGGTAGGCGGCGCTGGGCAGCAGGGCGACGCGGTGTTCCTGGGCTTTAATTTCTCGCGGACAGCCGATGATCATGGGGGCGACTCTGATGCGATCGTGGGATGGCGCAACCACGGGTCCCTGGGCCGTGATCACATAAGCATGCGGTGCTCCTGGACGCGCCGCCCGGCCTCGTGCACAACTAGGGTTGTGGGAAGCCTCATGATATCCGAGCTCCGCGGGCAGTGCTGGAAACGGCCCGGCCTTTGGGTGTCGCTGCTGGCGGCCCTGCCCGCCTTGGGGAATGACCCGCCCCTGGCCAATCCGGCGCCGCGCCTCACGGAGATTCTCTGTGAAAACCGGGGCGGTTTGCGCGATGCGGATGGGGGGACGCCCGATTGGATCGAGATTCACAATCCGGGGCCAACGGCGGTCGACCTCAGTGGCTGGTATCTGTCCGATACGCCGGCTGTTTTGACCAAGTGGCGCTTTCAGGGATCGACGGTGCTGCGGCCCGGCGAGTGGCGCATCGTGTTTGCGTCAGGGAAAGACCGGGCGGGGCCGGGAGACGAGCGGCATACGAATTTCCGGCTCGACCCGACGGGGGAATCGGTATTCCTGGTGGCGCCCGACGGGCGGACGGTGGTCAGTGCGATGGCCGATTATCCGAACCAGCGCGAGAATGTCAGTTTCGGCATCGCGCAGAGGTGGGCGTCCGCACCGGTGCTCGATCAGGCGTCGCCGGTGCGGTGGATGGTACCCGGGGCTGAGGTCAACGGCTGGCAGGATCCGGATTTTGACGACAACGGCTGGGTGCCCGGGGTGCTGGGTGTTGGATTTGATCTGGGCGGTGAGACGGCCGGTGACGGATTACTCGGGTGGTGGCCGTTCGACGACCCCACCGTGCCCACGCTGGCGGCTGATGCCTCCGGCCATGATCGCGATGGACAGGTGATGCGAGCGACTTATTCCGCCGATGGCCAGGGGCGCAGTGACCAGGCGGGCGACCGATCGCTTGTTTTTAGTGGGACCGGAGTGGTGGCGTTTCCCGCGGTGGCGGCCGGCGCTTTCGATGCGATGGCGACACGCGATGCCTTCACGATGTCGCTCTGGACGTTTGGCGCCGCCACCATGCCGCAGGACCATTATTTGTTCTACGGCAGCGGCGGCACGAACGGAACCGGCAGTCGGTTGCTTGACGCGCATCTGCCTTGGTCGGATTCGGTGATTTATTTCGACACCGGCGGCTGCTGTGAGCACGGCCAAACGCGTTTGTTGATCGGCGAGCCGGACGCCTCGAAATGGCGGGGCCGCTGGAACCATTATGTTTTTCTAAAGAATGGCGATACCAAGCAGATTTGGCAGAACGGGCTGCTGTTGCACGAAGGCACGAACACGGCGAACCAGCCTCCGCTGCGCAGTCTTTTTCTGGGCGCTCAAAATGCCTCCGGCACGTTGGGTTATCGTGGGCGGATCGACGACTTTGCGCTGTGGGAAGGGGCGCTCGACGGCCCGCAGATCGGGGCGCTGGCAGCGGGCGCCCGGCCGCCCGACGTGCGGCGTCTGACGCCTCTGATTGCCACTGATGTCGCCGCGGCCATGCACGGGGTGAATGCCTCGGTCTGGCTGCGCATTCCTTTCGAGGTGGAGGACGCAACCTTGATCGACTCGCTGAGGCTAAGCGTGCGCTACGACGATGGATGTGTCGCGTATCTGAATGGCGTCGAGGTGGCGCGACGCCATGCGCCGGCGAACTTGACGGCCACGGCGGCAGCCACCGCGGAACGCCGGGGCGGCGAAGCGCTCGTGGCGGAGGCGATTGAAATCTCCACGTCGACCGCACCCCTCCGGTCCGGGGCCAACGTGCTGGCCGTCCACGTGTTGAACAGCGGAGTGGACGACCGTGAGCTGCTGTTTCTGCCGGAGTTGGTCGCCGGGCGGACGGAGAGAGACCGATTTTTTCCTGTCCCGACGCCGGGTCAGCCGAACGGCCTTGGCGTGACCGGTTTCGTGGATCCGGTGCGGGTCGACCCGCCACGCGGGTTTTTCGAAGCGGCGACTGATGTCACGCTGATCTGTCCGACGCCGGGGGCGACCATCGTATTTACCACGGACGGATCGTTGCCCACGCTGGAAAACGGCACGACTGGTCCCTCGCCGCTGGTGGTGCCGATCGCGCGGACCACCCCACTGCGGGTCTCGGCGTTTCAAGGCACGCTGGCGCCGACTCGGTCCGAGACGCACACGTATCTCTTTGTCGACCAGGTGGCATCGCAGCGGCGTCCGGCCGGGGCACCGACGTCGTGGCCGGGAGGATTCGCGGGTGACTACACAATGGATGCGCGCGTTCCCGGCCCGGCTCCCGCGCCAGGGTATTCGCTGCGCGAAAGCCTGCTCTCGCTGCCGACACTCAGTCTGACCACGGATCCGGCCGGCCTGTGGGGTGCCGCCGCCGGCATCTACTCGAATGCGTCCGGGCGCGGGCACGACTGGGAACGCTTCACCAGCATGGAATGGCTGGATCCGGCCGGTGGTTCCTCCGTGCATGCCGGCACGGGCTTGCGCATCCACGGCAACATCAGCCGCAACAAAGATTTCACACCGAAGCACAGCTTCAGCCTGCGGTTCCGCGGTGACTACGGTGACCCCACATTGCGATTCCCGTTGTTTCCGGGATCGGCGGTGGACTCGTTTGACGAGCTGGTGCTGCGGGCCGGCTCCACCGACACGTGGCCATGCACCGAATGGGGACCGCTGGCGTTGGGGCTCAATGGCGAGATGTACCAGCGCTGGAACCGCGACTGGGCCAGCTACCTTCGCGACCAATGGGTGCGCGACGCGCATCTGGACATGGGACAGGAAGATTTTCGCGGGCGCTTCTGCCATCTCTACCTCAACGGCTCCTATTGGGGCCTCTACAACGTCACCGAAAGTCCGTCGGCCAGCCACATGGCGGCCCACCTGGGCGGTCCGGAAGCCGAATGGGACACGGTGGCCGATTTCAACGAACTGCATGAGGGGACCCGCGACGCCTGGGACCAACTGCTCCAGATGGCTAACGGCGGTCAACTCAGCACCAACACCGGCCTGCGCCGCGTCCAAGGGCTGGCGCCCGACGGCACGCGAGATCCATTGCTGCCGCGCCTGCTCGATGTCGACAACCTGATCGACTACATGATCTTACACATCACCATCGGGGCGGACGACTGGCCGGACCACAACTGGTGGGGGGCGCGCCGGTCGCGGGGTCCGGATCCGGAGGGGTTTCGATTTTTCGCGTGGGACCAGGAGATTTCCAACGAGAACGTCGCCTACGGGCGCAGTTCCTGGGGGGTCGTTTTCGCCGAGGCGAACGCCAGCGGCACCCCGACCCGCGTGTATGCGCGCCTGCGATCGAGCCCCGAGTTCCGCCTGCGATTTGCCGATCAGGTCCACCGGCATTTGTTCAATGACGGGGCGCTTTCGGAGTCGCGCAACGTCGCCCGCTGGCAGGCACGCGTGGCCGAGATCGATCAAGCGGTGGTCGCCGAGTCGGCCCGTTGGGGCGATGCCCAGCCAAACCACACGCGCCCGGGGCAGCCGTACACGCGCGACAATGCCTGGCTGCCCCACCTCGAGTGGATGGCCACTCAATACTGGCCGCGGCACCAGGCGGTCGCCCTCGCACGATTCCGGACGGCCGGTCTGTATCCAGCGGTTGCGGCGCCGCGCCTGACTCCGCACGGAGGCCAGGTGCCGACAACTGGAAGCATTGCCGTCACGGATCTCAATCCGACGCCCGGCACGCTCTATTTCACGCTGACCGGCGACGACCCGCGACAATGGGGCGGTGCCATTCATCCGAGCGCCCGGTCAGCCACGGGCCAAACGGAAATCACCGTGCCCGCCGCGTCCGTGGTCAAGGCGCGCGTCCGCCAAGGCACCACCTGGAGCGCGCTGGCCGAGGCCTCCTTCGTTGTGGACCTCGATGCCGACGATGATGGCCTCGACGATTCGTGGGAACTCGCCCATGGCCTCTCACCCATCGATCCGACCGACGCCGAGGGGGATGCCGATGGCGATGGCGCCTCAGCCCGCCACGAATTCACCGCTGGCACCGACCCGCGCGACCCCACGAGCATCCTCCGCCTCGAGGTGGATCCCGGCGACCCGACGCCCGGGTTGCTCCGCCTTCGCTTCCTGGCGCAACCCGATCGATCCTACCGTCTCGAATACGCCTCCACCCTCACCGATGCCTCCGCCTGGACGGAACTCGCCGGCTTTGGACCGGTCAGCGCTCCGACGATGATCCAATACCCCGCCTCCATCACCTCGGCGCCGGCGTTCTTTCGGCTCCGCGTTGGGCGGAAGTAGCTTCGCGCTTCGCAACTTCAGGCGGGAGGATTTCATGGCAGTCCGTCGCCGCGTGGCCATAGTCCGCCCATGATCCTGCCTGAGCCCCACGCCTTCAAGGTGCGACGTCTCCACAGCGGACATCGCTAATCGTTCCGGAGGTAGCAGTTCCGTTCAACTTTACGCGAGGAAAACGGCCATGAGCCAGACCATCATCCAGAAGCATTCCTATTTGTGGGACGGATCGCAGACGGGGTGGGTGATCGTGGACAATTCACTCGATACGCCGGTCATTTATAACGAGGAGCGAAGTGTGATGCTGCACGTCGATAGCGCCGAACTGAAGACCGCTTTCCTCACGGGAATGAAGCAGTCGGGCGCAAGGCTCATCAGCAGGGCCCCAGTGGTGCCGTTGGCGGTGACTCAATGCTCCCAACCCGATTCGCCGCCTTCACCCGCGCGTGGATGAGCCGCCAGTTGCCGGTTGGAGCCGGCCTCGAAGACCGTCACAGCCAACGCTTCTGTCTTGCGTCAGTCTTTCGTGATGAGGGCTTCATCAAGCGGGGTGCGGGTGCGGACTGTCCGCACTCTCAGTTTCCCTGGGAAGAGAGCTGACCAAATCACCACAGAGGGAAAAACGCCATCATGATGAAGACACAGGTTCATTTGCCGGACGAACTCTACCATGCGGCTCAGGCGATCGCGGAGCCGCGTGAATGGTCACCCGCCGAGGTAGTGCGAAGGGGAATTGAGCTCATGACAGTGCTCCACCCCATTCAGCCGCCCAAGAGCGTATGGAAATTGCCCGTGCTGGAATCCGAGGCATTCCGAGAGGACTTTGATCAGCTTGATTTCAAGTCGCTGGCGGAAAATGCCGAACTCGGCCACAGCTTGTCATGATCAGTATCGACTTCAATATCTTCCTCTACTCGCTGATTCCCACTTCACAGCGGCATGCTGCGGCCACTCACGTTGTTGGTGAGAACCTGGGGAATCGCTCCGTCCAAGCATCCCGGCTCCGCTGCGCTGGGCGGGATGCTAGCCAGTCTTGTTAAACGTTTGCGGGATCATGTTGTTGAGCTTGGCCCAAGGGCGGTCATCTGTTCGGCTTCTCGGGCTGACCGTCTTCTCCGCGTCGATTTCTATCTTCCTCTTCCGGGGACGGCTTCTGCTTGGTGACCCAATTCCCGCGCGAGTCTTTGCGGTCGCTGATAACGGCCATGTCCCATCGCGAATGCTTCTTCTTCGGGTCAATCCGAGTCCATGCGATCTGCTTTGCATTTTCAGTCAATGGATACCAGATAAAGCTTCCAATCGGCAGCTCAAGCCGATGGTAGTCACCACCTGCAACAGGCTTGCCGTCCAAGTAAAGCGAACCTGCCTGGATGGCACTTCCATCTGCGCGCGGGAGTTCTTGAAGGAGGAATGTGTATGATCCGCACTCATAGATTCCCGGCTTCGGTTCCAAAGGGACAGAGGAAACCTTCTCTTGCCTCGCGTCCGCCGGAATTTGACCATCGGCGACCGTGGAAGCGAAAGCCCCAATGAGTAGAATAGTGATGAGGCTTTTCATGTTCTTCAGTGTGCGCGCAGCAACGCCTAACGTGAGAGGACACCGAATGCCTGACACGGGGCGAGGCTTCGGCTGCGGGTTGAGGTCGGATTGGACATGAGGGCTGGAACTAGCGGCTGGTCAGGCGTTAGGAGGGACGTCTTGTTAGGTCTCGGTTTTGTCCTTGTAGCGGGTCTTTCAAAGTTCGTTGTAGCCCATCGCCCCGGTCTCGGGGGCATGCCTGCGAATCTCCTCTGTCCAACTGGACAATGCCATCGCAGCCAACTCAGTGAACCCGATAATCGCTTCCTGACCACGATTCGGCTGTTCACCCTTGGCATGCTGACGAGCACGTCACTCATGGCTTTGCCGCCAAGGACGCGCAGATGAGTTCTTTGCCGTTGCGGGCGAAGATGTGACGGTTGGCATAGGCCGGAGGAGACCAGGCGACGTTTCTCCCCGCGAACGGGAATGTTGGTTCAAGCACGACGACGCGGCTGATCTCCTGGTAACCCCGGGAAGTGAGCTGGGCACGAATCAGCTCCCCTTTGTCCGTGTAAAGCAATACGGAATCGCCGTTCGGAGTCAGGTGGATGCTCGCCCCATTTTTCAGGTCGGTCACCTTGGCCGACTCCCAAACCTGCTTGCCGGTGCTCGCCTCCAGGCAGATGAGTTCGCCGGACGATTTCGCGGAGAACAGATGGTCGCCCCGGAACAACGCGGTAGAGGTATGGCTGAAGATTCTCCGTGAGGAAGCTTTCGTGTCCGGCCAGAGCACGCTGGCCGCTGGTTTGTCGGGGTCCAGTTGGAACATCATGCCGCCGATCAGCAATCGGTCCTTTTGGTAGACCGGGGTGGACACCGCATCATCGCTGCTCGTGAAGAGGCGCTGCCGCCAAAAGGTCGTGCCCGCCGCCGGGTCAAGGGAAGTCACCGACTCCTGCGTCCAGATAATCAGTTGTCTTTTCCCGCCGGACGAAATGACAATCGGCGAGCTGAATGTCAGCTTTTCATCCAGCGCCTTCCAAACTTCCTTGCCGGTGTCCTTGTGCAGAGCAACGACGCATGCACCCGGTTTCCCGCCGATGAACAGGATCACGAGGTCTCCTTCGATCAACGGGGACGGCATGCCCGGTGAAAAAGCGACCTGATAATCTTTCTCCAAGTTCCGCTGCCAGAGCTCTACACCCTTGCGAGCATTGAGGCAGAAGAGGTGGCCGAGCCTTCCCAAAGAGTAAACGTTGCCATTCTGGACAATCGGTGTCGCAACCGGACCGATCTCCTGCGTTGGGTCGAAGGCCCAGTCCTCGTAGGCGACGTCATAGGAGTGAGTCCATATCGTCTTGCCGGTCGTTTCGTCCAAACAGTGGAGGCGTTCCTTGGCCTTGGGCTTCATCAACTCAGAATCGGCCAGGAAGACCCGGCCCTGAGCCACCACTGGACTGGAAAACCCCCAGCCGACCGGGACACGCCAGCGGACCTTCAAACCTTCGGCTGGGAACGATTGCAGAAGATCGGTTTCATCGCACACGCCATCGCGGTTCAGCCCGCGCCACTGGGGCCAATCCTCCGCACCCACCGCAACGGCGAGCAGCAACGCCTGAGTGAGCGCGGGCGCCATCCAACGTCTTTGCGGGTGTAGTCTCATAGCGTGTGAATGTCGCCTAACGTCGAGTCCTCCTAAGCCTGACCGGGGGCGAGGCTTCGACTGCGCGTTATGGGCGGAACGGTCATGATGGCTGGAATTCGTGGCGAGTCAGGCGTTAGGAGCGACGCCTTGTTCTCCGTTTGTGATTAAGGGGCCTCTCATCTCCTGGATCAGGCTTTGAATCAGGAACCATATCCAGCAGGCGATCAAACTGCTTGAGGTTGGCCCGCTCGGCGCGATGTCGCAGATAGTCAACGGTCTCCAATGCGGACAATTTTTCCGCTGCCGCCGTGATCAGGAACTGGTTCATGGAGTATCCATCTTTCATCGCGAGCTCTTTAATCGCGCGATGCAGAGAATCGGGAACACGGACAGATAGAGTGGTCATGGTCTGATTAATTTGAGGGCAATCGCCGGTGTGATGGCCCGAACTCCCATTGAGTCCGAGCCGCGAAAATCACCTGTGTTGTGAGTTATAACGAATGAGGCTGAGGCGGCGACAGCGAGCTCGAGGACAAGATCGTCGTCAGGATCGGACAGGAACGGTCTCCACGCGAAAAATACCTGCTGGTGATCGGCCAGAAGACAAAGGCCATCCACGATTTTCTCGATGTCCTGAGCAGCGAAATGAGGAATGAGCCCAGGCCGTAACAGCACCGATTCATACTCAAGAACGAGGGCGACGGACACCGCAATCCGGATCTCCCCCGTGCGAATCGCTTGGAGGATCTGAAAGCTGGCACCACCTTTGGATCGAAGGCCCGCCACAAGAACTGAGGTGTCGAAAACGGCATGCACTCACGGTATTATCCGCGATACCGCTCGAAAGGCAACGAGTCTGGAGGAGAACGTTTTATTATGCCGCGAGCGGTAATTGTCCGACAATTACCACTTGCGATATTTGTCGGTAAAATCCAGCCCTTAGGGGGGAGTTTTGGGGTGGACTGTCATTGGCAGAAAGTAAGCGCGCCGTTGAGGGGTTCTGGCCGGAACTACTGAATGTGAAAATTATGGAGAAGAATCTCGGACACCCACAATTTGCTCGACGTTTAGGGTAGCATTTGATGGGTGTCCTCTTTCGCCCCTACCGGCAAAGCCGCGTCCTGATGCCCTCTACCCGTAAATCTCCCTGTGGTGCCCAACGGCCACCACCAAAACGAGCAGCTCTTCATCCAGGATCTGGCAAAGAATCCGGAAATCCCCGACCTGGTAGCGCCAGAGCCCGGCGAGATCCGACTTCAAGCCCTTGCCGAAGGGGCGGGGGTCGGCATCACCGGCGACTCGTTCGTCGAGGTAGGCGACGATCTCCCGCTGGGCCTGCTTGGCGAGCTTCTTGAGTTCCTTTAAGGCCCGCTGGTCGAATCTATAGCCCCAGCTCATGCTTCACGGCTTCGGCGGAATAGTTCTTGGCCGGGTGCTGCAACCGCTGGGTGGCCAGGTAAACGTCCTCCAGAACCTGGTCGGAGTCGTCGCCGCGATTCTGGGCCTGCGGCAAGCATTGCCGCTCTTTCGGGCGAAAGCCCCTTCGCAGAGAGGGCGTTCCGCCCCGAAGAGCGGGGATGCTCCCAGTCCGAAAGCCTTCGGCTCCCTTAGGTTTTCGCCATGTTGCTTTGTCGGTTATGATCAAGCCACTGCTTCGACAGATGAAAACGCCCTGACTAAGGAGCGGCGATGAATGTTCTGAAGAACAGTTTTTGCATGAATCGTCATCGAGGACAGGATGTGGGTTTGTGAGATGGCGAAAATGACATATAATCACCGTTATTTTTATACTTGTCGTGATCACTCATCGTCCTCTTGCACACCATTTCCTACTGGGCCTCATTCCTTTGGCGCTCAGCGGATTCTCGGGCGCCTTATGGGGTCAAGGGGTGGTGATCAACGAAATTCATTATGCTCCCCCGGACAATACGGTGCCGTTGGAATTCGTGGAGCTGCACAATCCGGGTGGGGTGGCGGTGAATCTGTCGGGGTGGCGGCTGGAGGATGCGATCAGCTTCACGTTTCCGGCGGGGGCTTCGATTTCGGCGGGCGGGTATGTGGTGGTGGCGGAGAATGCGGCGGCGTATCAGGCGGCGTATGGGGTGGCGCCGGCTGGGGTTTTTGCGGGTGGATTGAGCAGCGATGGTGAGCGGGTGGCGCTGCGGCGCGCGGACACGGTATTGGCGGACGAAGTGACGTACGGCGTGGGATTTCCCTGGCCCACGGCGGCGCGGGGGACGGGGTCGTCGATGGAGTTGATTCACCCGGGCTTGGACAACGATTTGGGGGGCTCGTGGCGCAGTTCTGGGACGCCGGACAATCCGGTGCCGCAGACGGTGTTGATTGCGCCGACCGACAGCGGGTGGCGATACCGCAAAGGGACGAGCGAAGCGTCGAACCCACGGACGGCGTGGCGGCAACCGGGCTTTGTCGAAGACGCGACGTGGCAGACCGGGCGGACGTCGATCGGTTATAGCGATGACGACGACAACACGGTGCTGAGCGACATGATGGACACGTATTGGTCGGTTTTTTTGCGGAAGGTGTTCACGGTTCCGGCGGGGCCGGAGCCGGAGGCGTTGTTGTTGCGGGTGCGGGTTGATGACGGCTGTGTGGTGTGGATCAACGGCCAGTGGGTGGCGAGCTTCAACACGACCACGGATGATCCGCTCTACAACTTGGCGGCGGTCAATCACGAGGGTGATGTATGGCAGGAAAAAGTGATCACCGGGGCGCAGGCCTTCCTGGTCAACGGCGCCAATACCATTGCCATTCTCGCCTCCAACACGACTCTCAACAGCAGCGATTTCACAATCGATGCCGAGTTGAAAACCACCGATCCGGCACTCACCGGAGCGGCGCCGACCCCTGGACGGCAGAATTCGGTGTTTGCCGCCAACGCGGCGCCCGCCGTGCGGCAGGTCGAGCATCAGCCGGTCCAGCCAGGCAGCAACATTCCCGTGACTGTGACGGCAAAAGTCACGGACCCGCAGGGGGTGGCTTCCGTGTCGCTGAGCTACCAAGCGGTGTCGCCGGGTGTGTACATTCGCAAGAGCGATGCCGCCTACGAGACGACGTGGACCAGCGTGCCAATGACCGACAATGGTGCCAACGGCGACGCTGCAGCGGGCGATTCGGTCTTTACAGCCGTGCTGCCGGCACCGCTCCAGGTCCACCGGCGCCTCGTCCGCTATCGGATCACCGCCACCGATTCGGGCGGGCGCAGCGTGCGCACGCCGTACCTCGACGACGAGCAGTCGAACTTCGCCTACTTCGTCTATGACGGTGCCCCGGCCTGGACCGGGCGCAACCAGCCGCCGAGCAGCCCGGCGACTACCTTTCCCGCCGGGCTGATGACCACGCTGCCGACGTACCACCTCATCGCCAACGAATCCGACATCTCCAACAGCCAGTATAACAGTGCCTACGACACAGTGCGCATGTGGGGCACACTCGTTTTCGACGGCACGGTCTACGACCATATCGAGTACCACAACAAGGGGAGTGCCTCGACGTACCAGTCCGGCAAGAACAAATGGCGCTTCCACTTCGCCCGCGCGCGCGACTTCAAGGCACGCGACACGTGGGGGCGCCGGTACGACCAAGCGTGGGACACCTTCACCATGCATGCCTGTGCGAGCCCGTGGAATCCCGTGTTTCGTGGATGGGCCGGTCTCGATGAGGTCGTCTCGGCGAGGGTTTTCGACTTGGCCGGTGTGCCGGCCCCGTCGATGCATCACCTGCATTTTCGGGTCGTGGACAATGCGGTGGAGGCGCCAGCGACACAATACAACGGCGACCTTTGGGGGCTGTATCTGGCCGTCGAGGATCCGGACGGATCGTTTTTGGACGAGCGTGGGCTGCCGGACGGCAATGTGTATCACATCGCCGGCGGCAACGGCGACAACAGGCACCAGAGCCCGGGATTGCCGGCTGATACCAGCGACTGGTCCGCCTTTAGCAGCGGGTCGCAAAGCCGCACGAGCAATACGGCGGCCAATGAAACCTGGTGGCGTCAAAACCTCGATGTTCCGGTCTATGCGAGTTTTCATGCCGCGAACCGGATCACCGGCAACGTCGATCTGCGCGAGGGATGGAACCATTATTTTTACCATCGGGAAAGTGACGGCCGCTGGCTACCGATCCCGTGGGATCTGGACATGATGTATTTTCCGGAGACCCACTGGAGCGGGACCATCGATCAGAAGAACTGCCTGCTCATGAGCGGTATCAGCCTTGATTTCAAGAACCGGTGCCGCGAGTTGCTCGACCTCATCTGCGAGGACGGCAGTGCGTCTGGCGGCCAGATCGGTCAGCTGGTGGCCGAGTACAAGCGCGTCATCCGGCCGGGTGGGTACACGGTCGGTTGGGATCTGCTTGACCAGTACATGTGGAATTATAACCCCAGAACCACCGGGGGCCACACCGGGGCGTTTTACCTGCCGAATCCCGTGAGCGACGGGCGCATCGGCGGGACGTGGACGCGGACGTACACGACACCCGACTTCAATGGAATCTGCGATTTCCTGGTGGCCTACGCCACCGACACCGACCCGAACAGCTTCGCCATCGGGGACGGCGACCAGCGCGGCTACGGGTACAACTACCTCGAGAGCGAGGCGGCCGATGCGGCCATTCCGGTCCGGCCCACGCTCGCCTACGTCGGATCCGCCGGGCATCCAGCCAACGACCTGCGTTTCCAATGCAGCGCCTTCGCCGATGCACAAGGAGCGGGCACGTTTGGCGCCATGCAGTGGCGGCTGGCGCGGATTGCCGCGCCGGGGCTGGCCGGCTACGTCGACGGAGATCCATTCACCTACGAGGCGACGGAGACGTGGACTTCGGGCGAGGTGACGGTTTTCGCCAACCAGACGCGCATTCCAACGACCGCGGCTCAACCGGGCCGGACGTATCGAGCCCGCGTGCGGTTCAAGGACACCACCGGCCGGTGGAGCCGGTGGTCTCCGGCGGTCCAATTCGTGGCGGGAGTGCCCGACGTCAGCGCCTTTACCGCCAGCCTGGTCATCAGTGAAATCATGTACCACCCGCCGGCGGCCACCCCGGCCGAGTTCGCCGCGGGGTTCAGCGACGGCGACTTCGAATTCATCGAGCTGCGCAACGTCGGAGCCACCCCCCTCGACCTCACCGACGTCCGGTTCACCAAGGGCGTGGACTTCGATTTTCCTCCCGGCTTCACACTGGCGGCCGGCGCCGTCACACTGGTGGTCAAAAATCCCGCGGCCATTGCCCTGAGATACGGACCCGGCCTGTCGATCGCCGGGAGCTACGCTCCCGATTCCCTCAGCAATGGCGGCGAACAGCTCAAGCTGTCGTATGGCGCCGGCACCGCGATCCGCGATTTCGTGTACGGCACCACCGATCCATGGCCGGCGCCGGCCGACGGCGCGGGCTACGCGCTGGTGCTCAAACAGCCGGCCACCCTGCCGGACCACGCCCTGCCCACCAGTTGGCGCGCCGGCAGCCGGCTCGGCGGCAACCCGGGTGCCGCCGACAGCCAGACCTATGCGTCGTGGGCGGCGTCCTACGGCGTCGGAAGCTTGACCGCCGATCCGGAGCTCGACGGGCTCAACAACCTGATGGAATATGCCCTCGCCGCGCATCCGCTCCAGGCGTCCGCCAGCGCCGCCCCGGCCGGCGGCTCGATCATCCTGGACGTGGGCGCCGGCCCCGAGTCGTTTCTCACGCTCAGCTTCCGACGCCCGCTCGATGCAGATGATCTCACCTGGAATGTCCAGTTTTCCTCCGCCTTGTCCGGCTGGTCGACCAATGGCATCCTCGTCTCCTCCTCGCCCATGGGCGATGGCACCGCCCTCGAACTCTGGCGGTCGCCCGCCCCCCTCACCGCCCAAAGCCGCACCTTCGCAAGACTCGTCGTCCAGTAACCGTGAGCCGGGGGTGGAACGGCGGAGGTTGGCAAGACACTGGTTCACTGCGAGTCGCGGGCTGAGCCCGCCATCTGGAGTTTGTCCATTTGTCGTGCTTTTTGTTTAACGAAACGACGGCGCGGGCGAATGAGAGAAGGTGGCTTTCTGGTGGGACGCGACCTCCCGGGCGCGTTGGCGGTGAAGGCGTGCTGTCAGGGAACGGTCTCCACTTCTCGAGTGATGGTCGCGCGATGCACACCCGGAGACTTCCCGATTGCCGCGTCATGGCTCACGCCTTCTCTGGCTTGGGGCATCGCTTGAGAAGGCGAAGAACGGGCTGCTTTCACCACGCTCCCACCGCCTACGAGCCCGGGAGGTCTCGTCCCACCTCCAGCCTCAAACGCCCGCTGAAACCTGTATTCAATGGGTGCCAGTTTTGCCGGTTTAAGCCGCTTGGACGATAGTTGTCGTTGCTGGCGATACCAAGAATCTTCCGCGCCTGGCACGGCGCATGGCCCAAATGTGTACAAACTCCAGGCGGCGGGCTGAGGCCGCCATGGCAACGACGGCGTTCTGATTTCGTTGGCACTCGCCCCGAGGTGCCGGCGTGAGTCGCAAGAAAGACAGTTCAACCTCAGGTTGACGTGCGGCATTGTTTAGTGATAAAAATCAATGGAACTGCATATTGTCATGATAACGTGCAACATCGTTGCATACCGTCAGTCGATCTCCTGTGTAATTTCAGATTGCCATGTTTCATCGAATCCTTTCCAAGTCCGGGCTCACGGCGGAATCCTGTTTTCTGTGGGGACCGCGTCAGGCTGGAAAAAGCACTTGGCTCAGGCATCTCTTTCCGGAAGCGCCCTATTACGACCTGCTGCTTTCCCAAGAGTTTCGACGGCTCTCGGAGAACCCGAGTCTGTTGGGTGAGGAATGCGCGGCGTTTGGGTGGAGCCGGGGTCACCAACCGCACCCCATCATCATTGACGAAGTGCAGAAGCTTCCGGAACTGCTCGATGAGGTTCATGCGCTCATGAGCCGCCATGGACTGCGGTTCGTTCTGACGGGTTCCAGCCCCCGAAAGCTGCTGCGTGGAGGAGGCAACTTGCTGGGAGGCCGTGCAGTGCGCCACGAGATGTTTCCGCTGGTGAGCGCGGAAGTGCCGGACTTCGATCTCGAACGGGCCTTGAACCATGGCCTGCTGCCCCGGCATTACCTTTCCGCCGATCCCGCGCCGCTGCTGGAGGCGTACGTGGGCGATTATTTACGCGAGGAAATATTGGCGGAGGCATTGACTCGAAACCTGCCGGCGTTCCAGCGATTTCTGAAAGCTGCGGCGTTCAGCAACGGGCAAATTGTGAATTTCACCTCCATCAGCCGCGAAATTGGGGTCGCGGTCAATACGGTGCGTGGTCATTTCGATGTGCTGGTAGACACGCTGGTGGCGACGTGGGTGCCGGCATGGACGAAACGCGCCAAGCGTCGAGTGATTCAGGCGCCCCGATTCTTCTTCTTTGATGTCGGGGTCGTCAATGAGCTGGCCCGCCGTGGCCGAATGAAGGCGGAGTCCGCGGAATTTGGCGCGGCTTTCGAGCACTTTGTTTTCATGGAACTGCGGGCGCATGCCAGCTATCGCCGAGGCTGGCCGCTCAGCTACTGGCGCACGGCCTCGGGATTGGAAGTGGACTTCATTCTCGGCGACGGTCGGATCGCCATTGAGGTGAAGTCGAGCGATGTCATCACCAGCGATCACCTCAAAGGACTGCGAGCCTGGAAGGAAGAACATCCCTCGAGCCGCTGTATCCTTGTGTCCCGCGTGCCCCGCGCTCGCCTGACCGAGGACAAGATTGAAATCCTTCCGTGGAACCGATTTCTCAGCCTGTTGTGGGGGGATGAACTTGTGCCTCGCGGATAAAATCGCGTTAAGCGGAAGACGGAGCGGCTGGTCTTGGGGAGGCTAAAAACACCGTATGGGAACCACGAAAAACACGAAAAACCAAGGCGTTAGCCGACAATTACCGTCCACCTTACGGATGACAAGGTCGCTTGTCCTAACTCAATGAATTTTCGTGTGTTTCGTGACTTTCGTGGTTCCAATGTCCCTTTTTGGACTAACCGCTTTTTGCGCGAATGCCGGAGATGGCGGAGAAGATGGAAGCCACGATGCAGTAGGCGACGATGGTGACGACGATGGCGAGGAAGATGATGATGACCGGGGAGACGAGCGAGGTGAGCCGTCGGATGCGGGCGTCGAGTTCGCGGTCGTAGCGGGCGGAGGCTTTTTGAAGCGAGCGGGCGAGTTGCCCGGTTTGTTCGCCGACGGCGACGATGTCCGAGAGGAGCGGCTGAAATCCCCCGGCCCGGCGGAGCGAGAGCGAGAGCGTTTCGCCGGCGCCGACGGATTCGATGACCTGGCCCAGCCGGGCGCGGAAAAAGCGATTGGCGGTGCCGCGGACGAGGAGCCGGAGGGCGGAGAGGAGCGGGACGCCGTTGGAGACGAGGTTGCCCAGCGCCTGGGTGAACGTGGCGTGGAACCGGGTATCGACGATCGATCCGATGAGCGGGATGCGCAGCTTAAATCGGTCCCACCACAGGCGGCCGGGGATCGTGGCGAGCAGCGCGCGGAAGAGGCCCGCGGCCACCGCGCCGCTGATCAGCATGGTGACAAAATGTTTCGTGACGAATGCACTGAACCCAAGCAGGCCTCGGGCGACCGCCGGGAGCGACTGGCCGGTCTTGGCGAGGAGCCCGGTGAGTTGCGGAACCAGAACAAGCGCAAACACCGCCATCAGCACGGCACAGGCGCCAATCATAAAGGCCGGATAAACCATGGCCTGCGTGAACCGCTTTTGCAGGTCATGCAGCTGCGCCATGCTCGTCGCCATGCGCTGGAGCACCCCGGCCAGACTGCCTGACGCCTCCCCGGCGGCCACCAGCGACGTGTACAAGTCGTCGAAGCTCGGCGACGCCTGGCGGAACGACGCGGAAAGTGTCTCGCCTTCCTGCAGATGCTGACGCGTGCGGGCGCTCGCTTGCCGGATCGCCGGATCCTGCTGCTTCTCGGCCATCACGGTCAACGCCTGTTGCACGGGCAAGCCGGACTCCAGCAAATCAGCCAACTCCGACGTGAAAAAGATCAATTTCGCGCGGCTCAGCCGCGGCGCCCGCGCCGCGGCCGCCACCGCCGCCGCCGTGGCCGCCGTCACCGCCTCCTGCACCTCGATCGGCGACAGCCGCCGCGACTGCAATTCGCGGTACGCTTCGCGCCGCGTCGTCGCCTCCAGTCCGCCTTGGACCGTGCGGCCATCGGGAGCCAGTGCTTGGTAGGTGAAGTGGGGCATCTTCGTTCTTCGTTCTTCGTTCTTCGTTCTCGCTTACAGAATCAAGTTAACATCGCACTAATGGCAGTGCCTGACAACGAGACCATGGTTGATGAGTACCAATTACCGATTACGGCGCAGTCCTCTTTTGAACAAGTCGAGAATCGCATGGAGTTTAATCGGGCCGCGCAATTTTTATTCTGTAAAAGTGGCGATCAGGTTTGGGGTGGTTGAGTGGGGTTCATGTTGAGGTAGATTTTTCCTGTGAGCCACTCGTTACTCATTTCGCAGAGGAGTGCGGTGGCGA
>JBJXFS010000332.1:0-23546 GCA_046155625.1 Verrucomicrobiales bacterium | reverse complement strand
TCGCCACCGCACTCCTCTGCGAAATGAGTAACGAGTGGCTCACAGGAAAAATCTACCTCAACATGAACCCCACTCAACCACCCCAAACCTGATCGCCACTTTTACAGAATAAAAATTGCGCGGCCCGGTTCATACACATAGCGTTCATCATCGAGGAAGCCGGCCAGCACAAGGATCGCATCACGTGTGCCGAGGCGAATGAGGCCGCGGAATAGCCGAGCCATTTCGAGGTAAACCTTTTCCCGAGAGCTGTCAGGAATGTGGATCATGGTGAGTCTTCCACCATAACGGGTTTCCTTCTGAATGGATTGAGTGCCAAGGATTGCGTGTAAACGTTTTTCGGCTGTCTGTTCAAATGACGGACCTGCGACGGCGGCGACCATCGACAACAAAAACAGTCCGATTATTCTTCGAATCATAGAGTTAGAAAAGCGAAACCGAACAGTAAAGTTGAGCCTCTGTGTGAATTAATAGTTATGGCACACAGAGGCATTTGCGGTGCAAATGCCGCCTTCAAGGGCGGACTCCGTCCATTGGCAGCGCATCAGGGAATTGTGACCCTGTGAGCCACCATGCCAAGTGGATTCTGGGCTTCGGGCGGGAACGGACCTCAGATCCGCCCTGCTTCGCAAACCTCCAGCAGCATGTTCATTTGTCCAGATTAAAATCGTGCTTTACGTGCACTCGGAACAAGCAGGCGCTTGACATATACTTCATATGCATTACCTCTACACACATGACCGTTTCAATTGGAGCTGAGGAGGCATTTGAATTCCCCGAAGAGAATCGTGGTGAAGCTCGGCGGCTTGCTCGTGAAGCTGCGAAGGCGGAGTTCGAGGAGATGAGCCGCACGATGGTGGAGCAGGAGGGGCTTTTGAACCATGCCCAAGGTGCGCTGCTGCTCGACGTGAGCACGAAGCGGATCGGGGAATTGGTTCGCCTGGGCAAACTGTCACGGTTCGACTTCATGGGTCGCACGTATGTCTCCATGAAGGAAGTCAGGGCGCGGGGCAGGATGGAACTCCAGGCGGGACGGCCGAAACGTTCTCTGGTTCAGAAGGTCGTGACCAGTCTGAAGGCTGCGGCAAAGACGGATTCAGTCCAGCTCAAGCACGGCGGCTTCGCTGGGCCGTATGAGAAGGATAAAGCAAAAGGCAAACTCTTTTGACCATGCAAGACTCTGAACTTCAAACCTTACCAGAAAACGACCGCTTTCTAAAACTGAAGGAGGTGGGCGAGTGGATCCGACGGGATGAGAAGACTGTGCGGCGGTACATGAGCAAAGGCTTATTGCCTGCTCCACATCGCATCGGCCGCAGTCTCATGCTGCGCTTTTCGGACGTCCAGGCCGCCTTGGACAGGCTCAAAGTGAATCCTGCGGAGGGCTGGTCATGATTTGCTACCCGTACAAGCGGACCATTCGCAAGGGCGAGAAAAGCAGGATGTGGCGCGGGCGAATTCGGCTCAGTCCACAGGACAGAATGCATGACATTCCGCTGCACGCGACGGAGAAACAATCGGCCTTGGCCGAGTTGCGCAAAGCGTTATTGGAGCTGCAGCAGGAACGAGCCGGCACTATCCGGCCCAAACTGGAGCGCGAGTCCGCGCAACGCTCGCTTTCGGAGCATCTTCAGGACTTCATGGCGACACGCGAGAAGTCCGGCGTCTGCTCAAAGTACGCCAAGGGACAGCACAAACAATTGATCCGGCTGTTCACTGAGTGTCGGTGGAAGACGGTGGCGGATGTCCAGCGCGATTCTTTCGAGTCCTGGCGCAACCGGACTGATGCCCACCCAAAGACGCTCAACGAGTACCTGGGCACGGCAAACGTCTTTTTGAAATGGATGGAGGGATGTGGGCGTATCCCAACCAATCCTCTCTCCAAAGTGCCCACGATCGAGACGCGTGGCCGGGACAAGCGCAAACGGCGGGCGTTCACTCAGACCGAAATCGCCCGGCTTCTCGACGTCTCAGGCCCGCGGGCCGTCGTCGTTCTGCTGGCGCTCTACACAGGCCTGCGCCGGGGTGAACTCGGCTCCCTGCTGTGGGGTGATGTGCACCTCGATGAAGCGGAACCGTTCTTGAATGTCCGAGGCTCCACAACCAAGAACAAGAAGACCGCGATCATTCGGCTGCACCCATGCCTGGAGCGGGCATTGCGCGACCTCCGGCCGGCCGAGGTCGATTTTCGCCAGAAGGTCCTGAAGGGACTCATCCCCAGGATGCCCCGATTCAAGAAGGATTTGGAAGCGGCAGGCATTCCGTACGAGGACGCACGGGGCCACGTCAGCGACTTTCATTCCCTGCGGGTCACCTACATCACCTGGTTGAGCGTAGCCGGCGCGCTGCCCATGGCGGTCAAGGAAGCGGCCCGTCATTCGTCACTCAGTTTGACCGAGGGGACGTACACCGACGCGGGGCACTTCCCGACCTCTGCCACCATCCTTCTCCTTCCTGATGTGACGGCCCCGGCGTCACAAATAGAGGCACAAAAATTAGTCCCAAGTTGTCCCGAAGTGTCCCAGGCTGACCGGACAGCGATTTCGGACCCCGCGTCACAACAGACTGACGCACAGCAAAATAGTCCCTACTTGTCCCGATCTGTCCCGAAGTGTCCGCCTCGTGAAATGGTGCGCGATGCAGGGTTCGAACCTGCGACTTCTTGCGTGTGAAGCAAGCGCTCTACCCCTGAGCTAATCGCGCGTCGTGATGGCCGCGGGTGGCTGCCGTAGGCTGGGAGGGAGCAGATACGCTGGCGGGAGGTGGGGTGCAAGTGGTTCTTCGTTCTTCGTTTTTCGTTTTTCGTCCTTCGTTCTTCGTTCTTCGTTGAATTCAATGTCGTCTGATGACCGAGATATTTCTGGAGGGGGCATTCAGCCGTGGATGGTTTCAAGGTCGTGATTCCTGGGCGGTTGGCTCGGGCTGGAGTTTGGCCATTTCGCCGATTCAATGCACTGCGGAACGACATTGTAAAAGGGATTCCACATCCTGCAAGGCGCCCGAGCGCAGACCTTCCTGAAGCTGGATCGGCCTTCTCGGGTAGGACGGGGCGTTCCGTCTCGTTCAACCACGAATAGCACGAAACACACGAATAGCCAAGGCGTTGCCGATTGATCACCGTCCATGTGATGGATGAGGAGGTCGCTTGTCGTAACATAATGAGTTTTCGTGTGTTTCTTGGTTCCAATGTCCCTTTTGGCATCAGGGGCTGAACACCCTGCCAATCCCGCTCTGAATCTGAACTCGTGGAACACCATGCCGTCGAAGAACCGCAAAGTAGATGGACCGGGCCTTCAGCCCTGGTTGGTTTCAAGGTTGTTTTTCCCGGGCCGTTGGCCCGGGCTGGTATGGGATCGGGCCGTTGGCCCTGGGGGGCCACACGCATATGCCCAACGTTGTTGAGCCAGCGGCCGTTTTACGAGTCGTAGGTGCACAAGGATCGCACAGGTGGAGTCGAAGACGAGGACGAGTGGTGCAAAGGATGGATGGTTGAAGCCGACGAACAAACGCGTGGGCGGAATGAGACCCGTTCAGGAAGCTTGGAATCGTCCTCGTCCTCGTCCTCGTCCTCGTCCTCGAAGTGGCCGCTCCGCCCACCGACCTGCCACCCACGCCTGTGACTCTCACCTGTCCATCGTGCCCCGCTCGTCTCGGGCTGATTACTTCTGATTACTGATTACTGATTACCACTGCCGACCTCCGCCCTCCGACCTCCGACCACCGCCCTCCGACCGCCGACCGCCGTCTAAATCCGCGGTCGTTTCGGCGCGCAGCCGCAACCGGAAGCGCAGCGGCCGGGCCGGTTGCGGGTGCGCATCCAGCGCCACGCGAAGGCGGCCAAAGTGAAAACGACGATGGCGGCGGCGGTCCAGGACTGGGATTCTGGGGACATCCTTCTGATGATATCGGGATTGCGTTCGGTGGACAACGATTTCGGAGCGCGCGGGCCAGGGCGTTTTCATCTGTTGAAGCAATACTTTGATTATAAACGACAAATCAAGATTGCCTAAAGCAGAGGGAGCCGAAGGCTTTCGGACTGGGAGCATCCCAGCTCTTCGGAGCGGTCACTTCGAGGACGAGTGCTGCGGAAACGGGTGGGTAATTCAACTTGATGGGAAATGCCATGGGAGGAATAAGCTTGTTCAAAATCCTTGAAATCGTCCTCGTCCTCGTCCTCGTCCTCGAGGTGGCCGCTCCGCTCACCGCCCTGCCCCCCACGCCTGTGACTCTCCCTGTCCCTCGTGCCCCGCTCGATTCGGGCTGATTACTGATTACTGATTACCACTTCCGCCCTCCGCCCTCCGCCCTTCGCCCTCCGACCTTCGCCCTCCGACCTCCGACCTCCGACCCCATGTTGACCCTAGGAATTGATTCTGGAACCCAGAGCACGAAGTGCATTGTGTTGGATGTGGAAACCGGCGACCTGCTGGCGCAGGCATCGGCGAAGTATGGATTAATCGACGGGTTGGAGCCGGGTCATTTGGAGCAGCATCCGTCGGACTGGGTGGAGGCGGTGGAGACGACGGTGAGGTCGTGTTTAGCGGCGGTGGGCGACCGGCGGAGTGAGATTCGGGCGATCGGGGTAAGCGGACAGCAGCATGGGTTAGTGGCGTTGGACGCGGCGGACGAGGTGGTACGGCCGGCGAAGCTGTGGTGTGACACGTCGACGGCGGCCGAGTGCGAGGCATTGGCGGCGGCATTTGGCGGGGCCTCGGGCTTGATTGCGGCGGCGGGGAACGCGATTCCCCCGGGGTTTACGGCGCCGAAAATCCTGTGGATGAAGCGGCATGAGCCGGAGAATTTCGCACGCACGACGGCGGTCCTGCTGCCGCATGATTACCTGAATTTTTTTCTCACCGGCGTGAAGCGGATGGAGTACGGCGATGCCTCGGGCACCGGTCTGCTCGACGTGCGGGCACGCCGGTGGCATGCCGACCTGGTGGCGGCGGTCGATCCTCGGGTCGCCGAGATGCTGCCGCCGGTGGGGTCGAGTTTGGAGGCGCATGGGCTGTTGCTGCCCGATCTCGCGGCGCGCTGGGGGTTGTCTGGCGGGGTGGTGGTCTCGGCGGGTGGGGGCGACAACATGATGGGGGCGATTGGGACGGGAAATGTGCGGGCCGGCGTGGTGACAGCGAGCCTGGGGACATCGGGCACGCTCTTCGCGACGGCCGGCCAGCCGGTGATCGACCCACGGGGCGAAGTGGCGGCTTTTTGCAGCAGCACCGACGAATGGTTGCCTCTGGTGTGCACGATGAACGTGACAGTGCTGACGGAAAAAGTGCGCGCTCTTTTCGGCTGGAGCCATGCGGAGCTCGAGTCCGCGGTGACGGCCACGTCGGCGGGTGCCGACGGTCTGGTGTTTCTCCCGTTCCTTAATGGCGAGCGAACTCCGAACCTGCCTGACGGGCGCGGCGTGTTGCACGGGCTGCGCATGGACAACGCCACGCCTGGCCACCTGGCGCGCGCAGCGGTCGAGGGTGTCACGGTGGGACTCGGCTACGGGATTCGGCGGTTCGCCGAGCTCGGCGTGATGCCCACGGAGATCCGCCTGACCGGTGGTGGAAGCCAGAGCGCGGTGTGGCGCCAGATTTGCGCTGATGTCTTTGGCGTTCCGGTCGTGTGCCTCCACAGCGCGGAAGGTGCGGCTTTGGGCGCCGCCATCCAGGCCGCCGCGGCGGCCGAACGGTCCGTCGGCGGCACCAGCTTGGAATCGCTGGCCGACAGGCTGGCCACACTTGATGAATCGACCCGCCATCGACCCGACCCAATTTGCACCGCGCTCTATGCCGATCTGACCGACCGCTTCCTGAAACTCACAGGCGACCTGCACGGCCGCGGGTGGATCTGACCGGCAAACCGCGATGGCTCGAGTCCGCATTTCCCCACAACTCGCCGGCCGGGTGATCTCGCTGGTCATGAAAGGATTGGCCCTCACTTGGCGCTGGCAGGTCCACGACCGCGGCGGCTGGCTCGACCGCCCGGTATCCGGCGCTCCCATCCTCTGGGTGGTCTGGCACAACCGAATCGGGATGGCCCCGCAAATGTACTGGAAATGGTTTCGTCGCCGCTCGGTGGCCGTACTCACCAGCGCCAGCAAGGACGGAGAGGTGCTCGCTGAAACCTGCCGCCACTTTACCATGAAGGCGGCCCGCGGCAGCAGTTCGCGCCGGGGGGCCGCCGCCTTGCGCGACTGCCTGAGCTGGGTGAAAAAAGATCACGACGTCTGCATCACGCCAGACGGCCCGCGCGGGCCACGCTATCGGCTTCAGCCCGGCATCATCCGCCTGGCCGCCCATACAGGCGCGCCGATGCTCCCGCTCCACCTTCGGCCGCGTCGCGCCTGGCGCCTCAAGTCTTGGGACGGATTTCTCATTCCCTGGCCCTTCACCCGCGTCGACATCATCCTCGAACCACCCTGGACGGTAGCCAAGACCAGTGACGAATCCACCCTTGAGGCCGAGCGAGCGCGACTCGAAGATGTGATGCGGCGCGGCGCGGATGATTTTCCGTAAAGCGGTGCCTCGACCATGGACGAACCACCACGTCACTCATCACGCCTCGCATCGGTCGGCCATTGGTTCGGCGGGTGGTCGGGGCGGCTGACATTCTTGTGGCTCCTTGTGGGGCACGGGCCGGCTTCCGCGTCGCCCCCGACCCCATTCCCGTGGCGGACGGTGGTCGTCGATGGGAAGGAATACGTGCGCGCGGCCGACGTGGCGGCGTTCTACCGATTTGACCGGCACTTCGAGGAGGACCGCAGCACCTGGTTCCAGTCCCCCACCCTGGCCATGCGGTGGGAACGGGAGTCCCCCGTGGTCGTCGTCAACGACATGAAGTTCATCGCTTCCACCCAGATAGTGAAGCATGAAGGCGATGTGCTGATCTCGCGGTCCGATCTCGTGAAGTGGATCGAGCCGCTCCTGCGTCCGCGCCATGTGAAGGAAGCTGAGTCCTTTGACACGGTGGTCGTCGATCCCGGACACGGCGGGTTGGATAACGGGACCCGGGGGCGATTGGGCGAGGAAAAAACCTACACCCTCGATGTCGGCCTGCGGCTGCGCGACGAACTCCTCCGGCGGGGTTTTCGGGTCGTCATGACGCGCCAAACGGATATCTCCGTGCCCAAAGGCGTGCGAGGCGAACTGGCCACCGCTGTCGGCCGGTGCGTGCTCGTCAGCCTGCACTTCAACCAAAACGCCAGTCCCTCGGTCCACGGACTCGAAACGTACGCCATGACCCCGGTCGGCATGGCGTCCAGCAATGACAGCCGACCCGGGATGGAAGCCGCCCTGGGATTTAACGGGAACCTCCTGGAAAATGCCAGCGTGGCGCTGGCCGCCGCCGTCCATTCCCAAATCCTGCATCGCTGCGGACCGAACGACCGCGGCGTCCGCCGCGCCCGGTTCGCCGTGCTCAAGGATGCCGCACGCGCCGCCATCCTCGTCGAGGGCGGATACCTCTCGAATGCCGCCGAAAACGCCCGCATCCACATGCCAGAACATCGCGCCCGACTCGCCAGCGCCATCGCCGAGGGCGTCAGCCACTACCGCGAGGCCATCCACCAGAGCCGTTAAGGGTATCGCCTATCCCACTCAGGAGGAAGGTGCAACGCCTTACGCCTAAGGCGTGGTTGTCAGCCGACGGCTCATTTAGCTAAGTCCCAGTGTCCTCGCTCAGCTTGGGACCGTGAACGTTGGGGGGTGTTTTCCATAGGCGGTAGCCGGTAGTCAGTAGTCAGTAGTCAGTAGTCAGTAGTCAGAAGTAGTCAGCTTCGATGGTCAGTGGTTAGTTTTCGGAAATTGTCAGTATTCAGAAGAAGTCAGTCGGTGGCAATCAGTGATCAGTATGCAGAAGTCATTTGTATTCAGCGGAAAGCGGGCTGAATGGCCGCGTCACGCACCCAAAGCGGGGCCATGCCCCGGGACATGGCGTGCACCAGAATCGCACACGTCAAGTCGAGGACGAGGACGAGGACGAGGACGAGTGGCGCAGAGGATGGAGGGATGAAGCGGACGGACCACTGCGTGAGCGGAAAAGAACTACTCAGGATGCTTGAAATAGTCCTCGTCCTCGTCCTCGTCCTCGTCCTCGTCCTCGAGGTGGCCGCTGTGCTGACCGCCCTGCCGCCCATGACTGTTACTCGCCCTGTCCATCGGGCCACGCCCTTTTCCCGCTGAATACTAAATGCCGAACACGGATTACTGGCTCCTGATTACCCCCAACCGCCTGCGCAACACCGACCACCGACCACCGAGCTTCCGCCCATGCTGACACGACCCTCATTGCGCACCACGATTTCGGTATCGTTGCTGGGATTTGGCGCGTTGATTATCGCGCTGAATCTGGCGATGATGGATCGGTTGCGGGGAGGCGTGGCGGAGGCGTGGACGGGGGGTCAGGATGTGTGGGCGGAGGCGTACCGGAATGCGGTGCGATTTTCGCTCTTTGAAGCGGGGGTGGTGGTGCTGGGTTCATTCGCGTTGTGGTGGGGGTGGGACCGGTGTATCACGAGGCGGGCGGAGAAGGTGATGACGGTGGCGGAGCGACTTCACCCGGGCGGTCCGCCGGAGGCGCCGCTGGGCGGCCGCGACGAGATTTCTCGCATTTCGCAGGCATTGCATGCGGCGCATGTGCGCTTGAACGATCAGGCGGCCGGATTGCGGGCTCGGGAAGAACGATACCGGCTGATGGTCGAGACGATGCCCTCGATGGTATTCACGTGCCGTGACGGGGTGATCGAGTACGCCAATCCAGCGGCCATTTCCCGCCTGGGCGACGGCCGGTCGGAGACAGTGGTGGGGCGCCCTGCGGTGGATTTAGTGGAACCGACCGCGCACGCGGATGTGCGTGCCAACATCGAACGGTTGAGCCAGGGACCGGGTATCATCCGCGATTTGAAACGGCGGCTCATCGGATTGGACGGGCAGATAGTGCACGCGGAGCTTACGATCACCGGGTTTCAGGACGAGCACGGGCGCGCCATCCAGGTGATCGCGAACGACGTCACGGCGCGGCTGGAGGCCGAGGTCAAGCGCGAGGAACTGACGCGCGCTTTGGCCGAAAAGAACCAGGAATTGGAGAACCTGCTTTATGTGGCCAGCCACGACCTGCGTTCCCCGCTGGTCAACATCCAGGGCTTCGCACGTCTGTTGGAACGCGAGTGGAAATTTCTGGGCGAAGCGTTGCTCAATTGTCCGGATGCCGCGGCCCGTCAGGCATTTGCCACCACGGAACCAAGAATCCCCCGTGCCCTGGAATACATCAGCGCCGGAGTGAAACGCATTGACCTGCTGCTCGAAGGACTGCTCCGCGTCTCCCGTCTCGGCCGTTCCGCCCTCGACATCCAACCGCTCGACCCCTCCCCCATCCTCGCCGATGTGCTCGAACCCTTGAGGTTCCAAATCGAAGAGGCGGAGGCCAACGTGGAAACCAAGCCGTTGCCACCTTGCCTGGCCGACCGCCTCATGCTCAGCCAGGCCTTTGCCAATCTGCTCGATAACGCGCTCAAGTATAGAGACCCCTCGCGCCCGTGCCACATCCGCATCTCAGGGCGAAGGGAACACGACCGGGTGCTTTACGACATCGAGGACAACGGCGCGGGAATCGCCGCGGCCGACCAAGCCCAAGCCTTCGAGATCTTCCGACGGCTCCACCCGCAATCAGCGCCCGGCCAAGGTCTCGGATTGACGTTGGTGCAGCGGTGCCTCGCCCGAATGGACGGAAAAATCATTCTGCGTTCCTCCGAGGGCGTGGGCAGCGTATTTACCATCGATCTCCCGGCTACCACCTGATCCTTCACCCGTGTCCACCCTCGCTCAACCCCCCACCGCCACCGATGGTCCGGCCGACACTCCGTCGACCGGCCGATCCTCGTGTGGTCTGCCCATCCTCGTGGCCGACGATGACGCCGGTGTCTGCCTCCTCATGGAAGACACCCTGCGCGATGCCGGGTTTCAGGTCGTTTCGCTGCACACCGGCCGCGCCGTACTCGACTGGCTCTCCCACAATCGTGCCCAACTCCTCCTACTGGACGTGCGACTTCCCGACATGGATGGATCCAACGTGCTGGAGGCGCTCGCCCGCAAGAACGCCTCACTCCCATTCATCATCATCAGCGGCCTGGCCGACACCAAGGTCGCCGTGGAGTACATGCGTCGCGGCGCCCGCGACTATCTCATCAAGGACGCCCATTTTCTTGACCTCGTGCCGACCGTGGTCAACCGCGTCCTCCGCGAACTCGAACGCGACGCCAAAATCCTGAGCCTCCAACGCGACCTTCTGGAAATCTCCGAGCGCGAGCAGCGCCGCATTGGGCAGGACATCCACGACGATCTCTGCCAGCGCCTGGCCGCCCTGAAAATGAAGCTCCAGCATCTGGCCGAAGACCTGGAAGCCGCCGCCCCGCAACAGGCCGTCGACGCCCGCACCATCAGTCAGCATCTCGGCGAAGCCACCGGGGTCGCCCGCGCCCTCGCCCGCGGCCTGTCGCCGGTCGACATCGGGCACGACGGCCTGCCCGCCGCCCTGCTCGGTCTTGTCCGGTCCGCCGAGGAAATCTTCCAGATCGAATGCCGGCTGCACATTCACGGTGGCTGCGCGCCGCTCGACCATCAGGCGGCGACGCAGCTGTATCGTATTGCCCAGGAGGCGATCGCCAATGCGGTGAAGCATGCGGCGGCGAAGCGCGTCGACGTCATTCTAGACTGTACGAGGGTTCCGTCGACGCTTACCATTGTCAATGACGGCACGCCATTTTCGCGTCCTCCCAAGCAGTCGGGCCTCGGCCTTCACCTCATGCGCCAGCGCGCCGAAAGTATCCGCGCCGTTTTGGAGTTCTCAGACAATCCACCCGGCGGCACCACCGCCGCTCGCGTCACCCTGCCAATCTCATGAAAAAAGAAGACAAATCAGCCTCTGCCACGCCCGCTGCCACTCTGCCTTCCCCCAAGCGCCTGAAGGTGGCCATCGTCGAAGACCACACCCTCATGCGCGAAGGCCTGGCGCAACTCGTCAACAGCCAACCCGACATGAGTGTGATTGTCGAGGCCGGCGACGCCGCCAGCGGCCTCACCGGCATCCTGCAGACGCAACCCGATCTCGCCCTGGTTGACATCACGTTGCCTGGACGCAATGGCCTCGAACTGGTCAAGGACGTGGTCGCTCAGTTGCCGAAGCTCCCGATCCTTGTCGTTTCCATGCACGACGAGACGCTCTACGCCGAGCGGGCCCTCAAAGCGGGCGCCAAGGGGTATCTGATGAAGGACAGCGACAAGGCGACCATCGTCGCCGCCATCCGCCGCATTCTGGCCGGGGGGTTTTACGTCAGTGACAAGATGGCCGGAGAAATCTTCTCGTCCTTCGCCGGCAAGGCCGCCGCCAAGGCCGGCGAAGCCACCGGCGGCTCGGTCTCCAAACTCAGTGACCGCGAATTCGAAGTCTTTGAACATCTCGGGGCCGGCCTCAGCACCAACGAAATCGCCGAGCGCCTCGGCATTTCCCCCAAGACCGTCGAAGTCCACCGCGCCCGCATTCGCGAAAAACTCGACCTGCCCAACGGGGCCGCCCTGGTACGGTTCTCCGTCCGCTGGGTGGAAACGCGGAATCTCGGCGCGCCCAGCGGGCGTTGAGCTTAAGAACCGGGATGGGAACCACGCCTCTCACGAAGCCCCATCATGCTCGCGCAGGACCCGGGCCACGCTGAGCGCGCGCGGACCGACCCAAGAGGCCAGTTCGGAGGGAGTGATCACGACGGCCGTGGCGCCGAGTCCCGCCAAATCGTCACGTTCGGAGGCGGTGAGCGTCTGGTCGCCCCACCGGGCGACGATGACCGGCAGATCGGGCAGGGCGCGGCGCAGGCGGCGCAGGGTGGCGGTGACGCGGGGAAAGTCGGTGGGATGGAGGTGCAACAGGGCAATCCCAAGAGGCGGCGCTTCGCGAAGCCGTCCTATGACGTCGGACGCGAGTGACTGGGCATTAAAGAGAAGGAACGAGCAGGGGATTTGGCGGAGTCGTTCCGGCAGCATGGAGGCCGCGGTTTCGGACATCGGGCACAGACTCCAGACGGCAAGTACGGAGTCCTTGGCCAACGGCGATTTAACAGCCACCGCATCCGGCGCCAGCTCGGCGAACAAGGGGGGCAGGGCGGCGGCGGCGGCCGTGGCGGCCGCCGATTCGAGCTGGCCCAATCGTTGTTCGTGACGCACTCGCGCCAAGGCCGGCACGACCATGTCGTCAAAGGCCGACTCAGGCGTGGCCCGATCGCGGTATCGGGCGAGAATATCGGAGGCTTCGATGGTATCGCCCGCGATGAGCCGTTGGGTAAGGGCGAAGTGTTCGGGGAGATGTGGGCGGTCACTGAGCATCTTCGAAATGAAGGCGAGCCCTGGCACCTTTTCCCCAATCACGACGAGGCAGACGGTGAGCGGCGTGGCCAGCACCAGACCGGCGGGCCCCCAAAGCAGTGTCCAGGCGACGGCGGCGATGATGATCCCGATTTCGGATACGCCCAACCGGGAGCCATACAACCACGGCTCGATGACATTGTTGAGGACAAGTTCGAGAATGACAAACAGCAAGCCGACCGCGATGACCGATCCCCAGCCATCCGTCGTCGCCAGGCTTAGTGCAATGGGGAGGGCGGCCGCGGCCATGGGTCCCACGTACGGAATGTAGCGAAACAACGCGGCACACAGCCCGATCAAGCCCGCCCACTCCAAGCCGATTAACGACAGCCCGCCCCAGACGACGAGTCCCGCGCCGAGATTCACCATGAATTGCATGGCGAGATATCGGCTGACACGCTGGCCGGCGTCGTCCAACGCGGCAGTGGTGTTGGAGAGATTGTCGTCGACCAGGGCGACCAATCGCGCCCGCAGGTCGGACCATTTCAGCAGCAGGAGGACGACCAGCAAAACGACCAAGCCAGCCGTGCCCAAGGGCGTGAGCAAGCTCGCGGCGGAACTCAAGTCATCCACGGCACTCCCCTCATTGGCCACAATGACCTTGGTGGGCAGTGGCTCCTCAGTCTCGGCCTTGGGGACGGGGGCGGACGTCTCGACCGGCGGCGATTCCGCGGATTCCGTGGCATTGGACTCAGCGCGTTCCTTTTCCACCACCTCCTCCATCACTTCCGTGACGGTGGACTTAATCTTCTCGATGGATCCGCCGCGGAGGCTGCCTCGAATTTCACTGACCCGCTCCACCAGTTCCTTTTTGTAATCCGGGATTCGGAGAACTACCTCTCGCGCCTGCCCAGCGATAACATACATCAACAGCGCGATCAGGGCGAAAAAGACCACGGATGTCACTACCACGGCCAGCAGGTTCGGCAAACCAAGCCGGCGCAATCGGCGGACACTCGGCTGCAACATGAACGCCAGGAGGAGAGCCAGACCGAGTGGGATGAGGACTTGCTTGGCCACGTACAGTCCCATGATAATGATGGCCGCACTGGTCAGCCGCGCCGCCAACATCTGTGAACGGCTTTCCGTGTGCCTCATGATCCCGGGGAATGGCGAGCTATTTTTTGTCCCAGCCCCGTTCCTTGATCAGGCCTTCGAGCAAGGGTTTGGCCGCGAATGTGTCAGGCAGGAACTTGTATTTCACGAGGTATTGGACGGCGCTGTTCAGCTGCATCACTTCGCTCTTTTTCCCCTCCAACTGGTCGGGAGACAGCTGTTTCACTTCGGCGAGCCACTGGTCCAGCCAGGCAGCGGCTTGGGCCGCAGCGGCAGCGTCGTGGGCGTAGCTCAGCGACTCGAAATTTCGGAGCGCTTGGGCCTTCCCGGACTTGGTGGCGGCGTCCTCGCGCAGGGTGCGGGCGATTTCGGCGCGCTTCTTGGAGGTGGCCGGCTCGCTCATGACGCTGGTGTCCCCGCCTTCGGCGGCGCGTTTTGGCAATGGACGGTACCAAATGTTCCGGTAGCGCACCGGATTGCCGTGATCCTGGAGTTTAAGCGGGCCTCTTTCGGGAAACAGGCGCGGCTTCGATCGCCCGCGATGCCCCCCACCGCCTTCGAGCGGCGTGTCCTGCTGAACCAACACCCCATTGATAAACACTGTCAGCGAGCCCGGGTCGATTTCCTTGTCTCCCTCCAACAGCGGCCGGCGAAAAACGATGTCGCAGACCTGCCATGTCCCCGGCGGATTCAGAGGATTGGCCATCGGCGGGTTCACCCCATAGACCGACCCCGCAAAGCCATCGGCGTAGGTCGGATTATCATAGTTGTCCAGCACTTGAACTTCCACCAACCCCATCGGAAAAATCCCGCTGTTGCCCCGGCCTTGGCTGCTGCCTTCGACCTTGGCCGGTGCCGACCACTCGATGTGGAGTTGCATATCGCCCATCTCATCCTTGGTGCGAACGTAACCGGCGCCCGGCACGCATTGGAGCGTCCCGTCCTTCACGACCCATTTCGTAGGCTCGATCGGCGACTTGTCCGCGACCCAGTTCGCCAGCGAGGCTTCCGAGCCATCAAAAAGCACAATGGCATCCGACGGCGGCTTCCCCGGCTGCTCCTGCGTGGAGGCCGTTCCCGGCTCCACCCGTACCGGCTGGGCACGGTTCTCATCGTGGATGGCCCAGGGATGGGTGGCGTCCGGCGGATCGCCGTAAAACGCGCCAATCGCACTGCCGGCGGCAACCAAGCTGGCCGTACCGGCCAAACAATAGGATTTGAGCGGGGTCCGTTTCATGATTCTTCACGCTCCCCCGGGAATCCCCGGCGTCAAAAGATGAATGTTCTTCGTTCTTCGTTCTTCGTGCTTTGTTCTTCGTTCGTCGTTCTTGGTTCTTGGTTCTTCGTAGTTGGTTCTTCGTAGTTGGTTCCGTGAAAATATTAGGTATGGTTGAGGAGTGAAGACGATCATGGGTGGATCGGGGCGGGCCGGGGTGCTTGGGTTGCTGGGGCTGCTGATTCCGGCGACGACTGGGGCGCAATCCGGATCGGAGCCGTGGCGTTACACCTTGATTCACGGGGCGAGCCTGACCGATGACTGCCCGATTTGCGGTCGACCGGCGATCGTATTGCCGCTGCGGGGAGGGTTCGACCTGCGGCGAAAGGACGAGAACCCGTTGTTCACGGCATACGCCGTTGAGAATGTCGAGTGGGAGTCCGGATACGAAGGCGGGCCGCGATATCGTCTGCGGGGACGCGGCGAGTATGTAATCGGCGGTGAGGTGGCGATCACGCAGCAACTGACGCTGAAATTGACGATGGATGACGGTCAGGAGATCAAGGATGTCGAAATGTCCTCCGAGCCCACTCCTGTCGAACGCCTCTGGCCCATGGTGCTCGTCGCGGCCAAACAAACGAACGGCACCCCCTTCCAGCGACTCGATGTCTCGCTCGCCGCCGCCCCCTTGCACGGGCTCTGGTTCTCGACCGCCCACGGGATGACATCGGGATCCACACCGCCCCCCTTTGAATACTACAAGGCCAGTGACCTGCTGACTGGAGACGGTCGGCGCGTACGGTCCAACGCCGATCTCACAAGACACCTCGGACTCATGCCCGTGGCCCTGGATATCGGCCTCGATGGAGTCGCCGTGGCTCCCGGCGGTGACCTCATGTTCTCCTCCACGGAGGCGGCTTTCAGCGAATCGCTGGGCCCCCTGGGCGCTGGCGACCTGCTGTCCGAACGGGGCAAGATCGTGCGGCGGAACGCCGATCTGCTGGCCCCCTTTGGACCCATGCCCCCGATACCGGAGGTCGGTCTGGATGCCGTTCAGGCAGTCAGTTCCACCGAACTCCTCTTCAGCCTGGCCACCCCCATTTTCTCGGAGAAACTCGGCCGCACCCTGGGGCGCGGTGACCTGCTTTCGAGCTTCGGCACCGTGGTCAAATCGGCGTCGCAACTGCTCGCCCGGTTCCAGCCTGTGCTGGAGAATGGCGGGCCGAAGCTGGACGAATTAGGCTTGGATGCCATTTACCTCTGGCCAAGCGGCGAAGCCTGGTTTTCCACCGAACAGGGATTTCAGGATCGAACGTTGGGACCGGTCCGGGGCGGCGACCTCCTGAGCGAACGCGGATACGTCGTCTGGCAAAATCTCGATCTCGTCGCCCCATTCTCGCCACTGGAAGACTTGGCTGACTTCGGGCTCGATGCCCTTGAAATCATCACCGATGCCCTGCCAGTCGCGTCGGCGCCCACCATCACAGACTTCACCGTGAACCGGGAATCCGGCACCGTCTGGCTTCAATGGATGGGCGAGGGTCGCTTCTTCCAAGTCCTCGGCGCCCCATCCGCCAATGCCGCCTTCCAGCCAATTTCCCCCATCCAGACCGAAACTTGGATCGAACACCAAGCGTGGTGGCCGACTCACCCGTCCTACTTCTTTAAAGTCAGGCAATGGTAAAAGGGTGTTCCGTTGTTGCTCATTCCGGACACGATTCCCACTGTCCCTCATGCAACTGGAATCTCGGACCGCCGAGGGCATCGAGTTCGGCGCGTGAGTGGGTGACGTAGAGCATGGGGACGGCGAATTCGTCGACCACGGCCAGGAGGTAGCTGAACACTTTCTGCTTCAATGCCTCGTCGAGGCCCGTCAGCGGTTCGTCGACCAGGAGAAGGCGTGGGCCGGCGAGCAGGGCCCGGCCGATGGCGACGCGTTGTTTTTCGCCACCGGAGAGGCTGTGGATCGATCGAGCGAGCAACTTTTCGAGTTCCAGGACGCCGGTGACGTGGTCGAGGGCGGGTTTTGGCCGGCCGCCGGTGCGGTGGCCAAAGGTCAGGTTGCGCCGCACATCGAAGTGCGGGAACAACGCCAGATCCTGCGGCACATACCCAATGCCGCGATTTTCGGGTGGAACCCGGGTACCGGTGAGGGAATCGAAGAGGACTTCGTCGCCGAGTTGGATCCTGCCGTGGTCCGGTCGACGCAGGCCGGCGATCAGTTCGAGCAGTGTGGTTTTACCGGATCCGGATGGCCCGCTCAGCCCGCACGTGGGACCGTCGAGCACGGCATTCACTCGCAGCGAAAATCCCGGCCGTCGCCAGACGACGGATTCCAAGCAAAGGGGCATGGCCCTCATGGCGGCGACCTCCTTTCACCCAACCGTCCGCTCACCCACAGCGCGGCGAAGGAAAGTACGAGACACAGTCCGACCAAACGCAGTGCCCGCGCGTCGTCGCCAGTCTGGACATGGTGGTAGATGGAAAGGGCCAAGGTGGATGTCCGTCCCTCGATGAAGCCAGCCACCATGACGGTGGCTCCGAACTCCCCCAGGGCGCGGGCGAACGAAAGCACCACACCGGAGGCCACTCCGCGTCGCGCCACCGGGAGCGTCACGCACCAGAAGACCTGCCAGGGAGAGCGCCCGAGGGTTTGCGCCACGTCCTCGAGTCGTCGCGGCACTTCCTCGATGGCGGTGCGCAGGCTGCGCACCATCAGCGGAAATGCCATCACTCCCACCGCCAGAACCACCGCCCACTCGGTGAAGGCAATGGAAACGCCCCATCGATCATGCAGCCAACCGCCAATCGGTCCTCGCCGGCCAAAGAGCATGAGGAGGACCAAGCCGGTGGCCACCGGCGGCACGACGAGGGGCAGGGCCACCAGTGTTTCGACCAACGATTTCCCCCACCACTCGCGCCGCGCCAGCAGCCAGGCCATGCCGAGACCGGGTGGAAAAATCAGCAGGACGGCAATGCTCGCCGTCCACAATGTCAGCCAGACCGTCCCCCATTCGGTTGCATTCATCTCACTGCTTTCCCTCGGCCGCGGCCAGCACGATGAACCCGTGCGATTCGAAAACCTTCCGCGCGGCCGGACTTTTCAGAAACTCCAGATAGCGGCGCGCCACGGAGGGCTGGCCACTGCCTTGGATCATCGCCATGGGATAGGCGACTTTCGGCCCGTCGCCCGGCGGCACCTCCCAAGCTACGCGGACTTTTTTGGACATCAACGCATCCGTCCGATACACGATCCCGGCATCCATGTTCCCCGACTCCACCGCAGCGAGAGCGGCCCGGACGTTATCGGTCGCCACCACCTTCGGCGCCAACCGCTCCCACAGCCCCAGTTTTTGGAAATACGCCTTCGCATACACCCCGACCGGCACCGCCTCCGGATGACCGGTGGACAGACGCCGCACGCGCTCGTTGACCAAGTCCCGCGGCCCACGAACTTCCAGCTCGCTGTCGGTCGGGACAATCACCACCAGAGCGTTCGACAGAATGTCCTGGCGGGTGCCAGGAACAATCAGCTGCTTCCTGTCCAGGGCGTCCATCTGGGCCGCATCCGCCGAAACAAACACGTCGGCGGGAGCCCCCGCGGCTATCTGCCGCGCCAGCAGGTTGGAGGCTCCCGCACTGAGCAGAACCTCAGAACCAACTTCTTGAGTGAATGCCTTGTTGATCGCCTTCAGCGCGTCCGCCAGACTCGACGCCGCCGCTACGCGCAGCGGCTCGGCGGCCGCCCTTGGGCCGGCGGCCACCGCCGCGACAATCATCGCCGCCACAGCGGGACGAAGGAATCGCCTTCGACCGATACAAAAACTCATAATGACGGACGCTAGGACCATGAAGCCGACCCGACAACCGTCCGATTTGCCGCCGTGGTCGCCGGGCCGTTCTCGCCCTGAAACTGAACTCGTTGAACCCATGCCGTCCGATGAGAGTAAGAATTAGGGGACGGGCTTTCAGCCCTGGGTGGTTTCAATGCCGTTATTTCCCGGGCCGTTGGCCCGGGCTGGCAGGGTGTCGGGCCGTTGGCCCTGTGGCAGTCACACGCATATACCCATCGTTGTTGAGCCAGCGCCCGTTTTACGAGTCCTTGGTGCACGTGGATCGCATACGCGGAGTCGAGGACGAGGACGCCTGGCGCAATGAGTGGTTTGTTCAAACTCAAGGACATTGGCTGCACCAGAATCGCATACGTCAAGTCGAGGACGAGGACGAGTGGCGCAGAGGATGGAGGGTTGAAGCGGAGGAACAATCGCGTGGGCGGAAATGACCTCTTCAGGATGCTTTGAATCGTCCTCGTCCTCGTCCTCGAATAATCCGCTCCGCTCGCTGCCCTGCCACCCACGCCTGTTACTCGCCCTGTCCATCGCGCCCCGCTCGTTTCGGGCTGAATACCGATTACTGAAGACGCTGTCCCTCCCAGCAAACCGACCTCCGACCTCCGACCTCCGACCTCCGACCGCCGACCTCCGACCTCCGACCTCCGTGGCCGCTCCCTTTCCCGTTGCCAGCGCGGCCGGCGAACGCTAGGGGCGGGGGCATTCACCATTTCCATTCGCCCCCGTTTCATGCACATTGTTCCAGTCGCCCTGCACAACGACCTTGTCCGCGCCGCGTACCTGCAGCGCGGGTTTACCGAATCGGAAGCGCTGGATGCGGCACGTTTCTGCGAGCTCGCGGCCACGCACGGCATCCGGACGCACAATGCGATCAAGGCGCTTCACTTGGATGACCACTTTGGTTCCAAAGCCGGGGGCTGCGTGCCTGGGGCGGAGATCCGGGATGTGACCCCATCAGGCCGGTTTGCCACCAGTCGGATTTGGGATGCCCAGCGGAAGCTGGGCCAGTCGACCGCGTTCGCAGCGATGGATGAGGCGATGCGGCTGGCGGATACATTCGGGATCGCTCAAATCAGCGTGGACAATGCGTTCCATTATCTTTGGGGCGGCGGTTACGTCATGGAGGCCGCCCGCCGCGGGTACATCGCTTACACCAATTGCACCGCGGCGCTCGCTGAAGTCGTCCCGTTCAAAGGCCGGTTCCCCACGCTGGGCACCAACCCTCATTCCTGGGGCTTTCCCACCACGGAAGCTCTGGGGTATCCGATTGTCGTCGACTGGGCGACCAGCACCGTGGCCATGGGCCGCGTCCAGCAGTTCAAACGCGAAGGCAAGCCACTACCTCCCGATGCGGCCGTCGACGCCGAAGGAAATCCCACCACCGATCCCGGGCGCGTCGCCGCGCTCCTCCCGTTTGGGGCGCACAAGGGGTATGGCCTCTCGCTCATCAACGAACTCGTGGCCGCCTTCATCGGCGGCAGCTTGCCCACCCTACGCAGCCGCCCTGTGCCGGAGGGCGAAAAACGCACCTGCGCGTTCTACTTCCAAGTCATCCACCCCGATGCCCTCAACGCCGGCGCCTTCGCCCGCGGTCGCGACCAAGCCGCCAATATCAAAGCGGTGCTCGACGACATCTTCAGCCACGGCAACGAATCATGCACCCTCCCCGGCCAACCCGAGGCCGAAGCCGCCCGCGCCACCGCCCAGGCCAGCGGCCTGCTCTTCTCCGCCGCGGAAATCTCCGAATTCAACGCCATCGCCACCACCCTCGGCCGCCCACCCTGGATCGCCGAAAACTTTCCCGTCGCCGCATAGACTTCGTTTTTCGTTGCCAGATGAATGGCACAATTCCGCGATGAGGGGGAAAGCCCTGGGTCGTTTCAAGATCGTTCTTCCCGGGCCGCTGGCCCGGGCCTGGAATCTGTACATTTGTTACGCGGTTGGCAAAAGCGTGTCTCGTCAGGCACGGAGGTGTTTGAGCGAAGCGATGGTTCTCGGGTAAGGCGGCGCGTCCGATTCAGGAGGGTGTGGCGATCGGGTGATACGCATGGGCAGGGAGCCCTTTTCACAGAGTCGTTCCACGGCAAATAGAGCAGGCGAAATGACCAAACTCCAGGCGCGGGCCGTTGTCCCGGGCAGGCCTGATCTCGGGCCTCTGGCCCTGTGGCCGTCATTCGCAACTACACAACGTTGTTGAGCCAGCGCTCGTTTTACGAATCGTAGGTGCCCGCGCATCGCCTACCACGTGGAGTCGAGGACGAGGACGCCTGGCGCAATGGGTGGGTTGTTCAAATTCAAGGACATTGGGTGCATAGGGATCGCACACGTCAAGTCGAGGACGAGGACGAGGACGAGGACGGGTGGCGCAAAGGATGGATGGACGAAGCTGACGAGCCATCGCGTGGGCGGAAAAAACCTATCCAGGATGCTTGGAATCGTCCTCGTCCTCGTCCTCGAAGTGGCCGCTGCGCTGCCCACCTGCCCCCTTTCCTCATCGCTCGCCCTGTCTATCACCGGTGACTCGCCTCTCCCTCGTGCCCCGCTCGTTTCGGGCTGAATACTTCTAAATACCGATCACTGAATACTGCTTCCCCCCTGCCGACCTCCGACATCCGACATCCGACATCCATCACTCGACCGCCGCCGATCCTGTCTCGCCTGTTCGGATGCGGCGCAAGTCGGCCACGCTGGTCACGAAGATCTTGCCATCGCCAATTTTCCCTGTCCGTGCGGTGCGGGCGAGGACGGCGACCACATCGTCCACCCGGTCATTGTCGACGAGGATTTCCAATTTGATTTTTGGGAGCATGTCCGCGGCGTATTCGCTGCCGCGGTAGATTTCCGAATGCCCTTTCTGGCGGCCGATGCCCTCGGCCTCGTACACGGTCAACCCTTGGACCCCGGCATCCAAGAGGGCCTGCCGGATTTCCTCCAACTTGAACGGCTTCACGATGGCTTCGACGCGTTTCAAGAATCATGAGAGTACGTCGCCTGATGCAAGTCTCAAGTCCGGCCTCACTCGCGCCAGACGGGCGGGGGCGGCAGGCGTTCGAAATCGCCCTCCTCGCAGCATCGGACAAATCCTTCGGTGAAAGCCTTGAGGTCGTTCCATTGGCGGCGGATGCGCTGTGACTCCTGTTTGGAAATGCTGTGGTCGGCGGCGGCGTGGGTGATTGACTCGAGCAGGTCGGCAAACTGCTGGACGATCTCGTTGGTGGCGGGGAAGACATCCTGATGTTCCGGATGTTCCTTGTGGCGTGGATTGCGCACAAAATAGCCGCCGGCCTGATGGCACAGCCACTCGACGAGCCGTGTATTTTTGGTGAGTCGGACGAGTTGGGCAACCCTGTCGAGTGGGTTTTCCACGCCGCTCCCCTTGCCTTCGCCAGGTTGCGACCATTTGTAGACGAGGGAAAGCGACAGGCCCATTTCGGCCGCGATTTCCTTGGGGCTGGCGTGATGGAAGGCTTCGCGGAGAATTTCGTGGGATTCCATGGCAAGGGGGGAGCGTGGCGGGACAGTCTGAATCGGACCACCATTACCTACTGGAATCAGCGGCGCCGGGCAAGGATCATCACGGATTGTCCCTCATTGTGTTTGTAGCCGATGCCAAAGCCCAGAGGGTCGGCCCCCTGAGCTTCGGACGCGGCCAAGTCGGGTTGGTAATATTTGGTGAAGATCCCAAGCACCCCGCTGTACCGGCCGTACAGCCGCGCGCTCCACCCGCCCGAATTCAAGTACCGGTATGGAATGCCCGAGTCGTCCTGCAGCACGGCGGCACACCAGCCCAGGATGAAATTTCGCACGTTGGAAAAATACGCCTCGTGCATCAGGTAGCTGGCGCTCTTGGTAAACGCGACGCACGGCCCCAGGCCGCGGACGAAACGCGGGAATGGCGACTGGTCGTTGAACGTCCCCTTCGATAAGTCCGTGGTAAAATAATACAGCGTCCGGCCCGCTCCGAACCGAATGCGAAATCCCGGTGCGCCGGCCCCGCGACCGACCACCTGCCCCTGGGCGTCGAGCGAAACGGCTTCGACAGAATGGATGGTGTGTCCCCCCCGCGCGAGGAACACCAGCATGATCGGCAACACCCCCTTTAGCTCGCTCCGCCTGAGGTCCGTCTTCATGTCCTTGGTGATGAAAAACGAAAAGCTGAGCGAACTGGTCAATGACGTGTTGAGTGCTGACAACGCCCCGGCCCGCTGCGTGTCGCTTAAGGCTCCGAGCAGCAGGAGCGGTTCGGATGACTCGAGCCCGCACAAGATATAATTCTTCGCGCTGGGAAAAAACGTGTCCACAAACAGGAAATCCGGTCCGCTAAACGGATAAAACACCGTGCCCGCCGAGCGCAGTCCGCCCAGCTCCCGGCTGCCCCACGATTGAATCGGCCAACGCCGCAGCGTGTCGAATCGCCGCCATAATTCGTTCAGATTTCCCGTGTGCGCCGCCCACTCTGGCTGGTCACGGTAGGCCGTCAGCATCGATCCGCGGGGACCCGGCAGGCCGGCCAGGTAACGCGCCACGTCATCCATATCGGTCCCGACAAAGGCGGGATCCTCTGCTTCGTACACCGCCTCCGCCCGCGGCGCCCGCCCCGGCTCGTCCACTGGAAGCGCCGACGGCACGCTGCCCGGCGGCCGGGCGCAACCGGCCCCCATCACCAGCACCCCGACACACAATCCCAAGAATAACAGATGATCGCGCATGACGTGCCCCACTGAGCATCGGCTTTGCCCACGCGTCCAGCCTCAAGAGTCATCGACGACCATCTTAAAAAAACACCCCGCTGCCGGCCCTCCCAGTCCGACAGCGGGGGTCTGGACACTAGAACCGACTTGCGCCGGCCTAATGCCCAAAAGCATTGACGAAACTATTTGGACCGCGGACGCCATCTCCATCTGCCATTAACGTTAAATTAATCCACTACCCGGCTCCCTGTCAACTCTCGGACGCATTTTGTTCGTAATTCAGCGATGGCCGCTGCGTCCCCCCTCCTTTCCGGCCCAAAAGGAACGGCTT
>JBJXFS010000331.1:0-60292 GCA_046155625.1 Verrucomicrobiales bacterium | reverse complement strand
TCGCCACCGCACTCCTCTGCGAAATGAGTAACGAGTGGCTCACAGGAAAAATCTACCTCAACATGAACCCCACTCAACCACCCCAAACCTGATCGCCACTTTTACAGAATAAAAATTGCGCGGCCTTCCCCAGCACGAGGAGATTGGTCTCAAGCCGCCTGGTAGTATAATAATACGGAAACTGGGCGAAGCCTACAGTGACCAGGACGGCCAGGATGACGCCATAGAGCAATCCGGTCGGCCAGCCTGGGGCGAGGAACCAAGCGAGCCATCGCCCGAGGCGGCCACGGCGGTGGAACGGGGCGAGCAGTGAAGGCGTGATGGCCGGCGGTTCGGTCAGGCCGTCGATTGCCGCGAGGCTGGCGACGCCGAGCAGGCAAACGAGTGAAGTGGCGCGAGCATCGCTGTCGGGTGGAAAAAAATAGATTCCATTGAGAGCGACGGCCATGGCGACGAGCGCCAGCGGGCGTTTCCGGGTCGCGTGGTTGGTGGCGACGGGCGCGATAGCCGTCGCGCCGAGTTCGAGCAAAGTATAACACAGATAGGACCAGAGGGGCACGACGATCCCGATCAGAATCAACAGGGGAACGCGCTGACCGGTGGCGGAGTCTATAAACCAACGGAACGAGGCATTTCCATAGCGGACATCCGTCCCTGACAGGGTGAGAATCTCGTCAAGAACCGGCTTCACCCAGATCCAGGCACTGAGGAAAAACAGGGCACGCACGATGACCGACGGCATCGCGGAAACCATGATGGCAAATGCGCTGACCACAGCCGAAAACAGCCAGAGGAAGAGAAGCAGGGTGACCTCACCCGGCAGGTCGACGCCACCCCCGAAGTAACTCAGCACCACGTACGGAAGGATCGAGATGGCGATGAGGCCGCTCTGCGCGATAAGAGCCAGCCACTTGCCCGCCACGATGCCCAGCGGTCCGAGCCGCGTGAGCGAGAGCAAATCGAAGGTCCGCCCCTTCACCTCACCGACCAAGGCGTTGAATCCGGACAAGGGCAAAGCAAAGATCAGCAGCCCCCCACAAATCCACCAGAACATCTTCGTGAACCCCACGAGATTTCCCTCGGAAATGGCAAAAAGAAGCAACAGCGTCAGTACCCCGTGAAGAATGATCAGGGCGCTGACGAAAGCCCGCGTCTTCAGCCCCTGTCTCAGTTCCTTCACGACCATCGGCGACAACCAGTCACCGAAATCCGCCAGCACGGACGACGGTGGAGCGGCAATGGGTTGAGACGAGGACATGGGGGCGGGGCGGACGGGGGAAGGGGAACTGCGTTCTTGGTTCTTGGTTCTTGGTTCTTGGTTCTTTGTTTTTGGATTGGGGGCATCAATGGTCTGCCGCGGGAAGGGGCGCCATTCGAATGAAGAGAAACGAGAGGACCACGAACACGATCGAGTGGGTGTGATCGGCGCTGGCACACTTCATCCAATTTCGTCCGTGAGAGGCCATCAATCGCCCTGCTGGGTTTTTCTGTTCCTCAGTTCGGCTTGAATATCATGAATAACGGAGCGCGGCACGGTAAAGCCGATGTTCCAACCCTCGTCGTCGTCACCGATCATAATCGATACGGGACATTGGAACCACGAAAGTCACGAAACACACGAAAATTCATTGGGTAAGGACAGGCGACCTCCTCATCTATCAGGTGAACGGTGATAATTCGGCAACGCCTTGGTTTTTCGTGTGTTTCGTACTTTTCGTGGTTCCCATCCGGGTTTTTGGGTTTGAAGGTTGGTTTTCCTGGGCCGTTGGCCGGAGCTTGGAGCTTGTCCATTTATTACGTGGGTATCAGGAGCCTCTCTCGGTAGGCACGGAGGTGGTGGCGCGAAGCCCTGGTTCTCGGGTAGATCGGCGCGTCCCGCCCGCCGCAGTTGGTGTCCTCGCCGACTGCCCCGCGCGTCCCGCGCCTTGCTCCGGAAGAGCGGTGCGACAATGCCGAACCGCACGTAGCGCGAGACGCGCGTTGGACACGGCGGGACGCCCCGTCCGGCGGGCGGGACGCGCCGCACTACCCGAGAAGGAAGATCCAGAATCAGGAGGGTGTGCGATCGGGTGTTTGGCTTGGTGGGCACGCCTTTTCGCGGAATCGTTCCGCGGCGAATTGAATCGGCGAAATGGACAAACTCCAGTCCCGGACCGTTGGCCCTATCGGGGTCGCAGCCCTATCCCTCAGCACGTGTGAGCAAGTGCCAGACTTTCGATCCGTTGGTGCACTTAGGATCGCACACGTGGAGTCGAGGACGAGGACGAGGACGAGGACGAGTGGCGCAAAGGATGGATGGCTGAGGGTGACGAGCCATCGTGGGGGAGGAAAAGACGTATTCAGGAAGCTTGGCATCGTCCTCGTCCTCGAAGTGGCCGCTGCGCTGACCGCCCTGCCACCCATGACTGTGACTCGCCCTATCATCGGGCCACGCCCGTTTCCCGCTGAATACCGAACACTGAATACTGATTACAGCTTCCCCCTTCAGTCCCTCCGACCTCCGACCTCCGACATCAGGATGAAGCCGAGGAATCAGGAGGGAGGAAACGTGGGGTGGGATCGACGGCGGGGATGGGGAGGGGTGGGGAGAGGGGGCTGGGGGAGGAGATGAGAGGGGGCGGCGAGGCGGGGTCGGGGGATCGGTCGAGTTGGGCGAGGATATCGATGAAGGCGTCTTCGAGTTTAATTTCCTCGCGGTGGAAGTCGATGACGGGGAGGCCGTCGAGGATCATGCGGCGGAGGATGCCGGCGATGACGTCATGGTTGACGGTGTCGATGCGGAGGCGGGCGCCATGTTTTGTTTCGTCGGCGAGGGTGACGTGGGGTGCGGTGAGGGCCCATTGGGCGAGTTTGGCCGGGTCGCCGTCGAGTTGGACGGTGACGAGGGTTTGGGATGAGCCGCCGCGTTTGAGGGCGGCGGCTTCGCCGTGGTGGACGATGCGACCGCGGTCGATGAAGAGCAGGCTGTCGCACATCTCGCCGAGTTCGGTGAGGATGTGGGACGAGATGAGGATGGTTTTTCCTTCCTCGGCGAGGATGCGGATGAGGTTTTTGAGTTCTATGCGGGCGCGGGGGTCGAGGCCGGCGGCCGGCTCGTCCATGATGAGGATTTGGGGATCGTGGAGGAGGGCGCGTCCGAGGCAGAGGCGTTGGGTCTGGCCCTTGGACATCTTGTTGATGAGGCGGGAGGCGAGGGGTGTGAGGTCAGTGAAGTCCATGACTTCGCGTGTCCGCTGGGAGCGTTCATGGCCGCGAAATCCGAGGGCGCGGGCGTAAAAGTCCATGTATTCGAGCACGGTCATGTGCTCGTAGGTGCCGAAGCTGTCGGGCATCCATCCGAGCAGGCGGCGCACTTCGCGAGGGTGGTGGACGACGTTATAGCCACCGAGGCTGGCGGAGCCGCTGGTCGGGTAGTCCAGGGTGGCGAGGATGCGCATGGTGGTGGTTTTACCGGCGCCGTTGGCGCCGACGAATCCGACGACATGGCCATGGGGAATGGCGAAGCTGACGCCATTCACGGCCGGGATGGTGCCGAAGACGCGGGCGAGGTTCTCGACCTGAATGGCCGGCTGGGAGCGGTCGAGGGCGGGAGCGACGGCACTCATGGGGTGGCGGGCAGATTTCCGAAAATGACGATGCGGTCGTCGATCCAGTCGATGGCAGGGAGCGTGTCGATGGCGAGACCCGGGGCGGATTGAGCGGTGGCGAGGAAGGCGGGCCGTTGCAGGACGACATCGGCGATGCGGGCGGCGAGGCTTTCGGTGCACGACTGGCTGATGCGGTTCAGCTCGTTTCTCCAGGCTTCCGTATCTTGGATCAAGGCCACCGGTCGGCCTTGCGTGACCGGTCCTTCGGCTCGCCAAATTGTGCCTTGTGCGTCGAGATAGCTGAAGCTTGCCAGTTCGGTTTCCAGGCTGGACACGATGGTGGGCGGGTCGCCGGGCGAATTGGGTGGGACGAGGTCGATGCGGCCGCGCGTCGGGACGAGAGACCGGAGGAACTGAGCTTGCACGGTGCGACTCTGAAACCAATTGCCGCTGGTGCGGAGGCCGTCGAGGCGCGTGTCCATCGACTGACTGGAGTGGTCATCGCTGAATTTAGTCCAGGGGGAAGCGCGCAGCACCGCTTGAGTGATCTCAGTGGGCCGTGGCAATTCGAAGCTGGATCCGAGGAGGACGCCGGTGCGCGCGACTTGTTCCTGGGTGACGTGAGCTGCGGCCTGGCCGGGCGGCAGGTGGACCGCGATGAACCGGCGCCCCTGCCCGCCGGTTCCGTCCTGGAACAGGATGAGGATGACGAGCAGGATGCTGGAGACCAGCGAGATCACCGGGGTGGTGAAGAACAGCCGGTGACGCCGACCGGCCGGCGCCAGGACAAAGAGGTTGATCGGGCCGATGAGGACGCCAAACAGCAGGAGAAAGACAATGACTTGCCAGCCGGCGAAGTTGCGTTCGCCGAGGGCGTTCATCAATCCCCAGGAGCCACGGGCAAAATCACTGGTCAACCGACGCATCAGCGCGCGATCGCCAAGGCTGAGGAAGCGATCGACGGTCGGCGTGGCATCGAGGGAGTCGCCATTCCAATCGACCAAGGTGGCGTGCCCCATGCCGAGCGGGAGGTCCGAAGATTCGGAGGAGGTCCCGGTCAGGCCGAGTGAGGCCAGAGTCGTCGACGAGTTGTTCCGGTAAAAGTGCAGGTGGAGCCCGAACTGCGCGGCTTGCAGAACGGCGGAGCGGACACCGGGTGACGCGGCGAGCCATTCATCGGTGGTGATGAGGAGGTGGTCGAATCCCGAGTAGCCCAGCCATTGGTCGGGGAGGCGATCCGGGGCGAAGCGGCTGCCAAAGACCTCGCCATGACTCCCACCTCGATGACTCGATCCTGATCCATGGTTCTTGAGGGCGTCATTGAGTTGGGTGAGGCTCTTGACGGCGAGGGCATCGCTGATGGCGATGGCGGGAAATTCAGCGGTCGTCTCGGTGGGGGAAGTGGTCGAATGCCGCCCGCCTTGGCCGCTCGTGACCGACACGTCTAAAACGTGGTACCCGCCGCCGTACCAGGCAGAACGACTGGTGCGATGGCGTGCCTGCAGCGGCACGAGCAGGGTCGACTGGCTGCCGCCGGGATCGGCGGTCACCTCGAAGCTACTGCGCATGCGATTGTTGCCATCGCCGTGGCCGTGCTGAGAGGAAAACTCGAGGCGCCACGAGCGCTTGGCTCCCGTGGCATTCGTGATTTCCACTGCGACTGGAAGATAGCCGCTGGGCGGCGGGGGAGAGAAGACAGCGGTTAATTGGATGCGGCTTGCTCCCCGTTCCTCATCGAAGCCCGCCAGCGATTGAGTGGCGTGGGCCGGTGCGAGGGCGCCCAACCAGAGGGCGAGCGCGGCGAGCAGGTGCCCAAACGGAAAAAAGGAGCGCCGGAACACTGGGAACCCGCTGTGCAGGCCAAGACGGTTCTGGCGCGGCGGAGCAGGCGCTGATTGGTCGAGGCGCGGCGAATCGGGCATCATGACGATCGATGGGGAAGGGGCGAGCTCAGGCGGCGGCCGGCTCCTGGCGCAGTGGCCGCGGCGTGGCCAGGGCCTGGACCGGCACTTCCGCCAGCAGGGCGCGCACGACATCGGCGCTGGTACGTCCGTCCAGGCGGGCGGCGTAATCGAGGATGACACGGTGGCCGAGCACGGCCGGCGCCACCGCCTGCACGTCCTCAAAGCTCGCATTCGGGCGGCCATCCATGAGGGCACGCGCTTTGCCGGCGGCGGCCAGGCTGAGCGCGGCGCGCGGACTGGCGCCAAATTTCACGCCGGTGGCCGCCTGCGACTGGCCCGGGTGCGTGGCGTCCACGAGGCGGGCGATGTAATTGGCGACAACGGGCGGAAGATACAACCGCCGCGCGGTCGATTGCATCAGGGCAAAGGCGTCGCGACCGACGGTGGCCGTGACGGTGGGTTCCACGCCCAGTTCGCGGTGGCTCACGATCTGTTCGAGCGTCTCGGCCGAGTTGCGGAGGACGTCGAGTTTGAAAAGAAATCGGTCGATCTGGGCTTCCGGCAGCGGGTACGTGCCTTCCAATTCGATCGGGTTCTGCGTGGCCAGGACAAAGAAGGGATCGGGCAGCGGGTGGGTCGTGCCGAGCACGGTGACGCGTCGTTCCTGCATGGCCTCGAGCAACGCCGATTGGGTTTTGGGTGAAGCACGGTTGATTTCATCGGCCAGCAGAAGGTTTGTAAAGAGCGGGCCGGGCTGGAAGACGAATTCCCGGCGGCCATTGACTTCCTGGAGCACGGGATTTCCCGTGATGTCGCCGGGCAGGAGATCCGGCGTGAACTGGACGCGCCGGGTTTCAAGTTGCAGGACGCGGGCCAGCCCTTTGACCAACTCCGTCTTGCCCAAGCCCGGCAAGCCTTCGAGGAGGACATGGCCGCGCGCGATGACGCCGCAGATGACGGCATCAATCAGCGCCGCCTGGCCGAAAAGCACGCCGTTCAGCGCCTCCCGCAATTCCTTGACCGGACCGGCGATGGCGGCGATGTCCTCTTCGGTGGCGTGGTCGGGCATGGGGGATGGGATACAATAGGATTGGATGGTAGAAACAGGATGAAGGGGAGGGATGGGAGGATATTAAGATTAAGATTGAGGTGGAAGTAAAGGAGTTAAGAGACCAAGGGAGTGAGGTTGGATTGGCACCATTGGCCGTTTTGGAGGGTGACGCTGTCGGGGTCATCGACGGCGACGTGGGCTTCGTCTTCGCAGACGATCCAGCCCTCGTAGCGGCGGGAGACCAGCCATTCGGTGATGCGGTGGAAGTCGAGTTTTCCGGTTCCCATTTGGGACCAGGGTTCGGGGCCATTACCCGAAAAATCTTTGTAGTGAATGTGGTTCACGAGGTGGGCCCACTTATTGAGGGTGGCGATGACATCCATGCCGCCTCGCGCGATGTGGCCGACGTCCGGGGTCCAACCGGTGACGGCGGGATCCAGGCTGCTGAGGACGACGTCATAGTCTTCCTGAGTGCGGACGAGGGAAGCGGGTGGACTGTTCGGGTGATAGGAGCATTTGATGCCGAGGTCGGCGGCGCGTTTCGAGACGCGGTTCACGTTGCGAGCGACGTTGAGGCGGCGGCGCTGCACGTCGTGGGCGCGTCCGCTGGGCAGGGTGACGGTGCCGAGCATGGCGCCAGGGAAGTGTTTGAGCAGGTTGATGGTGAAGTCGGCGGCTTCTTTTTCGGCGGGGGCTTCGTCTTCGCCGTCCCACGAGCAAACGAGGGCCAATCCGCAGAGGGAGACGTTGTGGGCGTCGAGGGCGTCCTTGAGGCGGCCGGCGTCGGCGAAGTCGCCGAGCCAGTATTTGCTGCAGCCGAGCGCTTTCTCGGAGATTTCCAGCACCATCGGCTCGATCCCGGTGAAGCCGGCCTGAGCCGCGATCTTGATCATGTGGTCGAGCTTGTTGTCATAGCCCTTGCCGGTGCCCTGCATGAACCAGGTGTACACCTGGGAACCGAACTTGATGTTTGCCATGGGATGTCGTGGGGTTGGGATGTGGACAGTAGGCAGTCCGCCATGCGGGCGGACCGCCGCGCCCACTTAAAGCGTGGATTAGGCGCCCTGTCCAGAGGGCGGTCGTCCCGATTCCGTAGGTGGGGCGGCTATTCGCTTCCCATGCCGAGTTCGAGCAGGGCGGCCTGAATTTCGGTGTAGAACCGGGAGGTGAGGTAGGGTTTGAGGTTTTCCGAAGCGAGCAGGGCGACGATGGACGCGAGGCTTTCGATTTCGGGAAAATTGTAGCGTGACTGCATGACGAGGCGGGCTTGATTCAGGGCGCCGTACCAGGATTCGACGTGGTCGATGGGGATGACGAGTTGGTACGTTTCGCCGGCGGCGGGGAGTTCCATTTCCTCGTCTTCGGAATCATCAGCGGGGCCGTCCTCGCGCACCGTGGAGGGGGTGGACGACGGCGACTCGCGGCGGACGTTGCGGAGGTCGTTGGTGACGCAGTCGAGTTGGCGGGCGAAGTCGGACCGAAGGTCGGGCAAGATGTGGTCGTTCCAGTCGTTGATCAGTTCGTCCTCGGTGTCGTCGAGCGGGGTGCGGACGGGTGATTGGTACAGACGCTCCTCGGCGCTGGGGGAGCCGGCCGGATCGGCGTGCGCCGGAATTTGCTGGAGCAAGCGGAGTTGGGCCGCCGGGAGGCGGCTGAGGACGAGCCCTTTGGACTTGAGGCGCCGGATTCGCATGGGAGAGGTGGTCAGGTATCGCGGGCCATGGCCGCGTTGAGCTGATGGCTGTGGAGTTGCTGGACGTAAAGTTCGGCCTTTTCGCGCTCGCCGCTCCACACAATGCACTTTCCTTTTTGGTGGACATCGAGCATCATTTTTTCGGCTTTTTCACGCGAGTAGCCGAAGATCCGCATGATGACCAGAGTGACGTAGCCCATGAGGTTCACGGGATCATTATAAATCGTGACAAGCCAGGGACGATCCAGCGAATCGTCCGTTTCCGTGTCGACGGCTGGGCGTTCAAGGGTCTTGGTGCCTGCTGACATGAGAGGGATGATAGCGGCAGGACGTCATATTTCAAAAGCCGGGTCTGACAATTTCAGATGGGTTCGTATTCTGGGCCAGCGGCGGATTGGGCACCGGGGACCCAGCCGTTCTCGGTGGCGATGACATTGACCGGGCGATCGTGGTGGGTGGTCGGGAGGCTGACGAGGATTTGGCAAGGGAAGGCGACGCCGAGGCAGGGCGTGGCGGCAGGCAGCGTGGCCAGCCATCTGTCATAATAACCGGCTCCCCGTCCGAGTCGGGCGCCGCCCGGGGCGAAGGCGAGGCCTGGGACAAGGGCGAGACCGATGGCGGCGGGTGGGACCGAGGGGCACTGCGAGGGGTCGGGTTCCCAGAGGTTGTACGGACCGGGCCGCAGAGCGGAGGGAGGTGATGGGGAGTTTGGCTGATCGGGGTCAGGTGGGAGCGTGCCGGCTGGGATTTGGTGGAATTCCATGGTGCCTGGGCCGGTCAGTCTGGGGATGGCGATGTGGGCGCCGACGGACCAAGCGTGGAGGAAGTAGGCGGTGAGGTCGGGTTCAGTGGGAAGCGCGAAGAACCCGGCGATGATGAGGCCGGGTGAGCCGGGGTGGCGCTCGATCAAGTGACCGACGAGTCGGGCCGCCGCCTCGCGGCGATTCGCCGGGTCGAGGGCACGCAATCGCGTCCGCAGGGTGCGGCGTACGGCGATTTTCTCGTCGTCCCTACTGGAAGCCCCGAATTGCAAAGCTCCCAATCATCTCCTACAAATGGGGCTCCGCCAAGCGACGACTGGCGGATCGTCTCTTCGCTGCTCGACCCCACGACCCTCTTTGTGACACCCCGGCCTCGACAAGGCGCGCTCGCGCGACTCACCGACACCCTGCGGGACAAAGCCGCGGGATTGCGCGATGGCACCGGAGCGCACGACGACGAGCACGGGCACCGAATCGGTCTGTCGCCCAGCCCGGGGTGGGGGCGGCGCAATGTCGAGTTTATCGGGAAAGTACTCATCCCGCATGTCGTCAAGCGGCGCCGGGGTCGCGAGCGGCGGCTCGAGGCGATGGATGTGCCGGCGGGCAAAGTGCGCGTCATCTGGATCGGCCACGCCTCGTTCCTCGTCCAGATGGCCGGGCTTAATATTCTCATTGATCCGGTGTGGGCGCCGTGGTTGGCCGTGGTCAAGCGGGCTCATCAGCCTGGACTCAGGCTGCACGAGCTGCCGCGGGTAGATCTGGTGCTGATCAGCCATGCCCATCACGATCATCTGGACATCCCTACCCTCGAGGCCGTTTCGGACGGCCAACCGATCATTGTGCCCAAAGGGGTCGGGAGCCTGGTCAAGCGGCGCGGGTTTGGTGACATCGTGGAGATGAAGAAATGGGACAGCGTGAGGATGGGCGAACTCGAGGTGATCTTCACACCGGCGCGGCACTGGGGGGCCCGATATGTGCATGATGTCCACCGCGGCTTCGGCGGCTACCTCCTGCGCCAGCCGGAAGTCGAATCACTCACCGGCGGAGCCGGCACCACGGTGTATCACAGCGGCGACAGCGCTTATTTTGACGGCTTTCATGAGATTGGAAAGCGCCATCCCATCGAGGTCGCGCTCATGCCCATTGGCGCCTATCGTCCAGTCAGCGGTCGCGGTGTCCATATGAACCCTGAGGAATCGCTGGCGGCTTTCCGCGACCTTGGGGCCAAACGCATGGTCCCGATGCATTACGGCACGTACCCGTTGACGCGTGAACCGCTGGACGAACCGCTGCACCGACTCATGCTCGCCAGTTCCGCCAGCGGCATGCGCCACCTTATCGACGTGCTCGAGCCGGGGGAGGCGAGGGTCTATTGAGGTGTTCGTGGAGGATCCGCACGATTTCCGCGGCGACCTCGGGATGCTGGACGAGGCTGTGGGGAGCAGGGACGATTTTTTCGCTGAGGGCGGTGTCGAGGTGGGCGCTGGTGAACGGGACCACTCCATCGGAACTTTTTTCGAGCGGTCCGCGGCGACCGCGGTTGCCGATGATCGAGTGGTGGAGCGCGGTGATCGGGCGTTTGTCGATGCCGGCGAGCAGCGGGTGACGGGGTGAGAGGTTGTCCACGCTGCGGGTGCCGAACGAGTCGAACTTCTGAAGCGCGGGATTAAAAAACGACATGTCGAGCTGGGCGAATTCGGTCGCCAGCCCCACGAGGTCAAGCGGGAGTCGGATGAAGTTGACCATCCATCGGACGACGCTGAAGTCGGCGATTTCACTGCCGCGGTGCGGAGTGGCGACGAAGACGGCGCGATCGACGTAAGGTGAACGATCGAAGAAGAGCGCTTGGACGAGAGACTTACGGCGGCGCGGGTCGACCAGGAGTTGGTCGGGCGGCACGGCGAAGTACGAGCTCCAGAGATCGTCACCGCTGTCGATAACCTGGAGGCGGCTGAGCAGCCCGCCCATGCTGTGGCCGATTATCACCATGTTCTGGAGGGCGGGGTTGTCGCGCTTGGGGTCGAAAGTGGCCATGGCCTCGTTGATTGATCGGCGCAGGCGCTCGGCGGTGAAGGGCACGGGCATGCCGGTCGGGTAGAGGAAGTACCAGAGCTGGTACTTGTCGCGCAGCACGGGGTCGTCCAGGATCTCGTTCATCGGGTTTTGCCAGATATGCGGATCGGACGCCAAGCCGTGGACCATGATCACAGGGATGCGCGTTGGGCTGAAGGTCTCGGTGAAATAAAGCCCTGTATAATGGAGGTTGTTGGCCGGTTTGAGCAGGCCGGACAGGGCGAACCGCCTCCAGAAGCCCGAGTCCAGACTGAGTTCGAGACCGGCGGTAAAATCGGTGGCCAGCTCGTGGCGGCGGCCGCTGATCACAGTGGTCTGGGAGAACAGGCTATTGTAGAATTTTCCGACCGGCTTGCCAGGGGTCGAGCAGTCGATGACGAAGGTGGCTGGCAACCAGCGGCCGTTGAGCGGGACGAACTGGCTGCTGCTGACCACTTTGGTGTCGCGCGCGCGGGTGGTGACGCAGGCGACGCCCAGGCCGTCGGAGGCGACGCGCCGCTGAGCATGCCTGATTTTCACGGAGGCGGCAGGGATGGCTTCGGTGAGGTTGTAGATTTCGCGGAGCGGCGAGTTTTTTGCCCCGGGGGCGAAACTCAGGGTGTAGTGGCGGGTGACGAACGGTTCGTTCCAGGGCGCCCCAATCCGATCGTCCTGAATCTCTTCCAGCACGGCGTCCACTGCCCGGTTATACTGGGCCAGCGCTTCCCGGCTGGGAGCGGCGGCGACCGCGGCCGGCCAGGCGGCCTCGACGTGGGCCAATAATTTATCCAGATCCCGTGATTCGCCGCCAAACAGCCGCGGCACGGGACGGCGGTTCGAGGCGTCCGGGGTGGCGCACGAGACCAGACCGACGAGAGCCAGGGCAAGAACGGCGGCGGACCACTGTTTGGTCAGGGCCCACACGGCGCGGTGGCGCACCCTCTCAATGGTGGCGGCGCGAGTGGGCGAGGGCACGGTCGATGTCGCGTTGATCCTCGCGCTTTTTGAGATCCTGGCGTTTGTCATGGCTGGCTTTGCCCCGGGCGAGGGCGAGTTGGATTTTCACCCGATGGTTTTTCCAATACGCCCTGACGGCGACCAAGGCGACGCCTTTGACCATGACCTGGCCGTAGAGCTTGTTGATTTCCCGTTTGTGCAGGAGCAATCGGCGGGTGCGGCGCCCCTCATGCTGCTCATGACTGGCCTTGTCGTACGGCCGGATGTCGCACTGATGGAGAAAGATCTGACCGTCCTTGATCGAGGCGAACGCGTCTTGAAGGTTCAGGTGCCCCTGGCGGATTGACTTGACCTCGGTCCCCTTGAGTTCAATGCCTGCCTCGAACGTTTCCAGGAGGTGGTAATCTCGCAGCGCCTTGCGATTGACGGTGATCTCGGATTCGCCCATGGGAAAGATGGGGCGGTGGGGCGCGGCCGCGGGGCGGCGTGAATGGGGGCGAGGCGGGAGGGGCCGCTATTTCTTGCGGCGCTTGGTCTTGGCATCGCCTGAATCGTCGGCCGTGCCATCCGCGGCGGTGCCGTTGCCTGTCCAAGTCAGCTTGCCTTCAATGATCTCCAGCAACGCGATGTCGGCCTGCCCCAGTTTGCGGCGGCCGGTCAGATCCACCATCGGGGCGCGTCCCTGATTCAGCTGGCGAACCCGTTGCGACACCACATTAATAAGCATCGGAGGATGGGGAATCAGCCTGGAGGCCTGTTCGACAAGGTCGCTTCTCATATCAGTGGCGGCGGTTCCATGGCTGGCCTGCTTCCCGGGGGAGGAAGCCTGATCGAAGGGGATGATCTCTGCCGACGCCATGAAAAAAATCGTGCCGTGCAGCCTCGAATCAAAAAGGGGACGTCGAGGGCTACGTTACGGCGAACGAGGCGAATAGCACGAACCACCGCGGGTGCAACCAGAATTTTTCAATGGTCGATGAAAGCGGCCTTGGGGATATCGAGGAGCATTTGGGCGTTGGTGGGGTGACGCCGGACGAAATGGAGGAGGCGCTCGACGGCTTCGACGGGTTTATGGCCGGCAAGCCCGCGGCGGATGAGGTTGATTTTCTCGAGTTGGTGGGCTGGGAGGAGGAGTTCCTCGCGGCGGGTGCCGCTTTTGAAGATGTCGACGGCCGGGTAGACGTAGCTTTGGGCGATTTTCCGGTCGAGGACGAGTTCCATGTTGCCGGTGCCCTTGAACTCTTGGAAAATAAGTTCGTCGGCCTTGGAGTTGGTTTCGATGAGGGCAGTGCCGACGATGGTGAGGCTGCCGGCCTCGCGGGTATTGCGGGCGGCGGCGAAGAGGCGGCGCGGAAGTTCGAGGGCGCGAGCGTCGATACCGCCGGACATGGTGCGGCCGGATCCGCTGCCCATGATGGCGTTATTGCTGGCGCGGGCGAGGCGAGTAATGGAGTCGAGGACGATGAAGACATCCTCACCGGCTTCGACAAGGCGTTTGGCGCGTTCGATGGCGACCTGGGCGATGCGGAGATGGTTTTTCGGCTCGGCGTCGTTTGAACTGGCGTAAATTTCGGCCTGAGGGAGGGCGCGGGTGATTTCGGTGACTTCCTCCGGGCGTTCGTCGACGAGGAGGATGATGAGTTTCATCTCCGGGTATTTTTGGGCGACGGCCTCGGCGATGTGTTGGAGGAGGGTGGTTTTCCCGGCACGCGGTGGAGCAACGATGAGCCCGCGCTGGCCTTTGCCGATGGGCGCGATCATGTCGATGATGCGGGTGGTGGCGCGATTGGCGTCGGTTTCGAGGAGGATTCGTTTGCTCGGGTTGATGGCGGTGAGCTCTTCGAAAGCGGGCAGGTTTTTGTATGAATCCGGGGCGTGGCCGTTGATTTTATGAAGGGCGGTCAGTTGAGGGCCCCGGTGGCCCATACGGTATTCACCCTCCAGGAAGACGCCGTCGCGCAGGCCGTGCTGCCGGACCAAGTCAGGCGGAACGAAGATGTCCTGGGGGTTTGGGATGTAATTGCGCGATTTCTGGCGGAGATAACCGAATCCCTTGGCGGAGATTTCAAGCAGGCCGCTGCCGGCTTCGGCGGGCCCGGTCGGGACAAACGGCTCGCGAGACTCCCCGCGGTCGTCCGCCACGCGCGGCCCCCTGGGTTGAAACTCGCCGCGGGGTGGGCGCTGGAAGTTCTGGTGTGGCTGGCGCGGGCTGCCTCCTTGCGGAGCATTGGGGCCGCCGGGGGGGGATGGGTTGCCATCGCCTTGACGATCTTTCCAGCGGTCGCGGCCGCGGCGGCGCCGCTTGCGCGGATGCTTGTCAAAGCGCGGTTCACCTGGTTGTCCTGGAAACGGGGCGCTGGCGGGATGGCTGTGCGGGTGGCGCGGCGGACGGTGCTGGGTGGGCGCGGCCGCGGCCCCCTCCGCATAGTCAACCGCTTCGGGGCGAGGCGGAGGTTCGGGTGCGATCGGGGCTCGGCTGGGCGCCGCGGATGGGGTGGAGTGAGAGACGGGCGGTGGTAGAGGCGGCGCGTCGAAGGCGGGACGAGGATTTGGGGCTGGCGGGGCGGTGGTGGCGTGGGTCGGTGGCGGCTCATGAGCCAGCGCCTCCCGTTGTTCCAGGCGCGGGGATTTGGCACGAACGGGACTTTCGCTAACGGCCGTGTCCGCGGCAGCGGTCTTTTTCGCCACTTTGCGGGCCGTTTTTTTGGCCGGGGCGGTGGTCGCGGCAGCCTCCATGATCGGGGCAGGCGGCGCCTCGGTGTCTCCATTGGGCCCCGCGGCTTTCACCCGTTTGGTGGCAGCTTTTTTGGCCGTGGCTTTTTTGGCGGCGGTTTTTTTGGCGGCGCGCTTTTTGGCGGCGACCGATTCTTTGGCGTCGAGGATTTCGCTCATGGGAAAGGGGGATGGGGGAAGAGGTAAGGGGGAAGAGGTAAGGGGGAAGAGGTAAGGGGTAAGGGGAAGCGCAATGGATTAGACAGAGAGTTGTTCCATCACTTCGTCGGGGATGTCGAAATTGGCGTGGACGCTTTGGACATCGTCGAGGTCATCGAGGGCTTCGTAGAGTCGGATGACTTGTTGGGCGGTGGCGCGATCGGCGACCGGGATGGTGGTATGCGGAATCAGAGTGAGTTTTTGAGAGGCGGGAGGAAGCTGGCGGGCGCGCAGGGCATCGCCGACGGCGAAGAGGCGCTCGGGGGCAGTGAGCACGATGTGTTCGTCGCCTTCGAGGGCGACATCGTCCGCTCCGGCGTCCAGCGCGGCCTCAAGGACGGCCTCCTCGGGGGCGGCATCAATCGGCAGGCGGATTTCGCCCTTGCGGGCAAACAGGTGGGCCACGCTGCCGGGGGTGCCAAGACTGCCATGGTTCCGCGTAAAAACACTGCGTAAATCGGCCGAGGTCCGGTTTTTGTTGTCGGTGACGCATTCAACCATCAAGGCCACGCCACCGGGGGCGTAACCCTCGTAGGTAATTTCGGCGGGCGCTTCGCCTCCCAGTTCACCCGTGCCCTTTTTGATGGCGCGATCGATGGTGTCATTGGGCATGTTTTGAGCGCGAGCGGCATCGATGGCGGTGCGAAGGCGGGCATTGAGTTTGGGCTCACCGCCGCCGGTTTTGGCGGCCACGATGATCTCCCGGGACAACTTGGAAAAGATCTTGCCGCGTTTGACATCGACAACGCCTTTAATGTGTTTGACTTTAGACCATTTACTGTGGCCGGCCATGGGATGTGGGGGCTGGAGACGCGCAGGCGCAATCAAACCGGCTGGCATGCCGCTCGTGGCAGTGCTCCGCGGAGAACATGAAGGAATGGAGAAGAACCGCCGGAATCAAAGCGGGCGAACTGGGGTCATGGGCCTTGGGCATGGGCACCACCGGGGATAAAACCCGGTCCCGGCTCATCTGGAAGATGGCGGGGTGGTCGTTCAGGAGGCAGGCGCAGCCGCTTCGGCATCAGGTCGGATATCCGGTTCCGCCGGGCTGACCACACTTGAACGAGCCTGGGCACTGGTCAGGCGTTGGGGGAGAATATGCGCCCCCCCTGGAACTTGGCAACTGGTTTTCTTAAGGGAATTAAGCGATGGGGGGCCGTGAGGTGGGACGCGACCTTCCGGGCGCGTCGGCGGTGCCTCCCTTCTTGAGCACTTGGCTTCGGTCCTTTACCGCAAATTGGTACAAACCCCAGTCCCACGGACCGTAACCCGCCACTCGCGGCGCTCGCCCGTTCGCGTGGCCTTTTCGCTCGTGCAAAATTCCGCGGTGGGCCACGACCTGGTTGCCGGAGGCTGGGATTGCACTAGCCTGAGAGCTTGCCTGGGTGCCTTCAGTGTTGGTTGGCCGCGGTGTGTGCGGTCTTGGTTGTTTCCTGCGCTGCCCGGCCGCCGGGATCGCGCTTGGAGGAGGCTGCCTTGGTGGTGCCGGGCGAATGGTCGACGGTGGGGGTGGGGGCGCGGCCGGTTGATTCGGCGTGGTTACGGCGGTTTGGGGATCGGAGGTTGGATGCCTTGATTGCGGAGGCGGAAGCGAACAATCCGGATATGCGCATTGCCGCGGCCCGGGTCGACCAGGCGGCCGAGCAGGCGCGGATTGTGGCGTCGACGGGACGGCCGAATGCCTCGGCCGGATTCGGGGCGAGGCGGACGCGGCAGAACTTCATCGGATTCCCCGATTTTGGAAGTGGCGACCCGGCGGCTGGGGGAGACATGTCGCCGGCCGAAGAATCGGTGCTGCAGAATTTGAGCAATACATTCGGGCCATCGCTGGATATTTCCTGGGAACTGGATGTTTGGGGACGCATCCGCGCCGGGACTTCAGCCGCGATGGCGGAGGCTCAGGCGGCCGCCATGGACTATGCCGCGGCGCGCACGTCGTTGGCGGCGCAAGTGGCCAAGGCATGGTTTGCCTTGGCCGAGGCGGAGGAGCAGCACCGGTTGGCCCGCGAAACCGTGCAGGCGACGGAAGAAACCGAGCGCGCCCTGCGCGATCGATTTCGCGCCGGCCAAGCCGAGGGACAGATCGTCGGTGCGCAGTACCGGCTTGCGAAAAGCGACACCGCCTCCGCCCGCGCCGCCATGCAGCAAACCGCCGGCGCCCGCGACGCCGCCCGCCGCCAACTCGAAACGCTCGTCGGGCGGACGGCCCGGGGCACGCTCAACGGACGCACTACCTTGCCTGCACCGCCGCCGCAACCGCCCGCGGGTTTGCCGAGCGATCTCCTGTTGCGACGGCCTGACCTCATCGCCGCCGAACGCCGGTTCGCCGCGTCCGGCCGCAAGCAGGAAGAAGCCCGCCGCGCCTTGTTTCCGCAATTCAAGCTGACCGCGACCACCGGGACCTCGACCGACGAACTGCGCAACATCCTCGACAGCGACTTCGGCGTCTGGACGCTCGCCGGCAATGTCATCCAGCCAGTCCTCACCGGCGGCCGCCTGCGCGCCGAGATCCGAGTCCGCGAAGCCCAGGACCGCGAGGCGGTCGCCCAACTGCAAAAGGCCGCGATCCAGGCGTTCGGCGAAGTGGAAACCGCGCTCGCCGCCGACGCCTTCCTCGCCCGCCGGGAGGCCGCCTTGAAGGACGCTGTCGCCCTGGCCAACGAGGCCGACGCCGAAGCCCGGGCCGCTTACCGCGACGGCGTCGGCGATATTCTCACTGTCTTCGCCACTCAAAACCGCCGCCTCGCCACCGAGGCCCAAGCCATCACCGTCCGACGCCTCCGCCTCGACAACCGCATCAACCTGCACCTCGCCCTCGGCGGCGACTTCAAGGCCGGGAATTGAGTGTTACGGTTGCCCGAGAGTCAACCGGTAGAACTTTTGGTCCGCGGTGGTGTTGGTATCGATGAGTCGGATGGCGCCCAATGGTCCGGATTGCCAAGGTTGCCAGTGCTCAAGATCGGTGGAGGTCTCCACTTGAAACTGACTGAGCGAGGGCTGTTCAAGGAGGACGGCAAATTCACCGGGCTGGGCGGGACCGCTGTGCAGACGAGGAACGGGCCGCAGGTAATTCTGAAACGCATGCCGGGCGATTTGACGAGTCATCTCATCCTCGGCATTTCCGGAGTTGCGGAAGTGAGTGCCCGCGAGAACGCGGGCGTTGATCGAGTCCTGCACGTAAGCAGAAAGCCGGTCAAACGTCCGCGTTTTTGCCGTCGAACTTGCGGTAAAGCTGAAGTCGTCGCCGTGCATTGGGCGGTCCATCCGGAACACTCGCCAGCGTAGCCGCGAGCGCTGAGTCGAGGGCGGTAAGACCGTTGGGGCCGCTCGAAGCGCTTACCGTGTACGCCGCCATTGCGGCGGCAGCCTCGGCCGAGGCGCCCGGTGCGATCGTGCGTAGCGCATAGGGCGTGTATCCGCCGATCACGGCATTAACCGCGTCGAAGACAGCCACTTTGACCATGGTTATTTTGGCGAATGTCTTCGAAGCCGGGGTAATGTTGGCACTGATGTGCGCGGATGGCTTGCCAAGTGCTCGGAGCGACTGCGGCGAGCAATGCGGCGATAGAGAAGCTTGCCGCCGCGAAGGGGAGTTTATGGCGTCGCACGAACCGACCGAGCTGATACGAGGCACTGGGCGGTCGAGACTGCACCGCTTCGTTGGAAAGGTGACGCTGGATGTCCCGAGCCAAGCCGTCGGCCGTTTCGTAACGGCGGCCGCGGTCCTTCTCCAGGCACTTTATCACAATCCAGTCTAAATCGACGGGCAGTGACGCTGGGAGGATGTCGCGTTCAGGTGCCAAGCCACAGCGGGCCATCTTCTTCTGCCGCGTGCTGGGTCGCTCTGGTTCCTCCTCGGCGATGATGCGCTGCATTTCGAGACAAGCGGCGCTCCGCAGTCGATTCTCGGGAAATGGAGTGGTGCCGGTCAGTAGTTCGTAAAGCAGCACTCCGAGCGGAATAGATGTCCGAACGAGTGTCTGCATCCAATTGGCTTATCTCGGCCTGCTCCGGGCTCATGTAGGCGGGCGTGCCGATCATCGTGGCAAAGTGGGTGAAAAATGTCTTCTCCGTGAGCTTTTGGCTGACTGCCTTGGCCACGCCGAAGTCAATCACCATCGGGTGCGGCGCCCCATTGTGCATCGTCACCAACACGTTGGAGGGCTTGATATCGCGATGGATAATGCCCTTCTGGTGTGCGCTCTGAATGGCCTGACAGACTGGGATGAACAACGCAAGGCGCTCTTTAACGGAGAGTGCGTTTCTCACGCAGAACTCGGTAATGGGGACTCCCTGTACGAGTTCCATGACGAGGTAAGGGCGCCCGGAATTCGTAGTGCCACCATCCAAAACCTGGGCAATAGAGGGGTGATCCATCAGGGCCAAGGCCTGCCGTTCTGCTTCAAACCGCGCGACCACTTGACTGGTGTCCATGCTGGGTTTGATGATCTTGAGGGCGACTTGCCGGCGCACCGGTTCCTCCTGCGTGGCCATGTAAACCACCCCCATGCCGCCCTCACCGATTTTTTCCAGCAGCTTGTAGCGGCCGATCATGGTGCCAGCCTGCTCGATCTCGCCACGGGATCCCGTGGCTGCGCGGTCCAGCGCCTCAAAGAAGTCCTGGGCCTGGGCGGCGTCGTGCAACATCCCTTCGATCCGGCGGCGCAAATCCGCATCATCCCCGCAGGCATCGGCCAAGTAGGATGCTCGCGCGGGGGCATCTGAAATTTCCCGCGCTTCGAGATAAATCTCATCCAGTGATGGCGACGGCTTGCTCAAGCTATGGTTCAAAATCGATCCACTTCACGGCATGAATGCGCTTTTTGCTTGGAGAAACGGACATGGTTTATCGGGATTCATTGGTCCGACTTGATGGATTGGAATAGATGAACTTTGGCCACTTCCCAGTGGCGCCGCAGTTGATCATAAACCAGCGGGTATAAGGCTTCGGCAGCCTGCTGATCGCCTTGCTATGCACGCTCGAGGATAAGGGTGACCTCGCTCATGGGAGACAGTTTGCCAGAAATTCGCGTCTTCGATAGGGAGTTTGCAGTAGGGGTCCCCTCATAGCCTTGGATCGACCGGTTCGCTTTCGAGGGCGAGCACAGCGAGGACGCATTGGTGGACATGGCGGAGCGGGCGCCGGTGGGTGAAGTGGATGAGGGCTTGGAGGCCGAGGGCGAATTCGCGTTCCGCCATTGAGCGTTTGTGGCTGAGGCCGCGCTGGCGGAGGCGCGTGAGGTTGGATGGGGCGTCGTATTCCGGGCCGTAGATGATGCGGAGGTATTCGCGACCTCGGCATTTCACGGCGGGCTGGACAAGGCCGCGGTGGCCGCGGGCGATGAAGTCGAGTGGTTTGACGACCATGCCTTCGCCACCGGTGGCGGTCAGTGATTCCCACCATTCGACGACCGAGGCGCATTGGGTGGTGTCGGCGAGTTCGGCGCGCCGCCAGCGGGTGGTGGGGAAGAGGATGGGGTCGGCATGATGAAGGCGGGCGACTATCTCCATGTGCCAGACGTGGTCGCGGTCGGTAAGCAGGGCGTTTTCTCCGGCGAGGAAATGGAACGGGGCGAGCCGGAGGTCGTCGAGGCCGACGACGTCCCAGCAATAGTGACGGTAGGCCGCGCGATAGCGGGCCAGGCGGTCAACCGCGGGGGCAGTGGTGGCGCGAAGGACCGTGAGTTGCGCCGCGGCCTCCGGTTCGAGGTGGCGGCCGCTAAGCGCCGTGGCGAGCGCGTGGTCGAGCGCGGTTGAGAATCCTTGGCCGGAGGCGCCGACGGCGGCGTACTGGGACTGCAGCAGGTCGCGCGCCTTGACCGACCAGGGCATGAGTTCGCAATCGAGACAGAGCCAACCCGTGTCCAGTTCATCCCACAGACCGGATGACTCGAGTGCCGCGGCGAGGCGGTCGAGCAAACCCGATTCAGTGGCGGGATCCGAGAAGAATGGTCGACCGGTGCGGGTGTAGATGACGCCGCGCGACGGGCGGTTCAGGCCGAAGCGAGTGACGGCCATCCGAGGGTCTCGGCAGACCACGGCCACGGCGCGTGATCCCATGTGCTTTTCCTCGCAGACGACTTCGGCGATTCCCTGATCGCGGAAGTAACCGAGCGCCTCCTCGGGTCGCTCGAGCCACCCATCCACCGTGCTGGTCGCGCACGGCGACATGGTGGGTGGAAGATAAATGAGCCAGCGCGGATCCACGGCGAATCGGCTCATCAACTCGATGGCGGCGAGCAAGTTTTCGTTGCGGACGGTGATGGACGGGCGGAGTTCGGTGTGAATACGGCCGCTCCCTAACAGATCGTCAAGATCGAGCAGGCGGTCGTGCTCGAGTTGGGCGTCCGCTTCCGGTTCGGCACGCAACGGACGTGCCGGTTCGGCGTACATAGCGCGGGCGGGGACAGAGACGATTTCCTGCTCCGGGTAGCGCAGCGCAGTGAGTCGGCCGCCGAAACAGCAGCCGGTATCGATATTGACCGTGTGGTTGAGCCAGCGCGGTTCGACGAACGGGGTGTGGCCGTACACGACGAGTGCCTTCCCTCGGTAGCAGCGGGCCCAGTCGAGGCGCTCGGGCAATCCGTATTCGTCGCGCTCGCCGGTCGTCTCGCCGTACAGGCAGAATTCGCGCACTTTGCCTGACCCCCGCCCCTGCATTTCCTCCTTGGAGCCGGCATGGGCGACGACGAGGCGGCCATCGTCAAAGACGTAGTGACTCACGAGTCCATCGAGGAATGCCGTCAGATCGCGATCGTCGATGGGGTCGGCTTTGAGTTGGGCGATAGTGTCGGCCAAACCGTGGGTGGGCTGGACATTTTTACCGTTGAGCCACCGCAGGAGTTTCATGTCGTGGTTGCCGGGCACGCAGATCGCGGTCCCCGCGGCGCAAGAGGCCATGGCCAACCGCAGGACGTTCGGGGAGTCCGGTCCGCGATCGATCAGGTCGCCGACGAAAACGAGTCGTCGACCGGCCGGGTGCCGGGCCACGTGGTTTTCCACCTGCCAGCCCAATCGATTTAGCAATTCAAGCAATTCGGCGTGGCATCCGTGGACGTCACCGATGATGTCGAAGGGACCGGCCTCGTCCTTACGGTTGTTCCAGAGTTTGTCGCGGGTGATGCCGGTGACGGCATCGGCTTCATCCTGTCCGTGGAAAATGGTGAGCGAGCGAAAGCCCTCCCTGCGGATGCTGCGCAGACCGCGCCTGAGCTGGCCGAACTGGCGCTGAATGACATGCGGGCCGAAGTTTCGATCGGGCCGAGCGGCGTTGCGTTCCGCGCAAGTTTTTTCGTCGATGCGGAAGACGATGGCGGCAGGCAGGACATGGAATTCGCGGGCGATGGCGACGAGTTTCGCGCGGTCGGCGGGCTCGAGGTTGGTGGCGTCCACCACGGTGAGGCGACCGAGGGCGAGGCGCTGGCGGAGGATGAAGTGGAGCAACTCGAACGCTTGCGGGGTGACCGACTGGTCGCCTTCGTCGTCGGAAACGGCCGCACGGCAGGCGTCCGACGAGACGATCTCCGTGGGCAGAAAATGGCGTTTGGCGAACGTGGTTTTCCCCGAGCCGGACGGGCCGACCAGGAGGACGAGCGAAAGTTCGGGGAGTCGGAGGATCATGCAGGGATGACGGCGATGGCGAGGGAGGCCAGCCTGTGGGGTGGGGCGTGTGGCTCACTCTCCTTTCCGAAATACCGCCAATTGGCTGGGGGCTCCGTGTTCGGGGTGCGGATCGCCGAGGGATTCGAGGGTGACATGGTACGAGTGCTCGGAGGCCACGCGTTCCGCCCAGTGGCGGAATTCGGCGCGTGTCCATTCGAATCGGTGGTCGCTGTGGCGCAGGCTTCCGGGTTTCATGCCCTCAAAAAGAGTGTTGTACTCCCGGTTCGGCGTGGTGACGAAGACGTGGCGCGGAGCGGCGTGGGCAAAGACGACTGCTTCGAGCGCTTCGAGGCGGTCGGGATCGAGGTGTTCGATGACCTCGACGAGAGCGGCGACGTCATACCCGGCGAGGCGGGAATCGCGGTAGATGAGCGATCCCAGGATGACGGTGGCGCGGGCGCGGATGGCAGCCGGCAGGCGGTCGAGTCGATCGTTGAGGATTTCGAGCGACCGGGTGGAAACATCCATGGCGAGCAGGCGCGGAATGCGGGTCTGTTTCAGCAACCGGCGCGTGAGTTTGCCCTCGCCGCAGCCGAGGTCGGCCACGGACTCGGGGGTGAGTGCGGCGATGCGCGCCGCCACGGCATCGAGGCGCTGATCGTGGAGGGTGGGGGCGCGATCGGGAGCGGGTTCCGGTTCTTCAATCTCCTCGATTTCCGTGGCTTGATCGTCGTCGTCTTCTTCGGGGACCAGGCGGGCGATGGCTTCGTTGGCCAGGCGGCGCTGGGACTTGAGGTAGCGGCGGACGATCCAATCGCGTTCGGGGTGGCCGGCGAGCCATCCTTCGCCTTTGGCGAGGAGTTTGTCGATTTCATCGCGGCCGACCCAGTAGTGTTTGTCGCGGTCGAGGGCAGGGATCAGGATGAACAAATGGCGCAGCAGTTCGTGGAGCGGGCGCGTGGCGCGCAGGGTGAGGTCGTAGTAGCGGCTGTCACCCCACGTGGGAAACGCGGGGTCAAGCGGGAGGCGGCGGGAACTGACCTCATAGCCGAGCGGTGCGAAAAGCTTTTCGAGCAACCCCTCCGGCGCCTGGATCACGGGAAGACGAGCTTCGAGATCGAGAGCCCGATCGACCAACTCCGGGCGCTTCTCGCAGCGACCATTGAGCGCGGTGCCGAAAGTGCGTGAGAGGGCAACCGACAGAAACGACGAGGCCGCATACGGGCGGTCATTGACGTACTGGCCAAGCGCCCAGCCGCCCTTTCGAGCGCCGTCCGATCGGACAAGACCCACCGGGTCGACCTCGACAGCGAGCGCGGCGGTGCATTCGGAGTCGCTGAGGCGAGGGTAGAAAACCCGAGCGGTGCCGAATCCAAGCGCGACTTCGTGCAGCCGCGCGGGGTGCTTGTGCAGCAAGTGGCTCAAGGCGTCGGCCTGGTGACCGCGGTGTGTGAGGGTGAGAAGCATGGGGATTGAATGCTGTTGGGCACGTGGGTGTATCCGCTTTCGCTGGTTGCCGCCGGTTTGTCTAGATACGTCGCGTGCATCGAGCCCTGCTTGTGGAAGCGACTCCTTTATTTGTTTGGTGCCACTACTTCACTTTACGTGCTTTACCGGTTTTCTGCGCTTGGGCTTTGGACGTCGGTCAGAGTGGTGTAGCACCCGATTTATCCGTCTGCCCGCACCGCCCGGACGCCTGGTGAGACGTCGTCGATGGTGAAGCGGACGGGCAGGAACCGCTGGATGAGATCGACGTTGGTGCGGGTGTGGTTTGTGATGGAGTTCGTGTGAAACACGCCGCCGCCGGCCAACGCCATGGGGAGGAGGAGTTGATCGGCGAGCAGAGGGCCGACGGGGGCGGGCGAGGCGAGGTAGGCGCGCAGTCCTTTGGCAGCGCCTGTGGCGACAGATTCGGCGGAGATGCCAACGCGGGCGACCCCGGTGCTGATTTCGCAGACATGGGTGAAGTGGGCTCCGAGCATAATGGCGTTGCCCGGGCCGGAGCTTTCCTCGACATAGCGAAGTTCAATCTGGTCTTCCGTCCATTCCATGAGCCGGGCCGCGGTGGCGATTTCGCGGCGGGCGATGTCCGGGGGAAGGTGGGCGTGGAGGACGCGGCCGAACGTTGCGCCGGCCGTCCCTCGCTCGGTGAGCTGGAGTTTTTTCCAGCGACGCACGGGCGCGATGGTGGCGGTAAGCGCGCCGCCACCAGCTTGCATGAACCCGGCGCGTTCGAGCGTGACGCTGGCCTTGATTCCCATGGTTCGCAGCACCGGCAGGTAGCATTCGTCGATGAACTCGAAGGGCGGAGCCATCGGGTTGTGGGTGCCGCCCTCAATGCGAACGGAGCTCGGTTCCGGGGCGTGGACGAGGGCGGGCAGGATCGTTTGCAGGACGAGTGTGGTGCTGCCGCCGGTGCCGATGGCAAAGGCGTGGTGGCCGCCGCTCACGGTGCGAGGCCGAAACTCCAGCTCCTGGGAATGCAAGCCGGCGCCCTCGACTCGGGCCTCACCCACCGCGGCGGCGGCGTGGATGCCTGTGAGGTGCTGGCGCATGAGACCGGGCTTCGGCCTTCCGCTCCGGATTCCGGTCATGCGAAACGCCCGGCCGGTCACAAGTGAGAGCGTGAGGGCCGAACGCAGCAACTGACCGCCGCCGGCGTCGCCATTGAGGGTAAGCAGGGTGGACATGGCATCAGTCGTCGGCCTCGGCGGCGTCCTTGATCACGAATCGCGCCTTGAGCCGGCACACGGGTTTGGCCAATCCGGCGAGTTCCACGCTGCGCAGGACTTCGCTGAAGTCCTTGTACGCGTTGGGCGCTTCGTCGATCGGGTACTGGCGCGAGTTGAAGAGGATGTCGTGCGATTCAAAATCGGCGTCGACCGCCTTTTGATCGAGCGTGCGCGCCGCGGCTTTGCGTCCCATGCAGCGCCCGGCGCCGTGGTTCACGCTGAAGCACGATTTGGCGGCCCCTGGCTGCGCGACCATGACCACGGATCCATCACGCGGATTGCCCGGCAGCAGGATCGGATGGCCCGTGGCGGCGAAAGGAGTCCCCTCCAGCGCGGTATGGCCGGCCGGGAAGGCGCGCGTTGCTCCCTTGCGATGGACCCACGAGAGCCGGCCATCGACGTGTTCCTGGCGGGCGATGTTGTGGCTGATGAAATAAACCAGATTTCCCTGGGTTCCGGGCAGCACTTCCTGGAAAGCTTCCAGGACCAGCGCGTTGATGAGCAAGTGGTTCACCGTGGCGAAATTCGCTCCGAGCGCCATGTCGTCCAAATACCCGTCCGCCTGCGGGGTGCCGAGCGGCGCATGCACGAGCTGGCGGTCGCCCGCTGGAAAGGCCAGGCCCCAGGTGCGGAAGAATTCTTCCAACGCCTTGAACTGCCGTTGAGCCAGGATGTTCCCAAATCCGCGTGATCCACAGTGGCTCAGGAACGCAACATGGCCGTCGCGCAGCCCGAAGGCGTCCGCGGTGGCGCGCAGAGCCGGATCGTCGACGAGTTGCACCACCTCGCACTCGCCGAAGTGGTTGCCGCCGCCGTAGGACCCGAGCTGGGTCATCTTGTTTTCGAATCCCGGAAATCCATTGAACGCACGCATCCGGTCGAGGCGATCCAGCAGCGTTGACTCAGTGCCATCATGTCCGGAGTGCGCGCTGTCTTCGCAGCGCAGCGCCCATTCCGGCGGGATGCCGAGGGCATCACACACGCCGCGACTCGCCCCTTCCGTGCAGACGCGTACGCCGAGGTCGGGCGCCACGCGGCGAGATTTTTTTGCCTCGCGTTGACCGCGGCCGGCACCGGTCGGCGTGCGCGCCACAATCGCCTCGATCAGCCGACGGCGCACGGTGCGGTCGGCGACTTCGTCAGCCGGGATGTTCATTTGGAGAAGCGACATCGAGCACTTGATGTCGACGCCGACCGGCCCCGGATAGATGTGCGTCGGCGAAACGAGCACACACCCGACCGGCGCCCCGTAGCCGGCATGGGCATCGGGATTGAGCACGAGTTCGGTCACGCCCGGCGCGGAGCGCGAGTTCAGCGCCTGTTCGAGGCAGGTTTGGTCGAAGCCCGAGCGAATGGCCTGGGTTCCGATCACAGTGATCGGTTTTCCCGCGCTGTGGCGCGCCGGCAAAATCGCCTCAGCTTCATCGAGGACGTGGAATGGTGACTCGCTCATGTCGGTAGATGGGGTGTGGGATGATGGGGACGGTGACGACAAGGGGTTGATGAAACGCACTCTGTTCTACCATTGAACTACAGCCCGATCGCCGGGCCGGCGGGACTCGAACCCGCATCGGAGGATCTGGAATCATGGAGTTCCATCGGCATTCGTCACCGTGGGAGGAAATGGGTGGGAAGAATAGGAAGAATGGGAAGAATGGGAAGAATGGGAGTCCGGGGACAAGGGGATGGAGAGACAGGTACTGTGTAGTCCACTCCGGCATTCCCCGGACTCCCAAGGAGGATTAGACCGGCGTTTTTTTGATTTCGCCGGTCCAGTGACTGGCGCCGAGTTCGCCCTGGGCGAAAGCGGCGATGATGTCGAAGACGGAATCGGAGAATCCGCCGATGTTCAGGATGTCTTCGCGATCCGGTGCCTGCGTTGTGGCAATCGGCTGAATGTCGAGGCACACCAACCGTGCCCGCGGATTCCGCTGCCGAAAGACCGACCATTGAGCCATCGTTTTCGTCGGAGCGGAGCGGGAGCCTTTGCCGGCTCGGCCATCCATCCACGATTGGTTGTCGGAGACGTAGATGACGAGATCGGCGTGGGCCCGGCGGGCGTTCAGATCGGCCAGCACGGCGCTGCAATTGGTGCCACCGCCGCCCACCGAGGCGAGCCTGCGGGCGTTGGTCATGATCGAATCGTGCGGGTTCAGCGTGAGCCGGACGACATGATCTTCGAACGGCAGCACTTCCGCGTCCCGGTTCTGGCGCAGGATGGCCGCGGCCACCAGAGCCGATACGTCCACACACCGCACCGCCGTGGTCGCACCCTGACGGTGGCCGGTTACGGGCGATTGCATCGAGCCAGACACGTCCGGCGCCACCACGACCCGGCCGGGCACCACTGGCACATTCGAGACGGCGATTTCCAGTGCCTCCTGCAACGCGTTCTTCACTTCGACCGGTACTTTGGGTGCGGCCTGGTGATACGCGACGAGCAGTTGGTAGGGAAACACGCGGGCCCGTCGGACCAGATTCGGATGACGCAAGCGATCGGCGACCAACCGCGTGATTTCCGGCGAATCGAACACGCCGTGACGGGCGAACGTGTTCAGGTTCATCCGGGTCATCTGCCAGGGAGCGCGCCGGGCAATGTCTTGCCACTGCTCGGTGCTCAATGGGAGCGCGGTCAGCCTTTGGAATGGCACGTCCGGCGGCTGGCCGACGGGCGATGTCTTCCAGGCTTCGAACGACTGCACCAAACGGGGCAGCGCCGAAACATCAGGCGATCGGCCAATCAGGTAACTGTAGAGCGCGGCCCGGGTGGGCGTGCTCGGCCGCGGATGAATCATCTTCACGATGTCCCCCATCGAGGGAGCTTGGCCGACGTCCGCACGAAAGAGGGCTTCGTCCGAACGAGCCTCGAACCAGCCGCGGACCAGGCGCTTGGGCAGCGAGCCGAACGACTTGCGGCCGGCCACACCGGAACGCAGGATCTGGACAAAGGTCCGCAGCATCTTGGCGTCATCGATCACGCGATCAAAAATCCGTTCGAGCAGCCGGGGGTCGCGAGCGGCCAGCACCGCGCATAACAGCGCCGGCATATCCTTCATGAAGCCGCGCTGCCGACAGTAAACGGCGGTTCGGGCGATGAATTCCGCCGGCACGTGCGTGCACAGTTCCAGCAGCCGCTGCAATTGGTCGTCCGCCAATTGATAATACGTCTGGTTCAGGCAGCCGGTCGCGGCATACTGCGCGAGCGCCTGCTCAGGCGTCAACGGATACGCCCGGCCACCGGCTTCGTTGACAGCCGGGGCGGCCGGGAGCAGCCGGCCGCGAAGCGATTGAAACAAGGAGCGATTGGCCATGGGATGAGCGGGTCAGGGGTGGACGGGAGGGGAGAATGGGAAGGTGATTTCACTAACGCACTCGGCGTGCCAAGTTGGGGAAAGCGGTGTCAGAGAGTTGACGCAACATGCAGAGGATGAGTTTTTAGAGAATAAATGAAGATTTTTTCGTCAGCCCCCATCTGGAGTTCAGTGCGCATAAAAATTATCCCATAGAATAGGACTTTATCCTTTGAGATAGTCGCGGTATCATCTCTTCCGTCCCTTTCCAAAAACTCCACCATGAAACCCACCGTCGTTTTCGGCTTTCTTGGCGCCACGCTTGACCGGGCTTCAGGGCCGGAGCGGTGGTCGAAGTGGCGTCCGACGGTGGCGATGTGCCAGCAGGACGACATGGTGGTAGCGCGGTTGGAGCTGCTGGTGGACGCGAAGTTTGCGGGTCTGGCGGCTTCGGTGGCGGCGGACATCCAGCAAATCTCACCGGAGACCGAGGTGAGGGTGATTGATCCCGGGATCGAGGACCCGTGGGATTTTCAGGAGGTCTATGAACGGTTGTTGGACTTGGTCGAGGGCTATCGCTTTCGGCCGGAGGCGGAGGACTATTTGATTCACCTGACGACCGGGACCCATGTGGCTCAGATCTGCTGGTTTCTGCTGGCGGAGGCCCATTATCTGCCCGCGCGGCTGCTTCAGACGGCGCCTGTGCCAGCCTCAGGGCGCGACGCCACGGCGGCGGGTCGTTATGAGATCATCGATCTGGATCTCTCGAAATACGACCGCCTGGCCACGCGGATGGCGCGCGCGCAGGAAAAGACGTTGGATTTTCTCAAGAGCGGGATGGCGACCCGGAACGCGCGGTTCAACGACCTGATCAGCCAGATCGAGTTGGTGGCGGTGCAGTCGCAGGCGCCGATGTTGCTCACGGGACCGACGGGAGCGGGCAAGTCGATGCTGGCGGGAAAGATCTATGAACTGCGCCGGGCGCGCGCGGGACTGGCCGGGCCGTTTGTCGAGGTGAATTGCGCCACGCTGCGCGGTGACCACGCCATGTCGGCGCTCTTCGGCCACCGGCGCGGGGCGTTTACCGGCGCCCAAGCGGACCGCGCCGGGCTGCTCAAGGAAGCTGATGGCGGACTGATTTTCCTCGATGAGATTGGCGAACTCGGCCTCGACGAGCAGGCCATGCTCCTGCGGGCGCTGGAGGACAAGACGTTTTTGCCATTGGGCAGCGACCGCCCGGTGCGCAGCGAGTTTCAGCTTATCGCCGGCACGAACCGTGACCTCCGGGCGCGCGTGGCCGACGGGTTGTTTCGCGACGACCTGCTGGCGCGCATCAACCTGTGGACATTTGCCTTGCCGGGGTTGGCCGAGCGGCGCGAGGACATCGCCGCGAACCTCGATTTCGAGCTCGAACGGTTTTCCAAAACCCATCGGCGCCAAGTGCGCCTGAATAAGGAAGCGCGCGAGGCGTTCCTGAAATTCGCCCGGCACCCGGAGGCGCGCTGGACGGCAAACTTTCGCGACCTCAATGCCGCCGTCACCCGCATGGCAACACTCGCCCCCAAGGGCCGCATCACCGAAGCGGTCGTGGAAGCGGAAATCGCCCGGCTGCACCAAGCGTGGGGGCCGGTTACTGGGAACGCCATGGCCGCCGGGTCGGCGACACCCGTCCCCGATCCGCTTTCGGCCGACCGCCGGGCCCAAATCGATCCATTCGACCTGGTGCAACTCGACCACGTCATCGCCGTCTGCCTCGACAGCGCCTCGCTTTCCGACGCCGGCCGCAAACTCTTTTCGGTGTCGCGCCGCCAGCGCACGGTGCCCAACGACGCCGACCGATTGAAAAAATACCTCGCCCGCTTCGGCTTGAAGTGGGCTGAGCTGAAAGCGAGTTCTTCGAATCTCGCTCCCGTCCAATAACCCTCATGCGGGATGGCGCTCCCAAAGCGCCGGATCCCAAAGCGCCGGATCCCAAAGCGCCGGATCCCAAGTCGCAGGGTCAGAGCAATGTCCAACCCGGACGGTATTCGCGTCGGAGGAAGGCGTCGGCTTCCGGGTGGTTGGGAAACCGGAGGGAGCGGGGATCCCATTGCAATTTGCGACCGGCGCGGAAGGCGACATTGCCGAGGTGGTTGGCTTCGGTGAGTGGTCCGGCGTAGGAGAAGGGGCAGGTGGTCGGCGCGCCTGTTTTGCAGGCGTGCAGCCATTCCTTGTGATGGCCAATAGAGGGGGGAATCGTCGGTTTCGGTCGCGTGAAGTTGGCGAATTTTTCCTCGGGCAGGAGCACGTGTTTCTCGTAATCGGCCAACAAAAAGCCCTCGCTGCCGACGAAGAGCACGCCGCTGCCCCAGGCTGGGACTTTTTTGTCACGAAGCAACGCCGGTTGTTCCACGCCTTGGTACCAGGTGAGCGTGAGGGGGCCGCGTTGGCCACGGGCGGCGTACGTGTACCGCGCCCACATCGAGGCGGGCGCGATTTCCACATGCGGAGGCGGCCCGCCCGCCTCGATCGTCAGCGGGGCATCGAGGTCCAGTGCCCAGAACGGCAGGTCGTTCCAGTGGCTGCCCAGATCGGACATGGTGCCGTTGCCAAAATCCCACCAGCGGTACCACTTCGGTCCGGGAAAATAGATATCGTGGTACGGACGCATCGGCGCTGGGCCGATCCAAAGGTCCCAGTCCAGGTGGGGTGGCACCGGAATTGATTCTTTCGGTCGATCCTGGCTGGAAACGATATCGCCGTGGCGTTTGGCGGCTTCCGGCGACTGCCACCCCCAGGCTCGGTCCACCCAGACATGCACTTCGGAGATCGCTCCGATGGCGCCGGCCTGCACCAACTCGACGACGCGGCGGTAGTTGTCGCCGGCGTGGATCTGGGTGCCGTGTTGGGTGGCGACCTTGGCGGCGGCGGCGGCTTCGGTGATCAGCCGCGCCTCGTAGACGTCGCGGCTGAGCGGTTTTTCGGAATACACGTGTTTGCCGAGCCGCAAGGCCGGCAGGGTGGCGAAGGCGTGGGTGTGTTCGGTGGTGCTGACGACCACGGCGTCGATGTCGTCCATCTTCCCAAAGACTTCGCGAAGGTCCCGGTATTTCCGCGCCTCCGGAAATCGCTGTGCCGCCGAGTCAAGGTTCGCGCCATTCACGTCGCACAAGGCGACGATGTCCTCGGTCTGCGCCACATCGGCCATGTTGCCACCCCCACGTCCGCCCACTCCAATCACCGCAATACCCAACCGGCCGTTCGGGGAAGCGCACCGGGTCACCGCGGGAAACCCCAGCGCTCCCGCCACCGCGGCGGCGGTACTCGACTTCATGAATGATCGGCGCGTGGCCGGACGAGGTGAAAATGGCGTCATGGTGCGACGAATTTGCCGGATGGCAGGCGCCCTGACCAGCTTCTTCTGAGGCTTGTTTCATGCCTACGGCGTCGCCGGCAGGGCCAAGGCCAGTGCGGTGGTCGCCCATCCGGCGGCCGAGATCGAGATGAACTGGTCCTCGCCATGCGGGTATCCGGATTCGTAATACAATTGGATCGGCTCGCTCCGGGTCGGTACGTGCCACGAGCCGTCGTCGCGTTGCGCGGCGAGCAGGAAGCGCAACCCGCGGCGATAGGCGTTGTCGGCGCCGGCGAGGCCGCCCGACTGGTGCAGGGCGACCAAGGCGCTACCGGTGGCATAGGCATCGCTGGGTTGGCCAGGTAGTTGCGCCCAACCGCCGTCAGTGGCTTGTGCGTCGCGAAGCGACTGGACCGCGGCCAGGAGTTCCTCCTTGGGGGCTTCGGTGACGTGCAGAGCCCGGAGGCGGAACACCCGATCCTCGGTGTGCTCGGCCGGATTACTCAAAATCCATTGGCGGACGCGGGCCGTGCGCTGGGTGATGCGCTCTCGTTGCGCCGTCGTGCCGAATGCCTTTAATCCCCGCAATGCGACATAACTGACCGTGAACAAACTCTCCTCCGTCGGGGGACGGATGGTCTGCGGTTTCCAATGGTCGAGGTCGCTTTGAAATTGCAGCAGGTACTCGGCCACGGCCGCCGTGGTTTCATCGGGTTTCCATCCGCCCATTTCCAACGTCCAGAGCGCATATCCGGCGGTGAGCGCCTGGCCGCCTTGCCCTTCGCCGACGACGTACTTGGCCTGATTTTTGGCGAGGAAATCAGCCGTGAACGCCAGCTGCCGACGAAGATTTTCCTCGTCGATGGGAAGACCGCGCGTGCGCGCCGCGGTCAGCGCCATCACCGGCATCGCCTGGCTGTGGCACGTAAAACATTGAGGGCGCTTTTCCATCGATCCTCGAGATCCGGCCTCCAGCAGGGGGAGCGACTTCGCTACGGCGCGTTGAATGGCATCCGGTTCTGGATCGCCGTCCGCGGCCGCTGCCATGGGGCTCGCAGCCAGTAATGCCAACACCCGAACTCCGCTCCTGAGCCACCCAATAAAACGTGCGTCCATAGGACTACTATGCCTGAGAGCCCACTCGATTGGCGATCTCAATCGACAGGAGGCAGGGCGGAAAGCCTCGGCGTTTTCATCTGTTGAAGCAATGGCTTGATCATAAACGACACATCAAGATTTCGTACAACCTGCGGAGCCAAAGGCTCTGGGACTGCTGGGAGCATCCCAGCTCTGCGGGGCGGAACGCCCTCTCTGCGAAGTGGCTTTCGCCCAAAAGTGCGGCGACCCTCGCGGCATTCCCAGGATGGATAGAGCAATTTGTAAAGATACCTGTAATATTTATTGACGTTTATAAATTTAAAAACTAAACTGGAGCAGTTTTTCTTTTTAGAAAATGATCAAGTCACATGTGATTTATCGGGCGATTGGGCCACTGGCGCTGGGGGTGATGGCGATGGGGGTGGTGTCGTGCGGCGACCGCCGGCAGGAGGCGCGATCGGAGCTATCGGCGAAGTCGTTTACGTTCACGGTGGACGAGTACATGCGGGCGGCGCGGGAGGGGAATGTGACGGCATTGCGGCATTTTTTGGAGGCGGGGATGGAGGTGGACGTGACGAATGCGGACGGTGTGACGGCGTTATTTTTGGCGGCGCAGGCAGGGCGGGCGGAAGCTGTAGTATTCTTGGTGGGGGGTGGGGCGAATGTGGAGGTGACTGGGACTGGGTATGACACGCCGTTGATGGCGGCGGCGCGCACGGGCACGGTGGAAACGGTGCGGGCGTTGCTGGAGGCGAAGGCGAAGCCGGAGGCGCGATCGACGCGGTATGGCTGGACCGCACTGACGGCGGCGGCGTATCGGGGGGATGTGGAGATCGTCAAGCTGCTGGCGCCGCTGAGCAGCGCGTCGCTTGATGAGGCGCTGCAACTGGCGAGTGTGCAGGGGAATCCGGCGGTGGTCGAGACGCTGTTACGGCAGGGGGCGGATGTGTTTTCGCGAAGCAAAGAGAATCGGACGCCCCTGATGTATGCGGCGGCCAATGGGCATGTGGACGTGGTGCGCCTGCTGCTCCTCAATGGGTCCAACAAACTGCAGGTGGATGACGAGAAGCTGACGGCGGCCGATCTGGCGGCGCAGAACAAACATCCGGAGGTGCTGGCCGCGCTCGACGACCCGCGCAACGCGCCGCCCCATGCGGTGGAGCCGAAGGACACGGAGACCGGGGCCTCTGGCTTGGCCGTAGCGGGAGAATCCGCCGCGGCGCCCGAGGCCGGGGTTTCCGGCGACGTGTCGACGGCGCCCGAAGCCACGGCGGGGGAGGCCGCGGATCCCCTTGTGGCGCAGGACGGACCGGCGGCGGTGGATCCCGAGTTGGCGGCGGAAGTGCCAGGCAGTGCCCCATTTGCGGATGGCGACGGAATCGAGGGCAGGGGGGGCGGAGCGGGCGTGAGCAGCGCAGCGCGTGGCAAAGCGGCGGGCGAGGCGCGGGTTGAAGTGGCCGCCGCCGCAGCGCCGCCTGCGCGACTGCATGGCGCGCGGCTTCAGGGGTTGGCGGATGGATCGACCAGTTCGGTGCGCGAGCGGGTGCGGGTCCGCGATTACCGGCAGGGCCAATTGCCGATCGTGCTGGAGGAGGTGCCCGCCCAGGGCGAGTCCGCCCGCATTCGGGTTATCGGGAAGGCCGGCCAGGCGCCGGAGATTGTTCCGGCTGGAGGAGTGATTGGCGACACCGGACTGGAACTGGTCCGAGTCGAGCGCCGATTCATGGATAGCAAGATGGGTGAAGGGCGACCCCTCGACGTTTCCCACGCCATCGTGCGCGACCGGTCGACCGGCGTGCGACACATCGTGCGCCGTCAGCAGGCGGTGCCGTCCAGCGATTCCACGGCGCTCATCAGCGCTGGATCCGGAAACGAAGTGTATGAAGTGCAGGAAGGCGATGAGTTTACCGCCGGCGACGCCGAGCCGGCCCGTTACCGCGTCCTCGATGTGCGGCCGACTCAGGTGGTGGTCGAAAACCTCGAGACCGCCGAGACCGTGACTCTGGCACGCAGCTACGCGCGCTGAGGCGAATCCGGCGCTACCAGTCGATGCTTTGGCCCAAGGTGGCGACGTGGACGTTGGCTTGAAACCGCTCGCGCAGGCCGTTTTTGAATGCCTCGCTGCGTTCGGGCGCGCCGTGGACCAGCCACGTCTGCTCCTTGCGGCCGGTCATGCGCTCGTAGTACCCGAGCAGTTCGCTGTGATCGGCGTGGCCGGAAAATGAGTCGAGCGCCTCGATGCGGGCGCGCACTTTCACGCGTTCGCCCAGGACGTTGACCTCGCGGAACCCCTCGCGCAGTTTCCAGCCGAGCGTCTGCTCGGCACAGTACCCGACGAAGAGCACGGTCGTGCACGGGTCGGCCAGGTTGTTTTTCAGATGGTGAAGGACTCGGCCGGCCTCGCACATGCCGGAGGCCGCGATGATGATGGCCGGTTGTTTCAGCTGGTTCAGCGCCTTCGATTGCTCGACCGAGCGGATGAGCGACAAGCCTTCGAAGTGGAAGGGATTTCGCTTCTTGAAGAGGAATTCGTACACCTCCTCGTTAAAGCATTCGGGATGCAGCCGGAAAATCTCCGTGGCGTCGACCGCCAGCGGACTGTCGACGAAAATGGGGACCGGCGGCAACCGGCCTTGGTCGAGCAGGTGGTTCAACACGTAGATCAATTGTTGCGTCCGCTCGACGGCGAATGCCGGAATGATGACCTTCCCGCAATCGTGCAACGCCTTCTTCAGCAGTCCTTCAATGCGCTCGTGCGCCTGTGGGGAAAGCTCGTGCTCGCGGCCGCCATAGGTGCTTTCCATAAGGACAAAGTCGACCTCCTCGGCCACTTCGGGGTCGCGCAGCAGCACGTCGTCCCCGCGGCCGACATCCCCGGAGAAGAGGAATCGCCGGCGATGGCCGTCCTCGGTCACATCGAGAATGACCTGGGCCGCGCCGAGCAGGTGGCCGGCATCGATGAAGGTCAGATCGACCCCGTTCGCGATGGTCATTTTCCGGTGGTAATCGAAGGTCACGAACTGCCGCAGACACTTCTCGGCGTCCGGGGGTGAGTAGAGTGGGGCCAGGGGGGGCTCGTTGCGGCGGCTCCGGTGCTTGTTCAGCCAATCGATGTCGCTTTGCTGAATGCGCGCCGAGTCGGCGAGCATGATCTGGCAGAGGTCCCGGGTGGCGAAAGTGCAGTAGATGTTGCCGCGATACCCTTGGCGGGAAAGGTTGGGCAGGTTGCCGCTGTGGTCGATATGGGCATGACTGAGCACCACCGCGTCGAGCGAGGCCGGATCGAAGCGGAAATGGCGGTTGCGCTCCAGGGCGTCTTCGCGCTTCCCCTGGTACAACCCGCAGTCCAGGAGGATGCGCTGGCCATCGACCTCGAGCAGGTGCTGGGATCCGGTGGTGGTGCCGGCGGCACCGCAGAACGTGAGTCTCATGAAGTCCGGCAGCGTGGGGCGGGGGAGGCCGATCCGTCAAGCGGAGGGAATGGGCCCAGTGGATGAAAAAAACTCACGGCATGCCGTCCGCGGTGCGTAAGGTCGTCAGCGTGTCCATGTGCCCCTTGGTTCCATCGAAGCGCCTGCTTTGGATCGCCGGGGTCGTGGTCGTTCCGGCGGCGACCCTGGCCGGCGCCATGCCGGAATGGGCAGGGGTGTGCGGACTGGCCATGCTGGCGTTGGTGGCGTTGGCTGTGGTGGACGCGTGGCTCGGCTGGTCGCGACTCGACCGCGTGGCGGTGGACGCACCTGCCGTGATCCACGGTGCGCGCGGGCGAGTGGTCGATCTTCAGGTGCCGGTCCAGGGACTGGTAACGACGACGCGGATTGGTCTCTCGTTGCCTGATGTCGTGCGCTGCGCCGATCCCGTGGTGCGCCTGGAGCCGGCGGAGGCGGTCGCCGAGTGGCCATTGCGCGTCCTGAAGCGAGGCCGTCATCGGTTTGATTTTGCCTTCGTTGAAGCGGCCTCGCCAATCGGCCTGTGGCTCCGTCGCCGGGCGGTTCCGTTAGGCACGGAGTTGCTGGTGTATCCTGATTTGAGGCGGGAACGCACGGCCCTCTCAGCCGTATTCCTTAACCGTGGCGGCCTGGGACGTCATGCACGCGCTCAAGTCGGCAAGGGGCGCGAGTACGACCACCTGCGCGATTACACGGCCGGGGATGACTTTGGGGACATCCATTGGAAGTCCACCGCCCGCCGCGGGTTCCCCGTGACCAAGACCTTTCAAATCGAGCGCACGCGCGAGGTGTATGTCGTCATCGATCATTCACGGTTGAGCGCGCGCGAGCTTCCTTCAGCCCCGAGTCCGCCGGATGACCGGCCGGCCCAGGTCGCCGGCGCCCCGATGGGAGGGGACGCAGCGATCGAGACGCACCTGGAACGCGCCTTGGAAAGCGCTTTGGCGCTCGGTCTGGCCGCCGAGCGCCAGCACGACCTCTTTGGCTTGGTCACGTTTGCCGATCAAGTCACGCGCTTTATCCGCGCGGGGGCGGGTCGCGCCCATTACGGAAGTTGCCGCAATGCCGTGCTCACGCTCGAGCCGCGATTGGTGGCCCCGGATTTCGAGGAGCTTTTCGTTTCCCTGCGCCGCTCGCTCACCCGGCGGGCTCTGGTCGTGATCCTCACGGATCTGAGCGACCCCCTCCAGGCCGAGGCGTTTGTGCGCGACGTCCGCCTCGTCGCGCAGCATCACGTCGTCATTGTCAGCATGATCAGGCCGCCGCGCGCGGCCCCGCTCTTCTCCAATCCCGGTGTCGAGGATCTGGACGACATTTTTCGCGATCTCAGTGGCCATTTTCTATGGCATGACCTGCAGGAGGTGACGGCAGTGCTCGCGCGCCAGGGCGTGCGATTGTCACTGCCCGATTCCGCCGCGCTGACCGTCGACGTCGTCTCGCGCTACATGGAGGTCAAGAACCGTCAGTTGCTTTGAGCCGGTGGTCTACATGACCATCCCGCCATCGACCACCAGAACCTGCCCCGTGATAAAGCGGGCGCACGGGCTGGCCAGAAAGCCGGCGGCATGCGCGATGTCGTCAGCCTCGCCCAAAAACCCGAGCGGGATTTGGAGCAAGATCGATTCGCGTTGGGCTTCGGTGAGCGCGGACGTCATGTCGGTCTGGATGAATCCGGGAGCAATGGCATTGACCGTCACGCCGCGGCCGGCGAATTCCTTGGCCAACGCTTTGGTCATGGCAATCAGGCCGCCTTTGCTCGCGGCGTAGTTCGCCTGGCCGGCATTGCCAATGAGCCCGATCACGCTGGCCACATTGATGATTCGGGCGTCCTTTTGACGGAGGAGCGAGCGCTGGAATGCCTTTACCGCGTGAAACGCGCCCTTGAGGTTGGTGTCGAGCACAACGTCCCAGTCCTCCTCGCTCATCCGCATGGTCAGGCCGTCGCGCGTCACCCCCGCGTTGTTCACCAGGATGTCGACCTTGCCAAAGTCCTCCACGATCTGCTTGGCCGCCGTTCCCACCGCCTCTCCATCGGCCATATCGACCGCGTACGCCCGCGCCGCCCCAGGATGCGCTTCGTTGATCGCCGCCGCCGCTTTCGCCGAGTTGGCTTCCGTGCGGCTGACCACCGCCACCTTCGCGCCCAAATCGGCCAACCGCCGCGCCACCGCCAAGCCAATGCCGCGACCAGCACCGGTCACAACCGCCACTTTGTCTTCCAGTTCCTTCATCCCGCTTTCCTGCCACCGCGCCCGCCTGCCCGCAAGTCGGGAAATCGGTGGCTCGACAGCCACCATCACGATTTTCCCGCTCGACGCCTGCCCGCCGCCACCTATTGCTGAGCATCCCGCTGATGCACTGCCCGTACTGCCAGGCCGCCGCGTTCGAATGCACCCCGCAGTGCCCCCACTGTGGGTTCTCGCTGGAACGTGTCGCGGCTTACTACGGCGTCATGCCGCGCCTCGCCCCCGGCCTCTCCGACCTCGCCGGGCTCTTCCGCCCCCGCGACGCCCGACGCATCCAGGACGCCACCGCCCGCCTCCACGATCGCTTCCCGCAAATCGCGTTCTCCATCGTCACTACCGCCCTCCAGCCGACCCAACCGCTCGCCGCCTACGCCTTCTGGATCTTTAACCGCGGCGGCATTTGCCGCGACCTCGACCGCGGCGGCAAAAGCCGCGACCTGCTCCTCACCCTCGATTCCGCCAACGCCCGCGCCTCGCTCATCATCGGCTACGGCCTCGAACCATTCGTCTCCCAGGCCCAATTGCAGGCCATCGTCAACCAAGGAGCCCCCCACTTCGCCCGAGACCATTGGGTCGACGGCGTCGTCACCGTGGTCGACACCGCCACCCGCACCCTCGGCGACGTGCAAGCGTCCCTGGAAAAAACGTACGGCCTGGATCCACGCTCACTCCAAGCCCCCAGCCCAGTGGCTCCGGCCCCGGGAGAGTATTAAGCGAGGTTTTTGTCTGAAAAGGTGAGCTTTTTGTCTGAAAAGGGAGAGGTCTTTGTCTGAAAAGGGACGGAAGGGACAAAAAGGACCTAAGGGACTGGAGTGGCCAAAAGCCATGAAACCGGCCGAACCCAGAACGAAGAACCCAGAACGAAGAACGAAGAACCAAGAACCAAGAACAAAAAAAGGATTGCCGGTTGCACACCGGCATGTCCCGTGGAATCCTGTCGTTTCCCTCCGATGTGTACGGGGCGTAGCTCAGCCTGGTAGAGCGCCTGCTTTGGGAGCAGGAAGTCGTCAGTTCGAATCTGGCCGCCCCGACCAATTCAAAATAAACGAGTTACAGCGGAAAACAGGCAAAATAAGAACATGGCCGCGGAGGGCCGTGTTTGTTCGTTATGGTTCGTCACGTGGCGGTTGTTTCTCTCCGCCACCGCCGCCCCCCATTCGGGTATGCGCCCGCTAGTCTCTACTGACAAGGGTGGCGTCAATCTCTGGGGCTTTCTGATGACGACGGCATGGCGGGAAGGCGGGCCCATCCGACGGTGCGGCAATGCGGACCAGTCTCCGCGCAGCTCGGCACGCCGGACAACCCCGGCTTCCTGGCGGCCGGCTCGAGGTGTCTGAAATTATTTTCCGTCCCCCGCGAAAAGCCGCGCCGCGGATTGCGCAGAACAGGAGTGAGGCCCGCCGGCCCGATTCACTCGCACTACTGCCATTCGCCATGAATACATCCTCCACCCTACGCATCGCTTCTCCCTGCTTTGCCGCTCTGCTCGCCCGCCGCTCCCGCTGCTCCCGCCGCGACGTGGCAGACTTATCCCGATGATCAGGATCCGATGTCGCCCTTTTACAACCCGGGCCCGAATTACTCCTGGGTCGCCTTCGATTATCTCTACGGCCATGGGCCAGCGCACCAGTACAAGGGCGTCTGGGGTGTGCCGAACAGCTGGCCCCGGGACGGCGACAGTGTGGACATTAACATCGGTCACATCGTCCATCTAAACAACATCGGCATCGTCCTCGGTGCCGGCCTGGATCCCGTGCTTCCGTTTCCCTCCGGTCAGCTCGCGCTCAACGGCGTCAACATCCAGGAAGGGGCCGCCATCAGCAGCAGCCTGGACCTTCTCTCCTTCGACGGCGGCAGCACCTGGAGCCGCGGCTACATCACCGGCAAGCTGCACAATATGGGCGATGTCGTCATCGCCGCGCCGAGCACGGTGGGGGGAGGCGGGGAGTTTCTGAACTCGAACCGCATCTCCATTCCCACCACGCTCAGTTTGGCGTTCGGACTGAACAGCCTCAGGAATCAATCCAGCGGCCTGCCCAATGCGCCCTATGCCGAAATCGCCCTTACTCAGCCCAACGCCACCATCAACGCCAACAGCGGCGGCGGCGGCTCGCCCATCATCAACAACTACGGCGTCATTCGCAAGACCGGCGTCGGCACTGCTTACATCCAGGACGTGGCCCTCAACAACTACGCCGCTGGCGTGTTCACTCGATCGGGCACCATCCAGGTGGACTCCGGCACGCTGGTCAATCAGACCGGGACCGGCGTCACGAACTATTACGGACTGAAGGCGGAGATCGCGCCCGGGGCCGTGCTCCTGCTGTCCGGTCCCAATCATCTGATGAATCCAGGCATCACGACCGTGACTGGAGGCGGCATAATGCGGCTGCCGCCGGGGTGCGTCATTGAAGACCCCGCATCCACTGGGGCCGCGCAACTCGCCGCGCCGGAGGGGAAACTGGAATGCGCCGGCGCGGAAATGCGCAATCTCGTGAATGCCGGCAGCATTCATGTCACGGCTGATTCCGTTTGGCGTGGCATGGTCAATCTGGGACATGTCCGCCAGATCAACGTCAACATCATCCTCGGCGGCGTCACCAATGGCTCCGCCGCGAATAGTTCCGCTGTCTGGGACCTGGAGAACACTGCCAGCTTCGCCGCCCAAACCGTTCCCCCGACCGTGTACAACTACGCGCATCTTCGGAAAAGTGGCCCGGGCACCAGCGAGTTCAACGCGACCAGCCTGGTCAATTACGGCTCCGCCACGGATGCCAATGCCGGGCGCATCGAAGTCACCGGCGGCGTGCTTCGTTTCCCGGGTGAGCTTCACTTCAACAATGGCGGAAGCATCCGCGTGGCCAGCGGCACCACGATGGAGATGGCCCACCGCATTTACTTTGACACTGACGGCACGCTCACCCTGACCGGGTCCGGCAAAGTGCGGCTTCAACCCGGCGCCGGACTCTATGCCGGCAATGCCACCGTCACGGGCACTCTCAATGCCGCGCCGGGAACATGGGAGCTCAACGGCGGCAGCGTCTTCGGACCGGCCAACAACCTCGGAGAAATCACGGTTACCGCACCCACGGACTGGAATTATGGCCTCTTCGGAAACAACACGATTACAAACTCCGGCACCCTGCACTGCCTCGCCACTTCTGCGGGCAGCACAAACTCTATCACACTCACAGCGCTAATGGGATTGGTCTGCACGCCATCCAGCGTCCTTTCCTTCGACATCGCCGGACGTCCGGGGCAGAACACCCAGTGGGCGAGGATGCTCATCGGGACGCAGAATTATCCTTTAGCCGCCGGCGGCAAGCTGCGCATTAACTTTGGAAACTTCACTCCGGTGAGCGGTGACCGCTGGAGAGTGATTGATTACCAAAGCGTGCAAAGTCCTCCCAGCGGTGACTTCACTCCGGAGTTCACCAACGTGCCCGCGGGTTTCGTGCCCTTTTACGAGAAAGTGACCAGTGGTGGCTCCATCGGCTACGAAGTCGGACTCACGGCTGCCCCCGCGCCGCAAACCTACGCCCAATGGGCCACCGCGCAGAACTTCGCCACCGGGCCGGACGCCGAATTCAGCGCCGATCCCGACAAGGACGGCTGGTCCAACGGCCTTGAATGCGCGCTCGGCACCAATCCCAATTCCGCCGCCGCCGCTCCCGCATCTGATGTCATCCGCTACAATAATGGCGGCGACCTCTTCCTCGGCGTACAATACACCCGCCCCGGTGGCCCCAATCGCCCCATCGACGTGCAATACATCGGCGAACGCAGCGACGAACTCGGCACCTGGACCACCAGCGGCGTCATTCTCGAAAGCGGCCCCCTCGACGCCCAGGGCAACGAAACCATCACCCTCCGCCTCGCCGATCCTTTCGACTACCACCCCCGCGGCTACCTCCGCCTCCGCGTGCAGCAGTGACCCGCTGGAGTCCCGCCTAATTCCACTCTGGGGGCCGCCAGCCGGATTGGTAGGCTTGCTCCCAGTTGTCTGGCAGGTGGGCGAGCGTGCCGTCGTAGAGGATGGCGGGGAGTTTGCCCTCCTCGTGGGTTCCAAAGAGGCGGATGAATGGCACCTTGTCACCGTAGGTTGCGCGGGCGCGTTCGGCGTATTCGCGCTGGGTCACGGGGCCGTCCGTTTTCCAGCTCAGGTCCTTGTCGCCCATGGTCGGATCGCAGACGACGGAGCACCATTCGTAGTGGAAGGGGGAAGGATAGGCCGGGTCGGTGTAGTCGTTCTGATAGAGGAACGTGCCGCGCTCGGCCTCGGGGCTTTTGAGCGCGCGGTCGAGCGGCTCGGGCAGGAGATCGCGCAGGTGGCTGAGATGATCGGGCCAGCGGTTGTTTTGTCGGCGGTAAGTGTGCGCGGCTTCCCAGAGCGTGCGCAGGCGGCGCTTGATGACTTCGTCGTCGCTGGCGGGATCGGGTGGCGGCGCTGGGATTTCCGCCGGCGCGCACGTTGTGGGATCGGGAAATGCCAGTGCGACGGACGGCACAGCGGCTGGCTCAAGACGAAGCGTGGTCTCAAGAATGCGATAACCGCGCCGTCCGCCGGCGATGAGCGCGCTGCCGTCACGCGCGAAGGCCATGAGCACCGGCGGCGTGTGCAACGGCAGCACCAGGGCATCGCGGCTGGTGGCGAGATTCCAAAAATGCACCGTGTTGTCCTCGCAGCCTGTGGCGAGCGTGCGGGCATCGGGACTCCACGCCATGCCGCACACGGGCGCACGATGGCCTGACAACTCATGCCTCAGCGCACCGCTGGCGGCTTCATGCACGCGCACGCCGGTGCCATCGCGCACGGCGATCAGCGCGCCATCCGGTGACCATGCCGCGAGTGATGCCGCGGGGATGGCGGAGCGCGTCACCTCACCGCCCGGAAGACTGACGAACACCATGCCGTCCGCGCCGGGCACGGCGAGCCGTGTGCCATCCGGCGAAAAGGCGGGTGCGGCATTGGCGCAGGGCAGTTCCGTCAGCGTGCGTCCGCCGGGGAGTTCCGTTATTTTCAACTGCGCGCCGTCCGGTGACCACACGAGCCATTTCCAGTCCGGCGACACGCGCGGCAGCCACGGCTGCGGGGCCGCCGGCAATTCCAGCAGCGTGTGCTCCCTGCTCTGTGCGGGATTGATGAGCAGCACCTTCGCGCGACGCAGAGCGAGGATCCATGCGCCATCCGGCGACCATGCCAGTGGCGAGGCGTAGTAGCGACCGCGGGCTTTGCCCCCGTGGAGATCGTGCAGGGAAAACGCATCGTCCTGTCTTGTGGCGTGCGTGCCGCTGCACAATGCCGCGTGCGCTCCATCTGGCGAGAGCAGCGGCGCACCGGTCAGCGCGTCCGCACTGCGGAAGCCGCTCACGCTGGCCTGCCAGTCGCTCCGCAAATCCCACTCCCGCAGCGTGCCGTCCACGGCGATGCTCCTCATGCCCTGCGCCCCGGGTGTGAACGCCACCGCCAGCACGCGGTCCGTGTGCCCGCGGCGCGACGGGCCGTATTCACCGTCTATCGTGCTCCACAGTCGCAGTGCCTGGTCCTGACCGGCGAAGATGAGCCGGTTTCCATTCTCCTCCATGCACGCCTGCTCCATGCTGAATCCCGGGCGGCGCAGGAAGATGTTTCCCGTGCTCATCGTGCCAAAGATGTTTTCCTGATTTCCCAACTGGCAGAGAAAGCGGTCCGCCACGGTATTCAGCCACGCCGCCTGCACAGTGGAGTGCCCGGGGTTCAGCGCGAACTGCCGGACGGGCGCCTCCTGCGCCGGATCAACCCATGTCAGTCGTCCGGGCGAGCCTTTGGGCGTATCGCAGACGATGAGCCGGCCCTGCGCATCCCACGCAAGACCGCGGCAGAACATCGGCAGCTCGCGCTCCACGCTCCAGTCCGCCGTTTTAAAAATCCTGACACGATGCCGCGCCGGATCCTCCTCACGCGCGGCGATGCGGTTGCCCGCCGCCAGCCGCGCGCCGTCGCGGGAGAAGGCGAGCGCATCGCACGGCTCTTCGTGCAGCACGTGCACGGTGCCTTTCTCGGCATCAAGGAGGCGCAGTCCGCCCGCCGATGACATGACGAACTGCTTTGTGTCCGGCACCGTCAGGAGCTGCCGGTGCCCGCCAGCCGCGGTCTCCGGCCATGACAGCGCCTCCTTCTGCAACCGCGCATCAAGCAACCGCGCCGTGCCGCCGCCCGCCACCACGCACCACTGGGCATCGCTGGTGAACGCCGCTTCCTCCACCGGCCGCGGCAGCGGAAAGGTCGCCGTCTGATCGCCCTGCGACAAACGATCCAGCAGATACCACTCCACGCCGCGCGGATCGCGCGCACCCGGTGCCGGCGTGTGTTCGCGCAGCCGGCGAATCATCGCATCCAGCGCACCCTCCTGATACTGCTGCCATGCCGTCTTCATGTCCGCGGCGTAGAGATTCAACTCCGCACGCCACGCATTCTCATCCGCCAACACGCGGGCGGCCTTCTCGTCATCGCGCGAGGACTTCAGTCGCCGTGCCGACACTGCGGACACCACCGCCACCGCCAGCAGCGACAGCGCCACTCCCGCCAGCGATGCCGCCAGCGCGCGATGCCGCCGCGCCCAGCGCCAGAGTTTCCCCGCGGGCGAGACCGGACGCGCGAGCACGGGCTTCCCGTCCAGAAACCGCTTCAAGTCTTCCGCCAGCGCCAGCGCCGAGGCATAACGCCGCGCCGGGTCCTTCGACATCGCCTTGGCACACACCGTCTCCACATCGCGCGGCACGGAGGGATTCAGCAGCACCGCGCTCACCGGCTCATCGTTCGTCACCTGTTTCAGTACTGCCATGTGCGAGTCACCCGTGAATGGCATCCGGCCCGTGAGCATGTGATAGAACAGCGCGCCGAGGCCATAGACATCCGTGGGCGGCCCCGCCTCCTTCGACAATCCCTCCGCCTGCTCCGGGGCCATGTAGGCCGGGGTTCCGAGCACCTGACCGGAAAGCGTGAGGCCCATCTCCGCGGCGTCGAGCCTGGCGAGGCCGAAGTCCGTCACCATCGGCTCGCCCTCGGTATCCATGAGCACATTCGATGGCTTGAGATCGCGGTGCAGCACGCCCGCCGCGTGCGCGTGGTGAATGGCCTGTGCTATCTTCACCATCAGTGCCGCCGCGTTTCGCGCCGGCAGCGAGCCATCGCGCAACAACTGCCCCAGCGTCGGCCCGGCCACATAGTCCATGCTGAAAAAGTGCGCACCCTCGTGCTCCCCGATCTCGTGAATGCCCACGATATTCCGGTGCCGTAGCGCCGCCGCCGAGGAGGCTTCGCGCCGGAATCGCTCCACCTCACTCCCGCCGGCGAACGCTCCGTCGCGCAGCACCTTCACCGCCACCGTGCGCCCCAGCGGCAACTGCACCGCGCGATACACGATGCCCATGCCGCCGCGCGCAATTTCCTCCTCCAGCAGGTAGTCGCCAAAATACCGCAACGCCGTCCCCTCCGGCAGCGCCGCCGCGGCCCCACGCTCTTTCAGCATCGCGTGCGCCAGCCCGCGCCAGTCCGGCTGCGGGGAGATGGCAATGTCATCGGCATTCATGGCGCTGACTCATTGTGCCAACAGCGTCAGGAGATATTGTATTTCCTCGTCCACCTCCTGTGGCTCTGCCACGGTCTGGCTGACTTCATCGCGCAGCACGGTGCGGAACTTCCCCCGCAGGCGAAACACCGCCGCACCCACGCCTCCCGGCGTGATGCCGAACCGCTGCGCCAGAAATGCGAGACCCTCCGTCTTCTCGCCGAAGAGCGCCGGACGCATGGCGGTGAACATTTCCCCGCTGCCCGCACGCTCATAATCGCCCTCCACCCGCCGCAGCGTCCGCGCCATGATTTCCTCCGCCCAGCGTCGATCGAACAGTTGCTCCGCCGGGGTGCCCGCCGCCGCGGCCTGCCACTGCTCCTCCTTTGCCAGGTCATCCAGCGCGATGAAATTCACTTTCCCGCCGCGCTTCTGCGCCATTTCCCGTCGCTGCCGGCTCACGAGAAAATTCTGAAATGCCGCCATGAGAAACGAGCGAAAGCGCCCGCGCTCCGGTGAAGACCGGATCAAATCCCCGCGCTCGATGAAGTCCGAGAGAAACTCCTGCACGCAGTCCGGAGCCTCATCCTGCAACACCCCGCGCCGCCGCGCGAAAGCATAGAGCGGCTGCCAGTAGGCGCGGCACAGCGCATCCAGCGCCGCCGCCGCATCGCGCTCCGAGCCATCGCGCGCCGCCGCAATGAGACTCCAGTGCGTAGGCGGAAACTGATTGGCCGGCTGTGACACGCGCGAACAGTGACAGCCCAGACGCTGCGACGCAAGTCACGAGGGAATGGAACCGATAGACCACACGGGAGGCTTCGGAGGTCTGGAGATGGGAGACACCTGGTTCTACCATTACGGGTATCACAATCATCAGAGCACGCGCGGCCTGGTTGCGAGGGAAGCGAGCCTCTTCCAGGCGACTCCTCGCCTGTCATCATGGGGACAGGTGATGAACCGCAAGGGACCGTACCAACCCAAAGACAAGTTCTTCGGCATGAGACCGGGCGACGATGAAGTCGCCTCCACCGGGCACAACCCGACGGCTGACCGGGGCGAAGATCGTTACAACCCGAACGATCCCATGTTGCCCGTAGCCTGGACCAAGAGCTATGAGGTCCCCGGCGGCAAAAGCGGGCGCGTCTTTGCGGCGACCAGGGGTGCCTCGACCGATCTGCTTTCGGCGGGCATGCGGAGAATGCTCGTCAACGGAGTTTACTGGAGCCTCGGGCTGGAAGGCCAGATTTCGGAGAACGAGACCAGGGTGGACCTGGTCGGGGACTACACGGCCACGCCGATCAAGTTTGAGGGCCGGGATTTCTGGAAGACGAAAGGCATCCGGCCGGCCGCCTTCGCGCTGGACATGTTGAAGTTGAAGTTTTCAAAAAAAACCTTGCGCTTCAAGGCCGTTTTCGCTAATCAAAGCCGTCCTAATCATTAAATTCCAAACAAAATGCACCTCCATCTTCCATCCGTCGCCGTATTTGCAGCTCTTGGGGTTGCCGTTTCCGCCAACGCAGCCACCATCGGCGCCGGCGTTGGAACACTGACTCTTGCGGGCGCCAACAACGCCGTCGATACTCCTTCAAACGGCAGCAATGACCAGTCCCGTCAGAATTTGGATCAGTCGTTCTTTGTGTCGCTTCCCGCCGGCGTCTACTCTGCCACCACATGGCAGTTCAATGCCGGCCAGGCCGGAAGCGTTACGCCGTACCTTGCGGTACTGACTGGAGCTGACGCCTACCAGATCATTGCCGTTGGCGATGCTCAAGTCATCACCGGCGGATTTGGTGTGGACACAACAGTGGCTTTCGGAGGCTCCAATACCTTCACCCTCAATGCTGCGACCGACGTTTACGCAGGCATCGTGAATCCGAAGGAGGTAGGCAGCCAGAACCCCATCCAGACCAACCTCAACAGCGGATCATTCATGGATCACGACAACAACAACGATGGCCTGATGAGCCCCGCCGTCCTTGGCGGTGCAGTCGACGGTTTTGGACACACGAATCTGCCAAGGTCCTATGCCTTTTCCATCAACGTGGATCTGATTCCCGAACCGTCGTCGGCGCTTTTCATGGTTGTCGGCCTCGCGAGCACTCTCCTTATTGGATCGCGCCGCCGCCGCTAAGTGGGCTGTTTGGAATAAATGCCGCACGATGCGCTCCAGTCTGTGTGCCTGGGGCTGAGGCGCATTGCGCCATTCGTCGATCCACGATTTGTTTCAAAGTGCACCCTAAGGTTTCCGCCGAAGCAAGCGCGCTCCTGCGGCCGTCAGTGCTGTCGGCCGAGCAGCAATTCTAGGTTTTTCTTTGCGACTCCGTTTTCGGGATCGAGTTCCAGTGCCCTGCGGAACTGCGCTTCAGCCGCGCTGAGTTTGCCTTGGTTTCCAAGCAGCGCTCCGTAATCGATGCGGGATTCGACCTTGTTCGGATCGAGTGCAATTGTCGCTTCGAAGTATGTCTCCGCCGTGCGGTGGTTGCCGACGGCCTTCTCCTGCCGGGCGAGGGCGTGGTAGCCGTGGCTGATCTGCCTCCGCAGGCGTTCCTTCTGATCGGGGCCGGGCGCGGTGGCCATGGCATATTCGAGGTATCGCAGCCCCTGGAGCGGAAATACTTCGAGGAATGGGCTGGCGACGAGCTCGGCCAGCGCGGATGGCGTGATCGAATCGGTGAACCAGCGTCCGGGGAACGGCACAGCGAGATCGCGGAGCTGATCCGAATTCGCCTTTGAAAACTCCGCGTCTCTCAGAAACAGCTCCGGCGAAACGAGTCCGCGATACACGGCAAAGAGTCGCCGTTCCTCGTCAAGCAGGAGGCCGAGCGGCACTGAGAACGGGGCTGGATAATCGTAGAGTGACTGCAGCAGAAAACGCAGATGGTCCGCAGTCGTGGAGGCAATCGCACCGCTTGAGAAGGGGAATGCCGATTTCCTGAGCCACTCGTCTCCTGCTGACGGACTCGTGTCTGCGGCAAGCCCATCGATCGACAGCGCGAGCACCTCCACATGGCTGCTGCGGATGCGCTTTTCGCCGTTGGTGATCTCAGCGAGTTCTTTGGCGCAACTGGTGCAGGAGCCGGAGAACAGAAGGATGAACAACGGTTTGTCCCCCGCACGCAGCGCCACCGGATTCGTGCTTCCTGCCGGCGTGAATTGAAATTCCGGCAGTGGAATTTTGCCAGGAAGGATTCCCTGAAGGGGCGGTTCCGGGAGTTCGGCCGGTCGTGCGTGGTTTGCCGCGGGCAGTGGGATCTTGCGCGCCGCGACCTGTGTCAGCCCGCCACCCTGCACGATGCGACAGCGCGCATTGGCCGGAATGTTCGCGAAGGATTCCGTGCGGCCATCCGGCCATCGGATCCGCAACGATTCCGGAGTCGTGTTCGCTCCCAGCCCAAAGTGGAGCCATTTGGACGATTGCGACAGAAAGCCGTTGCCTGCGCGCAGGGTCTGAACCAGCACGCTGCCGTCGGAGAGCACCAGATCGAGCCGCGCGCCGATGGCATCCCGGTTTGACTTTTGTCCGCCGGCGAGGAGGAACGAAACGGAGCGGCTTTCCGCCGCCGTGTTGTTGCGCATCAATCGCAGGCGCGGTGCGGTGCGGTTGTAAGTCCACAGATCGAGGTCGCCATCCTCATCCCAATCCGTCACCGCCATGGCCCGGCCGTCGTCTTTGAACGCGAGACCGCAAATGTAGGAGACATCGGCGAATTTTCCGCCGCCAGTGTTGAGAAAAGTGCGGTTCGCCTCTGAGCCGCTCCACGAATTGCCCGACCGCGCGGATTTCATGATGGCCTTCCACGCCGTCGCGTAGGCATCGACCGCCGGTTTGTCTGACAGATCCTTTGGAGAGGGCGACACGACCTGCCGCCAGAAGAAACTTCACAAGTCGGGGCCGCCACCCCGCGGGTTGGTCATGTAGCCGTTGGTGACTACGAAGTCCTGCCAGCCGTCATTGTTGATGTCCGCGAACAGCGAACTCCACGCCCAGAGTCCAACGGTGACGCCGGACGATTCGCTCGCGTCGCGAAACGTGCCGTCGCTGTCCCCATGGAACAGTGTGTTGCCGCGCGCCATGCGCTGGAAGTCGGGCGCGGCTTCCGGGTTGTTTTTTCCAAACTGGCGCTGATAGGCGATGCGCCCGCCGGCGGAAGAGAACATGTTGCCCACGTAAATATCCATCCGGCCATCACGGTTGGCATCTCCCCAATCCACAGACATGCCGGAGGAAATGTCTTCCACTCCCGCGGCGGATGCGATGTCGGTAAATTTCCCGCCATCGTTGCGGAACAGGTTGTTGCGCCCGAAATCGTTGGCGATGTAGAGATCCTGGTCGCCATCGTTGTCGAAATCCTCCCACGCCGCCGCGAAACTCCAGCGGTCGCCGCCGGCGGTGAGGCCGGTTTCGACAGTCACATCGGAGAAGCGCAGCGCGCCGTTGTTCCTGAATAGCGCGTTGCGCCCGCCGTTTTTCGCGTCATTGAAAGGCACGGGAGCCCGGGCCTCGAACCCGCGCTCGCCGCCGGCAGTGGCTCTGGCGCCGTAGTTGCACACGAAGAGATCAAGCGTGCCATCGCCGTCAAAGTCGGCGGCGGACAGCGAGTGGGGATCGGACATGCCAGGGATGCCGCCGTGGAGCGAAAACCGCGCCTGACCGTCGTTCTCCATCACCAGAATGAGCGCGACGGTGGCCACGACAAGATCCTGGTCGCCGTCGTTGTCCAGATCGACGAACAGCGCAGCCCTTGAAGCTTCGAGCCAATCGACCCCGGCCTCCGCCGACACGTCGCGGGTGGTGGCGTCGGGGTTTTGCAAATAGAGCCGGTTAGGCAGGCCGCCTCCGTCGCAGACATAGAGATCGTCATGGCCGTCGCCGTCCGCGTCCCCGAGGGCGATTCCGTGGTGGCCCGTGAAGTGCATGTCGTCGATCTTAGTCAGGCGCTGTGCCCAGTGCGTGATGGGGAAGTCGTGCGGGCCGTGTTTGTCAGGGAGCACGCTGGCGGCTGTGTCCTCGAACCATGGTGCTTTGGCGGTCCTCGTGATCTCTTCGTGGGAACGCACTGTCAGTCGTCGGAGCCGCGGAAGATCGGGGCTTTCCTTCCCGGGAAGCTCCCATTCGCAGTCCCACTCGCTCGTCGTCTGCTGCCACGGCCCCGTGGCTGGTTCATGGTGCGTCGAAGCGATCACCCTCGTGAAGAAGCGGTCCGTCTCGCGGGTGATGCGGACAATTTTCCGGGAGCCGGCCGCCTTCGGGCGGGATGTGAGAAAGGCGGACTCGTCCAGAGTGTGTGCCTCATCAGGTGGCGGATCACCTCCCCATCGCCGCACCCGGATGCCGTTGTCGGCAAAGACTTCGGTCAATGCCGGCTCGAATGGCGTCGCACGGAAGTCCTGCGCGAATGGCCGGGCAGTCGCGTCACTGGAAAAAATTTGATCCATTGCGCGGCCGGTGGCGTCACTGAGCGATTCAGTCTCCCAGCCGGCCTGGTCCGGGTCGAGGTTTTCCAGTTGTTCATCGGCCGCCGATTTCGGGGCGGTGCTGGAAAAATCGATGGCGGTCGATACGCTTCCCATCTGCGGGACGGGGCGCTGATATTCTCCGCTGCGGCGGGTCTTGATCGACCCGATCACGGCGTCTGAACCCTCGCCGGGTTTGCGAAGTTTCATCAGTGCAAAGATCGCGACACCGGCGATGCCGGCGAGGCCGAGTGCAGTCAGGATGATTGGGGAGTTGCGTTGGTTCAGCCTCATCTTTTCGGGTCGTGCCGCCGCCGGTGTTGCCGCCGGTCATTCCGTGATGGCCCTTGCCCATGCGCGTGGTATCCTTCACGAGGTTGTCGGCTTTGACAAAGGTTTCCCGCGCTTCATCGCTGATCTAAGTAGCATGGCATGCCCGGCTGATGCTGATAGCAGGAATTTGCTTCCAGGGGCCGGCGCTGGGAACGGAGGCGTGCGTCAAGTGAGGGGGAAGGGGAGGAAGGGGAGTGGGGGGAGAACGGGGCTTGGGGTGGATTTTTCTGTTAAGGAACAATAGGATTTCGTTCCGCGGTGCCAAGCTTTTTCTGGCAGCGGAGTTTTGGTTGGGTTCGCCGAGATGGAGCCTCAGGAAGGGACGAGGATGGGCGTGCCTTCATCGTCGTGGGGCCTGTATTGAGAAAAAGTGGATTGCGCGCGCCCGCTGGGGCCGGTTGTACTGGGCGCCAAAGCGGGGCATTCGCCATTTATGACGACGACATCCCGTATCGTGGCGGAGCCCTTGATCCCGAAGCTATTGGACCAGCAGGGTCTGGATTAAAGTGTTCATAAAAACACTTTTTCCTCGCATTTTGGTCGGAGTCGCGCATCATTCCGGCATGACTGCTTCGACTTCAGCCTGCCTGCGTTCCTGCGAATTTGTTCCGCTCGACGCCATTGCGATCCGCTCGACGGCCCGTTCGTTTGCGTTGCGCGTGCCTGATGCGGCCATGCGACCACTGGGGTTGCTGCCTGGGGACGTCGCGGTATTCGAGCACGGTGTACCGCCTCGCCAGGGAGATGTGGTGGCGGCACTGATCGATGGAGCCAGCGTCCTCCGGGTCTGGTCCGTGGCCAACGGTCGTCCGATGCTCAGAACCGCTGATGGGACGGCCGTGGCAGTGTCGGCGGATGGGTTGGTGATTCAGGGGGTCATGGTGCAACTCATGCGGGCTCGGGGTTAGGGTCTTGGATCGGCTTCATCGATTCAGTTCTTTAGGGATCATGGGTTGTAGCCGATTGTGGGTTCCGGCGTACAATCATAGATGAACATATTCACAGTCACGCTGGCCGGCATTCTGGGATTAGCGGGCGGCGGTGCGGTGTGGGCGGACGGGCCGCCGACGAAGTGGGCGATGCCGACACCGAGTCGGACGGTAGTGGTGCACCAGAGCATCGTCATTCCCGCTGGCGAGTCAGTGGACTTTAAATTCACGCGATTCGTTCCGACTCGATCTCTGGGCGACGGCAGCCAGAGGGAAGCGCAGCGCCCGGTCATTATCTTGATGCCGGGTGCCAGTGTGCGCCGGGTGATTATTGGTCGGCCTGGGGCCGACGGGATCCATTGTCGGGGAAACAATGTACTGAGAGATGTGTGGTTCGAGGACGTGGGCGAGGACGCGGTGACCGTGGACGGTCCCCATGTCCAGTGGATCGGCGGGGGCGCGCGCCGGGCCGAAGACAAGATCGTCCAGCTGAACCACAAAGGACCGTTCCTCGGGGAAAACCTGTACTTCGAGGATTTTACCACCGGCGTGCGCGGCAATGGCAACAAGGAATTCAAGCGCACGCCATTCCGCGTCCTCCTGCGCAACATCGGAGCCAAAAAAGGCGTCTGCCTCCTTCGATTCTCCAACCGAGGCGCTCGCGGGGAGATCCGCGGTATCTACACCCAGGACCTCCGCCAGCTCGGCCGCGCCGACGGTGGGTCGAAAATCGTTCGGAAAGAATGAAAATTCACCGAATCGGGTCGAGGCGGGGGATATTCTCAGCGGTATTCTCACCCCATCCCACGAGGGTGGACTCACAGCGTCTTGAGGTACTCGACGAGTGCACGGCGGTCGTCGGCGGTCAGGGAGTCGCCGAAGCGATGACCGCCGTGGCCGTAACCCGGTAGCGACGTGTCGTAAACCTCGGGATCGCCTGGGCCGGGCAGGCGTTGATATCGCCAGCCCGCTTTGTCCTGGTCATAGTCGTTGTTCTCAAATCCCTTCCGCCAGAAGGCGGGACGCTGGCCACTGTCGAGCAGATCCTGCAGGCTTGGAACCGATCCGTTGTGCAGGTAGGGTGCGGTCGCCCAGATGCCGTCCAGCGGCGGCGCGACATACCCGGCATTGGGTTCGAGCCGGCCCGCATGCGGGGGTTGGCCATACCAGCTTTGATTGTACCAGGTGTGGTACTCAGGATGGCGGGAGTACGACTGCGAGAGCATCGGATCGGTGCCTACCTTTTCCAGGGAGACCAGCCGGTTGGGGTAGGTTTCCTTTCTGCCGTAGGTTCCGTGGCAGTGGGAGCATTTGGACTCAAAGTGGGCGCGGCCGCGGGAGGCCACGGCTTTGTTTATCTCATAGGGATACGGGGGAGGTTCGAGGGTGCGGATCCAGGCCATGACATCGGGGAATCGCGCATCGATCGCCTTGGCTTCAGCGCTGTCCTTCAAGGTGAGCATGCCGGAGGCGGAGGCCAGCCTCGCAAAATCCCCACGCCCCAGACCATTGTAATACAATGCGTGCTTCTTTTTCATCAACCACCACGCCGGCACGTCAGTCGGAACTGTTTCCGCTGGGACGGTGAATTGTTTTTGGTCGAGCCAGCTCAAATCGACCCCATGCCGATGGGCCGCAAGGGCGGCGAAGATTTTGTCCGCTGGATTCACTCCGCGGACGCGAGTCGTGATGAACGGTCCAATCGCCTGTTGGGACCGAAGGATGGGCTGGGAATCTTTGACCTCGGGAGAATCGGGACCGTACCTGAGCAGGGTGGCCAGCGAGGCGGCGGCGGCCTGCGCGGACGCATGGCCGGTATGATCGTCCGAATTGTTGCCCAGCCCGAGGACCAGGCGCCCGTTGAGTCGCTCGGCGTGGCAGGTGAAACAATTGGGGGCGACCAACTCGGCCCCTCCGGGTGACTTGACAACGTTGAACCGGTAAGCCACTCCCTTGGCCGGACCGGTGCGGTCGAGGTCCCAGGGGCTGGCGCCGGCGGCCTGTCGGTAAAGGGCGAGCGGCACTCCGCTGCTGACGTAGTCTCCGTAGATGAGGTAGTCGTACCCTTTCGCGGGATCACCGGCCCTTTGAGCAGAGGCTTTCAACACACGGGTGGAGGAAGGCCTCGCCATGGTTTCCGCGCCGGACGGTGGAGCGCCGGCCACAAAAAATGCCACCGCCCCGGCCCACACGGCCAAGCGGCACCAACCCGGCGTCCCATTCTGCATACTCATCCTATACACCAAACTACGCTCGTCCTCGCACCCTGGCGGCCGAAATTTTCGCCGCCCTGTGGCGTCTGGGGGAAACCCGCCAAGTGACCCCTCGACGGCCTCGGTGGCGGTGCGGGCCAATGAACCCAAAAACCGGGAGGGGGATCACGAAACACACGAAAAGCCAAGGCGTTGCTCAACAACCACCGTCCAGCTGATGGCTGAGGAGGTCGCTTGTCCTAGCCCAATGATTTTTCGTGTGTTTCGTGATTTTCGTGGTTCCAAAGTCCCTTTTTGGGATGAAAGGCACCGATCCGCGTGAGGCTAACCAGCCTGGGAACGTAGCGGCACCTTCCACCGGCGGACAGAGGACTGACAAATCCCGAATTGGGATTATCATCGGCCCATGCTACATCCGTTATACCCACCCCCCTCCGCCGACGCTGGGCACCTTCTTTCTTCTGCAACGTCCACGGGTGCGAGGAGGCGTTGGATCGCGTGCGGTCTGGCGTGGATGTTAAGCCTTTCCGTCAGCCATGGTGTCGTGATGCTGCTGCCGCCGGCCGAAGGTGATTCTGCGGCCCACAAGGAAGCACTGGCACACTTGCGTGAAAACGCGTTCGAGAAGGCGCGCGCAGTGGCAAAGAAGATTCTTGAGGAGAATAAGGACGATATGCGAGCACGCCTCCTCGTCGCTCTTGGCTGGCTCGGCGAAGGCAAGGACAAGGAGTGCTGGCATACCCTCGAGTTGGCACGCGCGCAGGATCCCAGGGGTAGCGCTGCTCTCTATGGGACGGTGGGCGAGGTCTTTGCCACCAACCGCCGCCTCTATCGCGCCATCCACTGCTTGGAAACGTCATTGTCTTTGGCTGATGATCGCGCGCGCAGTCTACGGCTCGCGGATCTCTATATGTCTCAAGCACGCTTCGCCGAAGCCGCCCGCGTGTACGAAAAGCACGCTAACGCCACCCCGGCCAGGCTCCAACTCGCCAGGATCGCCCTTCTGCAGCACCACTATGCGGCGGCCGTCGACCACGCCACCCAAGCCTTGGCGGGCGATCAGGCGCCCGCCATTGCGACGTTTGTGCTCGCCAGTGCCCTCCTGTGCCAGGACAACCTTGCGGCCGCTGATGACGCTTTCGTCCGCTGTCTGGAGGCCGGGGTCGCCCCGGCCCAGGTCGCCTACTCGCGAGCCTTGATCGCCCTGCTGTCCGGCGATCACAGCGCCGCGGCCGCTCATTTCGCGAAAGCTGCACCCGACGCGGTGTCGACCCAGATCGGCCAAGCTGTCTTGGCCCAAGTGCGAGGCGATCTCCCGGAAGCGCTCCGCCACGCCACCCACGCGCTTCGTCACAACCCGCAAGAGCCACTGTGCAACTTCATCCTCGCCAATATTTACAGTGACCAAGGCGACTTCGAAAAGGCCCCTCTCGCCTATCGCGCCGCCGCGCCACTCTGCGCCGACTTCGCTCTTTCCCATTTTTCGCCGAAATCACTGGCGGAAACCACGTCGAAAGCCGGGTGGGGCCGCTTGTCGCTGATGGCACTGTGCTTTCGCGAGGGTTATTATTCCCGAACCATTAACTTGGCTGGTTCTGAGCCCGCAGCCAAAGCCGGGCATCCACTCTATGCCGCTTGGCAAGCACGTGCCCTCGCCGCGCTTGAGAAACACGAGGCGGCGCGCACCCTCCTGGAAAAGGCGGCGACCCGGTTTCCCGAGTGGTCGCTCCCCGTCCAACTTCTCGCCGAGGTGGCGGCATCCACCGGCAGCCATGCCCAGGCCGCGGGCCACTATCGCACTCTGCTGGAACAGCAACCGAACGCTTCCCATATCACCTTGCGGCTGGCCGAGCAGCTCTTCCTGGCCAATCAAATCGACGAAGCGCTTCAGGCCTACTCGAAAGCTGCTTCGCTCAACCCTAGTGACGGTCTCGCCCTCAACCAAAAGGCATGGATACTCTCCGAGAAAAAGGGCGATCACGAAAAAGCTCTCAAGTTTGCCCTGGAAAGCACGGCGGCAAACCCCAACCAGCCGGGCCCGCGCGATACCCTGGCCTGGATCTATTACCGCCTCGGCCAAACGGAAAAATCTCTCGAAATCTACCAGCCCCTCCTGGACCAACCAGTGACCGATCCCGCCATGACGTATCGCCTCGGCTGCGCCCTCCAAAAACAGGGAGAAACGACCAGAGCAGCCGTACGCTTCGAGGCGGCACTCAACAAGTCTGCTACCTTCGACGGCGCCGAAGACGCGGTCCGGCGGCTGCGGGAAATTGCCGGCTGGTGAGGGTTGTCGGAATTCTTTACATGTTCGGCTGGAATTTGCGAACGTGATAAGCGGTTTAAGATCAACTGAATATTAATATGAAACGGGCTTGGAGCCCTATAAGTGGTGTCGGGAACGCTTACATTGCCATTACCCGGTCGATGAGAGGCATCGTTGCTCTATTGTGTTGACAGTCAGAGTACTGCATAATGATTGCAGCGCGTGTCCGGCCAGGCAGCGTCGGGTTTCTTTACAATACAACCGTTGTCCATAGTGGGGCGTGGTGGCGTAGGTAAAAAACATATGATATGCAAAAACTTGACGCTATGCAGCATACAGAATATTCGCATCATCGCTCAGATCAGTTGGCGCGGCTAATGCTTACTGGTCTGTGATCGTCGCGCTCCTTGACTTCGATTCTCCAACCATACTCAAATATCATGAATAGATCCAATTCCATGCCGGTGGCTTGCGCGTTCGCGCTTGCCCTGCAAATGACGGACGCCAGTGCCGGCTTGCTGCCGGTGGATATCTGGCAAGGCCACGTCGGGCTCTCGATCGATGCCATTGGCGGCAACTCGACGCCCGTGGGCGAAGTTCAGGCGGAGATACCTGCCGGAGCCACCGTATTGGCCGCCTACCTCTATAGCGCAGGCACGCCATTTCCTTGGTATTCGGATAGTCCCACCACTGTGGCGCATTACAATGGCGCCGGCATCTCGTTGGGCGGAAACGCGGTCACCAACTTCGATACTCTTGTTGGCGCGGTGAGTGACCGGGCCGACATCGGTCGCTGGTACACTGGTCGAGCCGACGTCACTTCCATCGTTCAATCTCTGCACACCGCCGGCCCCGCTTACAGTTGGGAAGTCCTGGAAGGTGCGGCTTTGAACGGGCGCATTGACGGTAACGTTCTCGTCGTTGTCTACGAAGATATGAGCCTTCCCGAGGCGAGCGTTGTCCTGCTCGATGGAGGCCAGGACACCGGTGGCGAGACCACGGTGATCAATTTCGACTCCCCGTTGGGTGATCCTACTGCGGCTGACTTTGTCGCCGAAATGTCGCTCGGCATCAGTTTCAGTTGTTGCGGACAAGTCAGCGAGGTCGACATCAATGGCACTCGCCTTACGTCCTCAGCGGGTTCGTTAGATGACGGCACCGAAGTCAGCGACGGCAGTCTGATCACGGCCGGTGGCATTGGCGACGACCCTGCGAATCCAACCGACCCCGACTCCTCCGATGATTCGCTCGACGATGAACTTTACACTCTCGATTCATTTTTGAGTGAAGGAGATCTCGACTTCAGCATCTTTACCCAGAACGACACCAACGACGACAACATCTTCATGATGGGACTCTACATCACTGCCGACGTCGGCAGTGTTGGACCGGACCCCGTTCCGGAAGGTGGAACCTCGGTTCTTCTGCTGGGCCTCAGCTTGCTCCCTCTCGCTTGGTCCTCGCGCCGTAAGCGCCGCACCTCCTGAATCGCTTTCAAGTTGAGTTGGAAAAACGTAGGCCCCGCGATCCGCTCGCGGGGTCTTTTTTTTGTCGCCATCGGCCCCACTCCCGGTGAGAAGACCAGAATCTTCAAACTCTTCGCCCCGCTTCAGCGTTCACTGCAGTCAGACACGAATGGCGCTCAGTTAAGAGAGCGTCACACAATCCGGTCTTAGCCAAACAATAGCAACACGCCGAGCACGATGCCTGACGATGAGGCGGGTGCGTTGAGTTGGAGTACCGCCAGAAAAGGCGGAATCGACGGGGTATGTCAGGCGACCTACTGGCGAACGATTTGGGGCGATCAGCAGTGCGGCCGGGCCGACGATTCCGCCTCTTCCGGCGGCACTCCAACGAAAGTCGCGCTTTAACGCAGTTGTAAAACTATGATGGGCAACGGTTTATTGATAAAATGAGTGCCATGCCAGTCAGACTCCTTCCTCCCTCCAGTGACCCACGCCTCCTTCTCCAGAACCGGCCCCCGGAAGCAAATTCCTATCAGAGGTGCGCCTTTACATCTTGAAGAAATTGGCGATTCTTGAATCCATCATCCGTTCAGCGGCGGACAACAGTAGAGCCAATGATTTCAGGTCGCCTCACTTGTTCCCATGAATTTTTGCCCCCTGTCAGCCACTGCGTTGGTGTTCCTGATCTCCCTAACGCCGGGGCAGCACAGCGCGAAGGCTGACCCCGTCCAGAACGCACTGGACGATCCGAGTCTTGAGTGGCAGGCGGGGGACGGCTGGCAGCCTGTCGAGGGTGAGGAGGCTCTGGACAAGCAGGATGCGCTCGTTCTGGAGACTGTTTATGACGACGGCCCGGGCGAGGTGGTTGAGACCATCGTCACGGGACCGGGGTTGTTCGGGTTGTGGTGGCGTGTCAGCCAAGGCGATGATGAGGATGACATGATCCTGGAGGTTGACGGGGAGCCGCATCTTCAGCGTGACGGCGACCCTTACGCGTGGGAACCCGTGGCGGTGAATGTGCCGGCGGGAAGCCACAAGATTGGCGTGCGCGCCCGATGCGACGGCGGGGTGCTGAAGGCATTGATCGACCGCGCTTCGTGGATCCCCGGGGGCCGATTGCCCGCGGCGGTTGCCATGGGGGATGCGGATGGCCAGTGGCTGTTTTATGGCGATTGGCGCCTCGAGGCAGGCGGCTTCGATGGAAACGGTGACGAGGCCCGCATTTCGCTCCCCGAGGGGCCTGCAAATGCACGATTGATGCGACTTCTGGAGGGCCCGGCGCGTGTGCATTACTGGAGCAAGTCACTGGGCGGGGCGGTGCAGGAGGGGGAGGAGGCTGGATGGCAGCGGCGGACACAGATTGTGGGGGGCAGGGAGAGTGAGGCGGCTCG
>JBJXFS010000305.1:0-32603 GCA_046155625.1 Verrucomicrobiales bacterium | reverse complement strand
CATCGGCAAGAGTTTTGAGCTATTGTCCAAGCACCTTAAATAAGAAGAGCTTGCACCTTTTGAGTACAGGTTTCAGCGGACCATTGAGGCTGAAGGTGGGACGAGACCTCCCGGGCTCGTAGGCGGTGGGGGCGTGCTGAAGGAAGCCCCTTTCTGCCTTTTCAAGTGGTGCCCAACGCCAGTAAAAGCGATGAGCAAAGACGAGGTCATTGGAAATTCTCCGGGTGTGAATCACGCGACCATCACTCGAGAAGTGGAGACCATTCGCGGATGGGTACGCCTTCACCGCCTACGAGCCCGGGAGGTCTCGTCCAACCTTCAGCCTCAATGGTCCGCTGAAACCTGTACTCAAAAGGTGCAAGCTCTTCTTATTTAAGGTGCTTGGACAATAGCTCAAAACTCTTGCCGATGCCAAAATCTTGCGCTCCTGACATCACCCCTGGCGCAAATATGGACACACTCCAGGTGGCGACCACCGGCCGCCACTCCAAGTGAGCCACCACCTCCAAAAATCCGTTGAACTATCCGCCGTCCCTCCACCCGCTCACCGCGAAATTCCCATTGACCCATCGCCCCCGCCCCCCAGATATCAGCCCACACTTTCTTTCCCCCTTTCCCCTTTCCCCTCACTCCTTACCCTTCACTCCACATGCCCCGATCGTACATCTTCTCCTCAGAATCCGTTGGCGAAGGCCATCCCGACAAAGTGGCTGACACCATCTCCGACGCCGTGCTGGACGCCTGCTTGGCGCAGGACCGGTTGAGTCGGGTGGCCTGCGAGACGTATGTGAAGAGCAACATCGCCATTGTCGGCGGGGAGATCACCACGAAAGCCAAGCTCGACTATGTCCAGTTGGTGCGCGATGCGGTGCGCGGGATTGGGTACACCAACGACGACGATGTTTTTCACGCCGACAAGATATTCGTGCAAAACATTCTGACCGCCCAGTCTCCGGACATCGCGCAGGGGGTGGACGCGAAGAAGGCCAGCGGTAAAAAAACCGCCGAGCAGGGGGCCGGGGACCAGGGGCTCATGTTCGGGTATGCGTGCAACGAGACGCGGGAGCTCATGCCGGCGCCCATCATGTTCGCGCACCGGTTGGGCCGTGAGCTGACCGCCATCCGCAAGTCCGGCAAGGCGCCGTGGCTGCGCCCCGATGCCAAATCCCAAGTTTCGGTCGAGTACTTGAACGACCAGCCCACTCGGGTGGTCAACGTGGTGATTTCCACCCAGCACGCCGCGGGCAAGGCGCATGCGGAAATCGAGAAATTCTGCATTGAGAAGGTCATTCGGAAGGTGCTGCCCAAGGCCATGCTCACCAAGGACACCGAGTTCCTCATCAATCCGACCGGAAACTTTGTCGTGGGCGGACCGCAGGGCGACACCGGCCTGACCGGCCGTAAAATCATCGTGGATACTTATGGGGGCATGGGGCGCCACGGCGGCGGCGCTTTTTCCGGCAAGGACCCGAGCAAAGTCGACCGCAGCGCCGCCTACATGGGCCGTTGGGTGGCGAAAAACATCGTCGCCGCCGGCTTGGCCGCGCGCTGCGAAGTCCAGTTCGCCTACGCCATCGGCCATCCCAAACCCGTCAGTGTTTATGTCGACACCTTCGGCACCGGCCGTGCCAGTGACGATGCCATCCTCGGCGCGGTGCAAAAAGTCTTTTCCTTCAAACCCGCCGATATCGTCAGTCAACTTAACCTGCTTCGGCCGATTTATTCAAAAACCACGAATTACGGCCACTTCGGAAAGGACGACGCCGACCTCACCTGGGAAGCGACCGACAAAGCCGCCGCCCTCAAGAAGGCCGTTGGCAAGCACTAGCCGCCCCGGCCGCTTATTCTTCGGCGTTCCCCCCGCCGCGGCCGCCGATGAACCGGATTGGCGGAATGGTCGAGCTCTTGGGATGAGCCCGCACCGGTTCACAACCATCGCATGCGCCGAAAGAACCAAAGCATGCCGGCCACAATGAGGATGCAGGCGAGCCAGAAGAGGAGATAGCCGTAGCGCCAGGATTTTTCCGGCAGGACATCGAAATTCATGCCGTAGACGCCCGCGAGGAACGTCAGCGGCAAAAAGACCGCCGAGACGCAGGCGAGCACTTTCATGATTTCGTTCATTCGGTTGTTCACCGAGGCCAGGAAAAAATCTCGCACGCTGTTGCTCAGCTCGCGCAGGTCATCGGTTTGGTCGATCGCGTGGATCGCGTGATCATAGAGGTCGCGGAAATAGATGCGCGTGGCGTCGCTCAGGAGTCGGTGGTCGCTGTGGCTCAATTGGCTGACGATCTCGCGCATCGGTCGAAGGCGCCGGCTGAGGGCGATCACATCGGCGCGGGCGTGGTGCAGGTCGTAGATTTCGATGAGATCGGCGCCATCCTCCAAGCCTTCGTCGATTTGCTCGAGGTGCGCTTCCAGCGCGTCGATGACCACAAAATAGTGATCGATCACCGCATCGAGCAACGCCCACAGCAGGTAATCGATGGGCAGCGAGCGCAGACGGCCGGTACCCTCGCGGAGGCGTTGCTCGACCGGGGCAAAAACATCGGTGGCCGTCTCACAGAACGTGATCACGAGGTTGGGCGCCACGTAAAACGCCAAGTGCTGATCCTCGACGTGGCCGTCGGCCGGGTCCAGACGCAGGAGCCGCAAGGTGACAAACAACCAGTCCTCGTCCTGATCGAGCTTCGATCGCCCATTGCCGTTCAGCGCGTCCTCGATAACCAGCGCATGCATCCCGAAGGCCTGCCCGAGTGAGGCGATCCTCGGAGTGTCGCGCAACCCGGTCACTTGCAGCCACAGCGGCTGGCCGGGCCGCTGAAATTGCTGGCAATGAGCGACGTCCTGGGCGGTCGCCGTTTCGAAATGCCGCGTGCTGTAGCTGAACACCTGGATCTGGGTGGCCACTTCCGGATGACCGCCTACGTACGTCGGCGTGCCCGGCGCCTGGCCCGGCGGCTTCGGTTTGGCGCGCCGGCGCCGGTGGCGCCGGCCCGGCCGATGGCGGATCGCTCGTTTTTCGGACACGGAACTGAAGAATGCGCGCGGGAATCCAACCGGTCAATGGCCGTCCGCCAGGTGGGGAACGGCCGCACGGCGGGATTATCCCGCGAATTTGCTGGCCACCTTTGGAACGCGGGCCTCCGGCCTGCGCCTGGAGTTTGTACATATTTGGGCCAAGCGACGTGCCAGGCGCTGAAGATTTGTGGCATCGCCAGCAATGCCAACTATCGTCCAAGCGCCTTGAATCAGAAAAACTTGCCCCCTTTGAATACAGGCTTCAGCGGGCGCTTGAGGCTGGAGGTGGGACGAGACCTCACGGGCTCGTAGGCGGTGGGAGCGTGGTGAAAAAAGCTCGCTCTCACCTCCTCAAGCGGTGTCCAAAGCCAGGAAAAGCAACCGCGGAAAGAAGCGGTCGTGCGCGGAATTCTACGGACGCGATTCACACGACCATCACTCGAGAAGTGGAGACCATTTCCAAATGGTACGTCTTCACCGCCTACGCGCCCGGGAGGTCGCGTCCCACCTGAATGCCGCCTTCACAGCGTCGTTCCGTTAAACAAAAAGCACGAAAAATGGGCAACCTCCAGTAGCAGGCTTCCAGCCTGTGGGAATTGACCCCGCAGGCAGGATGCCCGCGGGCCGCGCAGCCTGGAAGGCCCCGTTCCTCCAGCGCCAATCCCTCCTCGCAATGCGCGCGGGTCGCGGCATGGTCGGCGCTTCCATTCCCGATGATTCCCGCGCTGCTGGCCACGTTTTGTTTCGCCTGTTCCGCCGTGTGCGGGCAGCGGCTGGCCCGGCTCATGGGGAGCCTGCGCGGGAACTACTGGCGTCTGCTGCTCGCCGCCCTGGTGCTGGCGGCGATCACGCTGGCCGCGTACCCGGATTCCCTGCGGGCCGAAACGGGCGGCTGGTATGTGTTGAGCGGCGTGATCGGTTTTGGCATCGGCGATGTCGCCTTGTTTCTGGCGTACCCCCATTTGGGCTCGCGGCTCACGGTGCTCATCCTGATGAGTTTTGGTGTTTTCTTCGGGGCGGTGGGCGACTGGTGGCTGCTGCGCGCGCCACTCGGGTGGAATCTCGGGCTGAGCGTGATGGTGATTTTGAGCGGGTTGTTTCTGGCTCTCCACCGGCCGAGTGAACCGGTCCGCTGGGGACGCGGCTTGATCTACGCCGTCATCGCTGGATGGGGTCAGGGGTTTGGCGCGGTGCTCAGTCGCCTGGCCCAGACGGTCGCGCAGGACGGCGGGTTCGAGGTGCCTCCCATTTCCCAGACTGCCCAACGCGCCGCCGGCGGGCTGGCTGTGGCCGCCCTCGCTTTCGCGGTGGTCCGGATCGCCGCTCGCCGTCGCGCGAACTCCAGCGAACCCGAGGCGGCGACCGAGGGACCGGCGGCCGAGCGTCGCGTGCCCGCCAAGTACCGGAAGAACCTTCCGTTTTGGCTCGCTGGCAGTGCGCTCTTCGGCCCGGTGATCGGGGTGAGTGCCATGCAATGGGCTCTGCAAGTCCTCCACAGCAGCGCCCTCGTCGTGGCCATCACGGCCACCGCTCCTCTAGTGATCGTGCCGCTGGCCCGGTGGGTCGAGCGCGAAAAAACCTCGCCGCGAGCCCTGCTCGGCACGGCCATCGCGGTCGCCGGCGTGGTCATGGCCGCCATTTTCAGGTAAAACCGATCCGCGACAACTTTCGGCCGCCGGGTATGCTCTCAGGAGCGTGTCTTTATGCTGTTCATGCATTTTAGCTGGCGAGAATCTCCCTGCGCGGCACCCTCCCGACTGACGACTGTCTGCTGGTGGTTGCGGCGGGTTTGCCTGCGGCTCATGCCTGCCCTTCTGGCCCTGGCTCCGGCCGGCGCGGCGCCAGGCGACTGGGACACCGGGTTCCGGTCCGAGGTTCCCGGAAGAATGCAGACCGCCGCACTCCAGGGAGATGGCAGGATCCTGGTGATGGCGCCTTCTGCCGAACCCATTGACTCTTGGCCCCCCCTGAGGCGGCTGCGGCCGGACGGGCGCAGGGATTTTTCCTTCAATCCGGAGGTGGATCTGAGCGGTGCTTCGTCCGGTTTGCGCGTCGATCTAATTCTCGAGCAGCCTGATGGCAAAATTCTGGTGAGTGGCGAGTTTCCCTACGCGAGGGGCAACGCCGCCAAGGGACTGACGCGGCTACAGGCGAGCGGACGCGAGGACGACACATTCCGCCTGGCGGGCGATTTTCCTGTGCTGGGTCTGCTGGCCTTGCAGCCGGACAGGAAGCTGATCGCCTATTCGAGATCCACCGTCAACGGGCCCGATTTTTGGGGCGACGAGTTCACGCTGACGCGCCTGCTTCCCAACGGGGAGGTCGACGCGAGTTTCCAGCCATCCTGGCCAGGGCGAAAACTGGTCAGCCTTCCCCTTGTGCGGCTGACAGAATCCGGCCAGCTGCTGGTGGCCGGGGAGTTTTTTCGAACCGATGCCGGCATCCAGGAGCCCCGCTTCCTGCGACTGGAAGTCTCTGGAGCGATCGATCCGGCGTTCAACGCCGTGCTGCGCGACGCGTCTGCGGGCGAGCCGCCCTTGATCCCCCTGGCGTTGGCGGAGCAAGCGGATGGTAAGATCCTGGTGGGTGGGTACTCGCCGGTGCCGGCAGCCTCTCCGCTGCGCGACCTGATGCGCCTCCATGCGGACGGCTCCGTGGATGAGGCGTTCCAGCCTGAGACAGTCGGGACCGTTTTCTCCATCCACGTGCAGGCGGATGGCCGCCTCCTGATCCGGGATGACCAGACGAACCCTCCGTTTATCAGGCTACTGGCCGATGGCTCCAGGGACCCGACGTTCAACGCGCTGGTGATGCACCCTCAGTCCGGCGCCCGTCCGGAACTACTGGCGGTACAGAATGACGGCGCCCTGATCATCAACGGCGCACGGCCCGGGGAAGAGACGCGCGGCCCTGACATTTTCGGGCGGCTGCTCAATTCCCCGGCCACCTCCGTGGTCCACGTCATCGAGGGCTCCACTCTGCGGTGGGAGCGCGGTGGTTCCGCGCCTGAAGTGGACTGGGTGATCTTCGAGGCGCGCCCGTCCGGCCGTACGGAATGGACGCCGCTTGGGGCGGGCGCACGCGTGCCCGGCGGCTGGCTGCTGGCCGACGCCACCCTGCCGGAACGCGGCTCGGTGCGCGCGCGCGGTTTCACCGGCCACTCCTCGACCGGGCCGGCCGAGGAGCATTTGGCATTCGGCGGTGCTTCGCCCGTGCTGGCAGTCGAGTTTCCCGCGGGAACCTCACTCGCTTCCGGAACCGGGGTGGTGGATTGTGGAGAAACCTGGCTGCATCGCTCCCGAGCGATCCCCGTCGTGCTGCGCAATTCCGGCGATGTGGACCTGCGCGGATTTTCCTTCACGGTAAGGGGGCCGCACGCGGGTGACTTCACTGTCGTGCCGACACCGGAAACATCGCTGCCACCCCAGGCCATCGGAACATTCCTCGTGGTATTCCAGCCGAGTGCCGTGGGTCCTCGCACCGCCACACTGGCCATCACCGGCGCGGGAGTGGCGGACGGACCGTTTGTCGTCACACTCACCGGAAAGGCCGGTCGCAGCCTCTCTCCCACTTTCGTCACTCCGAACCACATTCCGGCCCGGGCCGAAGATTTCACCGTGCCGGGCCGATCGTTGGGAGAGGTCACGCTATTGTTTGAGCCCCAGCCGGGGCTGAGCCTCACCGTGGCCGACAATGTGCCGGCGTCCGCTTCGCTGATCGATGCCGCACAAGCGGCTCCCATCACGGCCCGCTTCGGCCAGGCGACTTACCAATTTCAAGCGGACTACCATCAGCTTTTCGCCGGTGGATTGACGCTGCGTTTGGTCGCGCCGGGCGCGCCAGACATCCGTGTCCGCCGTGATCCGCACGGCCGCTCCGTGCGAGCGCTGGCGGCGCAGGCGGATGGCAGGCTGCTGGTCGGCGAAGAAACCACGTGGTTTGATAACCAGCCGCGGACCCGGTTGGCCCGGCATTTTGCCGACGGCGCACCGGATCCCACCTTTGCCCCCGAGCTGCCCGGATCGGTGGAGGCCATGGCCGTGCAAGCCGATGCGAGAATCCTTGTAGCTGGCGCCTTTTCCGTCCAGGGCGGGCCAACGAACCCCCAGATTGTCCGGCTGCTTCCCAGTGGACTTCTGGACCCATCATTTGCCCCGTCGGGGGTTTTCCCGTCGGTGGCCGCCCTTCTGGTCCAGCCCGACGGGAGAATCCTGGTAGGCGGCCGGGAGTGGGTCGATGGGATCGGCTGGCGGGCTGTACTGATCCGGCTGTTCCCGGATGGCACAATCGATCCAGCGTTTTCGCCATCGATCGCGACGACATCCCAGACCGGGGACGGAGCCTCGTCGGTCGCGTGCCTCAGCCGACAGTCCGATGGAAACATCCTGGTCGGCGGCCGCTTTGACACGGTCAATGGGGTGCCTCGCACTGGCCTGGTTCGCCTGCTCCCGGACGGCCGCCTCGATGCGGGATTTAATGTGGCGAATCTTCAGCAAGTGGGGGCACTGGGCCTTTTGACGGATGGCCGGATCCTGGCAGCTGGGGCCGCGGGCGGCCGACACTTGCTGCGGCTTCAGCCGAACGGCGACTGGGATACGGGATTCCTGCAGACCGCCCATGCGCCGAGAGGCGTCGACGCCATCCGCCGCATCGCGGTGCAGGCGGACGGCAAGATCCTGCTGGCCGGTGATTTCACCACGCTGTACGGCTCGGATGAGCTGGACCAATATCAATGCAACGGGGTGGTCCGCCTGCTGGCGGATGGCGCGATCGATCATTCGTACAAGACGGACCGATTGTTTGAATCCCCTGGCATTGTCGATCTGGTGATTCAGCGGGACGGGAGTATTTGGACGGGAGCGTCCGTGGAGCCACCGCTGGCCCGGCTCTTCAACGATGCGGTTTCGTCTCCACTCGAGGTCACGTCCCCCTCCACGCTGCTCTGGCGGCACACCGGCGCGCAAGAGGAGTGCGCGCGCGCGGAATTTGCCGTTTTCGATGCCGTCACCTCCTCCTGGAGCCCACTGGGAGCCGCCACGCGCGTCGCCGCCGGATGGGAATTGGCAGGCGCCGCGCTGCCGGCCTCCGGCGCCGTGCGGGTGCGCGGATTTCTTGGCAACGGCTCGCACGGTGTCACCGAAGAGTGGCTTTCCCTGGGCAACGCCGCGCCTGTTTTGGTGGTGGAAAACGCCGAAGGCATGCCGCTTCCATCCGGCACCGCAGTGGCCACCTTTCCACCGGCCCCGCTGTGGAAACCGCCACAGGTCCTCACGCTGCGCTTGCGGAATGCCGGACCCGGAGCCATGGCGCCGCCCGCGGTTGCCCTCACCGGCCCGCAGGCCAGTGCTTTCGAGGTGCTGAATTCACCGACCACCGCCATCGGTCCCCAGGAATCCCAGGATTTGGTGCTCACTTTCGATCCATCCGGCGCGAGTCTGCACACCGCCGAACTGGAGTTGTCCTATCCCGGCCAGACCGGCGTCGCGTACACCGTCACGCTGCAAGGAATGGGCGTGACCACATTGTCTCCCCATTTTGACAGCCCTTCCGTCGGAGTTGAAGTCCAGCCGGAGTTTCGGCTGGAGGGGGTGACTTTCGGCACCCTCACGCTCGGCTTTGTCCCCGATCCAGGGCTGGTGCTGACCGTTCTCAATCAAACCAAAGATCGCCAGTACGAAGGACCCGCCTTCGACCCCATGATGGCCGGTCTGCCGCAGGAAGGCGCCGCCGTCGCCCATTACCAGGGACAGACTTTTGTATTCCGGGCCAACTACGAAGGCGGAGAAGACCGGCAGGACTTGACTCTCACACTGGTCGGCCCCGGCATGCCGGAAACCGTCTTCGGATCGGCCCGACCTGGACCCGGCCCCCAGCTTGAGGTGGGGCTAGCTTTGTTTAATGCCAGCGTCGCGGCGGACCAGTCCATCATGGTGCAGGGGGATTTTGTGCTGAACAGTTTTCGCCACGAAGCCAGGATTTTTCGCGCGGATGGCACGCCGTCTCCACTGGCATTTCCCCTGAACCCGCCAGCGGCGGACAACTCAATTCTGGCGCATTCGCTCGAAGACGGCGGCTGGCTGGCGGGTCGGAGTATACCACCACCGTCCGCACCCAACCGGGCGGGAATCATGCGCGTGACCCGGGATGGCGCGATCTCCGCTGACTACTTACAAAACTTTAACACGGAGATACTTACATCATCGTTTTTGATGCCGGATGGGCGCCTGCTGATGACCGGCTCATTCAGATCGGATGACCATATTCCCATTGGTCAGTCCGTGCGACTGACCCAGGAAGGCCGCCGTGATGCCTCATTCCAATCGGACACCACCACCCTCTTCTACTGGAAGTCGGCCATCCTCGGCCTGCCCGATGGATCGATCATAACAGGCCAGCGCTATATCGATGGAGGGGAACTGCCCGTCAACAGGCTGGTGCGTCTCCTGACCCATGGGGTGCGCGATCCATCCTTCGCGATTTCCGTAACGGATGCATCAGGATTATCCTATGTCGACTGTCTCGCACGGCAAGCCGATGGCAAGATCCTCGTCGGGGGAACATTTGATCATGTGGGCGGCCGGCCGCGCTCGTATTTGGCGCGGTTGCATATGGATGGCCGGCTGGACGAGTCTTTCGCGCCGGCCTTGGCAACGAATGTGAATTCGATCGCGTTGCAGACGGATGGCAAAATCATCGTGGCCGGGGGAAATGCGTACTCCGGGGACGAGCGATTGCCCACCTTGATACGTCTGCTTCCCGACGGCAGCCGGGATCCAACATTTGTCGCCTCCTGCAACAGCACCGTGCGGGGGGTGACGTTGCAAGCGAATGGTCGGCTGCTCGCCATCGGTCCCTTCACGCACGTCAATAACTTCCGTCGTTACTCGCACGTCCGATTGCTGAATGATCCTGCCACCGAATCTCTGACCGTTCCAGACGCCGACACCGTGCGGTGGCTGCGCGGGGGAAGCGCGCCGGAGACGCAGGACGTGTGGTTTGATGTCACCACCGATGCGGGCGCAACCTGGTCACGGCTCGGCATTGGTTCGCGCATCGAGGGCGGCTGGCAGCTGGGCGGGCTGGAACTGCCATCGGCGGGCCACGTACGGGCGCGGGCGCGGGTCGTGGGCGGCTACCGCAACGCTTCATCCAGCCTCGTGGAAAGTGTGGCGGTCTTCGGCCGGGAAGCGACCGCGCTGGAGGGATGGCGCACCCTCCATTTCGGGTCGCCCCTCAGCCAGAATGAGGGGCAGGACAGCGCAGATCCCGACCACGATCGCTTGGCGAATCGGCTCGAATATGCCCTCGGTTTCGATCCACATGCCGACAATGCCGCGCAGGCGCCGCAGTGGACGGAGACTGGCGAGCACTGGGAGTTGAGGGTGACTCAATCGCCGGCCGCGGCCGGCGTGGCCTGCTTCGCGGAATGGTCGCCGGACCTGCGCCCAGACTCCTGGCAGCCGTTGGAAAATCTGGGGTCTCAAGCCGAGCTGTTATTCCGAGTACCCATACCCTCGCCTGCTGGGCCGGCGCGCTATGTGCGGTGGGGAGTGCTGCCAGCCATGGATCCGTGAACCCGCCAAAAACCAGTTGCACCGTCTCGAAAAGTCTTCAGGTTGAACCTCCCTATGGCCAAAACGAGCTGGATCGAACGCAACGAGCGCAAACAACGCACGGTGGCAAAGTATGCCGCCCTGCGAAAGGAATTGAAGGAGAAAGCCGACTATGTCGGCCTGACGCTTCTGCCTCGCGACGCGAGCCCGACACGTGTCGTCAACCGTTGCCAGATCACCGGTCGCCGCCGGGCTTTCTTTCGTCGGTTCAAAATCTCCCGTCTTCAGTTCCGTGAAATGGCACTCCAAGGGTTGATCCCGGGGGTGACCAAATCGAGCTGGTAGCCGGACACTCCGGCGAGCCGGGGCGAGTGGTGGCGGGGCGCGCCCAAGTTTTCCAAAAATCAGGGCCCAATGTGCGCATGCCCATTTACGAATACATAGCCGTTGACCCTGAACAAGGATGCCGGATGTGCCGGGACGGGTTTGAGCTCAACCGCCCGATCAGCCGGCCACCGCTTGAACAGTGTCTTTTCTGTAAGCGGCCCGTGAAAAAACTCGTCAGCCGGATCAGTACCCCCAAGCTGACGAAGCCCCTTTCCGTCAGCGATGCCAAATCGGCCGGCTTCACGGTGATGAAGCGCCGCGACAAGGGGGTGTATGAAAAGCTCTGAAGCAGGCGACTCCGGGGAAAGTGGTGGCCCTGCGATGGCTTCGATTTTGGTACGCGTGTGGCCGGATGCGGATCCGGCGGTGCGATGATCACGGGCTTCCAGCCACTCTGGGCGGCGGTGACCGCTCCGACCGCCGATCTGCCGCCGCTTACGGCCGGAGCGATCGTGATGCAGGTCACGCTGATCGCCCTTTTTGTTCTGCTGAATGGCTTTTTCGTGGCGGCCGAATTCGCCTTGGTCAAGGTGCGGACGAGCCAGCTCGATGAGTTGATCGATGACGACGGGGAGCCCAAGGGAACGGTGCGGCGGGCGCAACGGGCACGCCACATCCTCCGAAACCTGACCAGCTATCTCTCGGCTGCGCAACTCGGCATCACCATCTGCAGTCTGGTCCTGGGCGCGCTGGCCGAACCGTTCGTGCATCGATTGGTCGAACCCTGGCTCGGTCCCGTCGGGATCGGCTTGCCATCACCGTGGGTTCGCGCCATCTCATGGTCGACCGCCATCTTGTCGGTAACCGCCCTGCACGTCGTCATCGGCGAGCAAATGCCCAAAACGCTCGCGCTTTACCGCCCGGTGGGATTGACTCTTTGGTCGGCCGCCCCGCTCGCGTGGTTTCACTGGCTCTTCAAGCCGCTGAACTGGCTCCTCAATTCCGCTTCCAATTCCCTGCTGAAATGGGTTTTCCGGATCGAGCCCAACAATGATCATCACAATGTTCACAGCGCCGAGGAGCTGCGCCTGCTCGTCCAACAGAGCGAGGAAAAATCCGAGGTCACCGAGACCGAGCGCGACATCCTCGTCAATGCGCTGGAACTCAGCGAGCGAATCGTGCGCGACATCATGACGCCACGCGCCGCCATCGTCGCCCTGGAGTTAAGCCGCGACTTTTCCCAAAACCTCCAGACGGCGCTCGACTCGAAGCACACACGCTTTCCGATCATCGAATCACATTTGGAGAGCACGCTGGGCATGGTGCACATCAAGGACCTGCTGGCCATAGTGCACCAAAATCCGCCCGATCTGCGCTCGATCATCCGCCCGCTTCATGCCGTGCCGGAGCTCATGCCGCTCGACAAACTGCTGAAGTTTTTCCTCAACAAACACGCGCATCTCGCGCTCGTCGTCGATGAGTTCGGCGGCACCATCGGCATGATCACGCTCGATGACGTGCTCGAAGAACTCGTGGGGACGATTCACGATGAGTTCGACACTGAGGACCGCGCCTTCCAACGGCTCAGCGAGGACGAGTTTTTCGTTGATGCCACCCTGCCGCTTCATGAACTGGCGGAATTGACCGAGTTGGAGCTTGAAAGCGATGACGTGAGCACGGTGGGAGGATACGTGACGGAAAAAGTCGGCCACCTGCCAACGCTGGGGGAAACGATTGAGATCGAGGACGACTGGTTGGCCACCGTGACGCGGACCGACGGTCATCGGGTGGTGCAGCTGCAGTTCCGTCGCGCCACCTCCGAGAACGCCGCTGCCGGAAAGAAGACCTCCTAGGGCTGAGGGGGCGGGGATCTCTGTCGATTGGAATTTCCTTGAGCCGACGCGCCCTCGAGGCGACTGGATTTCATGGAGCTGCTGATCATTCGTCATGCGAAGGCCGAGGATCACGGGCATCCCGCGGGTGATGCCGCCCGCGCCTTGGTTAAAAAAGGATCCGAACAGGCCGCGCGTCTCGGGCGCTTCCTTCGACGGACCGACCGGCTCCCCGATGTCGTGCTGACCAGTCCGCTGGTGCGCGCCCGCCAGACGGCGGAGCGGCTCTGCGAATCCGCCGGTCTACCGGAGCCCGTGGAGCAACCGTGGCTGGCCTGCGGCATGGTGCCTGAAACCGCCGTGCGCGAACTGAAGGCTTTCTCCAGTTTCGACCGCGTGGCCATCGTCGGCCATGAACCGGATCTTTCGGCTCTCATCGCGCACTGGGTCGGTGCCGCCGACGGGTCGGTGGAAATGAAAAAAGCCGGCCTCACCGGCCTGGCGCTTTCCCCCGGCGGGCGGCGCGCCCGTCTCCTCTTTCACGTGCCGCCGTCCATGCAGGGCGAATAGGCCCTGCCATTCACGGCGTGTACCGCAAGCCGCCGCCGGGCCCGAGGTCGAGGCCGACGGCGGCCCACCCGAGGAGGAAGAGCGTCCACACAACCGCGAAGACCAGGGAGTATGGCAGCATGAGCGAGAGCACGGTGCCAGTGCCGGTGCGCGGCGCGTGGACGCGACAGGCGGCGAGCACGAGCACGAGGTACGGATTGAGCGGGGTGATGATGTTGGTGCACGAGTCCGCGACGCGGTAGGCCGCCTGGGTCAGTTCAGGGCTGAGCTGAAGCAGCATAAAGATGGGGACGAAGACAGGCGCGAGCAGAGTCCATTTGGCGGAGGCGGAGGAAATGAGGATATTCAGGCCCATGACCAGCGCCACGAAGGCCGCGAGGAGCAGCAGCGGGCTCAGACCGCTCACGGCCAGCTGCTTCCCGAGCGCGTACGCCACCAGCTGGTCGAGTTGCGAATATTTAAAGTACGCGATGAACTGCCCTGCGAAAAACGCGAGCACGATGACCGGTGCGGTGGCGGCCAGCGAATCGGCCATAAGGCGGGCGACGTCGCGACCGTCGCGGATTGTCCCGATGCTGCGACCATAGGCGATGCCGGGCAGCAGAAAACAGAAGAGCAGAATCGGCACGATGGCGATGATCCACCGGGCGGACCGGCTGTCCGGCAGGCCGTCCCCGTGGATCGGGGATCCCGGGATGAGGACCAACGCGATCATCACCGCGACCGCCGCACCCAAAACTCCCATCGCCCGCGTCAACGCGCGTCGCTCCGGCGCCTCAAGCGGCGACGGCGGAGCCACGTCATGGCCCGCCGGGAGCGGTCCGCCATCTTCCGGGGTGCGGGCGGCCAGCCGCGGTTCGATGACCCGTGCCGTGACCGCCCAGCCGAGCAGGGTGAGAAGGCCTGTTGAGGCCGCCATGAACCACCAATTGCTGGCCGCATTGACCTCGTAATCCGCATCGATGACGCGGGCGCCGGCCTGGGTCAGCGTCGCCAGCAATGGATCGAGCGACGTGATGAGGAGGTTGGAGCTGAACCCGGCGCTGATGCCGCTGAACACGGCCGCCACTCCGGCCAGCGGACTGCGCCCGACGGACTTAAAAAGCATCGCCGCGATTGGTGGCAGCATGACATACCCCGCATCCGCCCCCAACGACGATTGCACCCCGAGAAACACCACCGCAGGCGTGAGCAGCCGCCGTGGCATCACAAGCATCACCGCCTTCAACAACGCGCCAAGCAACCCCGATCGCTCCGCCACACCCACCCCAAGCATGGTCACCATGATCACCCCCAACGGCGCGAACTCGATAAAGTTCTTAACCATCGTCCGCAGCGCCCAGAAAATCCCATCACTGTTCAGAAGTGTGCGCGCCCGGATCGGCTCGCCCACATCCACCAAATTCACCGCCACCCGCCCGTCCTCGCCACGCACGGGCTCCGTCCGACTCTCGCCCGTCGCTTCATCCACCACCACCCGCACCACCGCCTCCGGCCGCACCGGCTGCACGCTCCACCCCGCCGACGCCACCACCGCCGAACACACCATCACCAGCAACGAGGCCCACACAAAAAGCATCGCCGGATCCGGCAGCCGGTTGCCAATGGCCTCCACCCTGTCCAACAAACTGCGACGTCCGTCGCTTCGAGTTTCCCTCATGCGGCTGCATCCTACAGGAAGGGTCAACCGGCGCAATCAGGCGCTGCCTGGGAGTTCGTTCTTCGTTCTTCGTTTTCCGGAAGTGCCGCACAAAAGCTGGGTGGTTCAAGCGGAGGATCATACCGCGGGTAGAAACGGCGGGATCGCGTTCCTCTATCTTTTGCTCTAGTCTTCGGAGCGGGAAGGCATTGATCCGGATGGCGCATGGCCATGCTCGGTCGGGGATTTTCTTTCGCGGCTGTTGGCGCCGCGGCGGTAGATGAGCCAGTAGACGAGGCCGACCATGCCGGCGCCGCCGACGAGGTTGCCGAGGGTAGTGGGCACGAGATTTGCGATGAAGCCGGACCAATGGAGGGCGTCGAGGTGCGGGCTGGCGCCTGGAAAGGATTCGCGGAGCAAGATTCCGAGCGGGATGAGATACATATTGGCGATGCAGTGCTCGAATCCGCATGCGACGAAGGCGGAGACGGGAAAGATGATGGCGACGGCCTTGTCGACAACGGTGCGACCGGCCATCGAGATCCAGACGGCGAGGCAGACGAGCAAATTGGCGAGCACCGCTTTGAAGAACGCCTCGCCAAACGGGAGCGCGCATTTGGCCGCCGCCACGGCCACCGCGGTTTCCCCCACGGCCCCGTGGTTCATTTTGGCATGTCCGGACAGGGCGACCAGCGCGGCCAGTCCGGCGGCGCCGACGAAGTTCGCCGCGTAGGCGAGGCTGAGGTTGCGCGCCAGCCGGCCCATGGTGATCCGGCGTGACACGCAGGCCATCAAAAGCAGGTTGTTTCCAGTGAACAATTCCGCTCCGGCCACGACCACCAGAATCAGCCCGAGCGAAAATACCACCCCGCCCAGCACCCGCGAGGCCGCGAACCCCAGGCCCGCATCGCTCATGACAAGGGTGAAGTACACCCCCCCCAGCCCGATGAAGCCACCGGCCAACACCCCCAACGCCAACAACGAAACCAGCGGCAGCTCGGCTTTGCTCACGCCGACGTTCTCCACGCGTTCGGCGATTTCACGGGGCGAATAACAATCGAAGCCAAACATGACGAACGTGCCTCAATACCGAATCTCCGCTTCGATGCGAGACCGATGTTTGGGGGTTTTCACCGACATTGTTCGGTGGCACACTGGCTGTCCCATGTCATCGAAATCACCCCTGGCTCGGATGCTTTGGATCGTTCTTCTGATCCTCTTCCCCCTCGACATCACCCCGGGGCAAGCACCTTCAGCAGCGCGGCGGCCGAATGTCCTGTTCATTCTGTGCGACGACCTGCGGCCGGACGCCCATGGGTGCTACGGATCGCGCCATGTGAAGACGCCTCACATCGACGCGCTGGCCCGCGAGGGCGTGCGATTCGCCAATGCGTTTTGCACCACCTCGCTCTGCTCGCCCAGCCGCGCCAGCATCCTGACCGGCGTGTACGCCCACCGTCACGGCGTCCGCGACAATTTCACCGAACTGCCGGCCGCGCTCCCCCACTGGCCCGGCCGCCTGCGCGATGGAGGGTATAGCACCGCCTACGTGGGGAAGTGGCACATGGGAGAAAAGAATGACGCCCCTCGTTCCGGATTTGATTGGTTCGTCGCCCACCAGGGCCAGGGGAAATACTTCGACACTGAATGGAACGTCAACGGCACCAGGCGCGAAGCCCCGAAAGGCTACTACACCCATGTGGTGACCGATTACGCGCTCGAATGGATCAAACAGCAGCCGGTCGACAAGCCGTGGGCGCTCTGCCTCGGGCACAAAGCGCCTCACTCGTTCTACTTTCCCGAGGAAAAGTACGCTCGTGTCTTCGACGACGTGCGGGTGTCGTATCCCGAGACGGCCTTCTCCCTGGAGGACAAGCCCGAGTGGATCCGGCAGCGGCGGTCGACATGGCATGGTATTTTCGGTCCGTTGTTCGAGTGGCGGAAAAGGTTTCCGGATGACCGGCCAGAGGCGGTGAAGGACTTCGAAAACATGGTGCATGCCTACTGGGGCACCGTGCTGAGTGTGGACGACAGTGTCGGGCGCCTGACGGCGTGGCTGAAAGAGCGCGACATCTACGAGAATACGCTCATCCTCGTCATGGGTGACAATGGACTGCTCGAAGGCGAGCATGGCATGGTCGACAAACGCACCATGCACGAGGCGAGCATTCGGATTCCAATCGTGGCGCGGGGGCCCGGGCTGCCCGCAGGCCACGTTGAGTCAGGCCAGGTCCTGGCCATGGATGTCGCGCCGAGCGTCCTCGATCTTTGCGGCGCGCCCGCCCTGCCGGGGATCCAGGGCCGCTCATGGAAACAGTTGGTGAATGGTGGCGACCCATCGTGGCGCTCGGCCTGGTTCTACGAGTACAATTACGAAAAACAGTTCCCGTACACGCCGAACATTCGCGGCGTGCGCACCGCCGACTGGAAATTCATCCGATACCCGCACGGCGACGGTTCCCCCGACCGCCATCTCCCGGAACTCTATCACCTGCGCGAAGATCCCGGTGAACGAAAAAACCTCGCCTCCGATCCGGTCCATGCCGGCACCCGGCGGGAACTCAAGCAGATGCTGGCCAACCTGCTGGCTGCCGAAGGCTTGTCGCCACAAACCGACACCATGCCGCTCGACGAGGGCATCAAAACCGAACTGCCCGAGGCCACCATCCGATGAGGCCGGGTCCTCGTGTGCCGCGCGAAACCGGACGCTCCGGCCGGCAAAGTGCAGAATGAAAAATCCACCGCGTATGACTCGATTCCGGTTGTGGCTGTTTGGACTTGTGATGGCCGTCCAGGCGGCCTCCGCAGCGCCGCCGAACATCGTGGTGATGCTGGTCGACGACATGGGAGTGATGGACACATCCGTCCCGTTTCTCACCGACACCGCAGGCCGGCCGGTGAAGCATCCACTGAATGAGTTTTACCGCACGCCGGCAATGGAACGACTGGCGGCGCGCGGAGTCCGGTTCAACAACTTCTGCGCCATGAGCGTGTGCTCACCGAGCCGAATCTCGCTCATGACGGGACAGAACGCGGCGCGCCATCGCACGACCAACTGGATCAACCCCGATAAGGATAATGCCGGACCCTCCGGCCCCCCGGAGTGGAACTGGCGCGGCCTGGCCAAGAAAGACGTGACCCTGGCACGGCTGCTTCAGCAGGCCGGCTACCGCACCATTCATGTGGGCAAAGGACACTTTGGCCCGCGCGGCAGCGAGGGCGAGGACCCCCGCCAACTCGGCTTCGACGTCAATGTGGGCGGCGCCTCGATCGGGCAACCCGGCAGTTATTTCGGATCGAGGAATTACGGCGCCACCGGACCGAAGGCGACCCACGCCGTGCCCGGGCTGGAACCATACCAAGGGACCGGAATCTTCCTGACCGAGGCGCTGACACTCGAGGCGAAGGCGCATCTCAGCGCGGCCGTGAAGGAGGGCAAACCGTTCTTTCTGCACTTTGCCCAATACGCCGTCCATTCACCCTTTGAGAGCGATCCCCGCTTCGCGGCCCACTACGCCGATTCAGGCAAACCGCCGGCCGCCCAGGCGTTCGCCACGCTCATCGAAGGCATGGACAAGTCGCTCAGTGATCTGCTCGACCACCTTGACGCCCTGGGCATTGCCGGGGACACGCTGATCATTTTCCTCGGCGACAACGGCTCGGACGCTCCGCTGGGCGGCCCCCACGAAATCGCCTGTGCCGCCCCCCTGCGCGGGCGCAAGGGGTCGCACTATGAGGGAGGCATGCGCACTCCGTTCATCGCGGCCTGGGCGGGGGCGCGCCCGGAGAACCCTCATCAGCAGCGCCTCCCGATTCCCGCCGGAATCATCCAAAACCAACTCGCCGCCATCCACGACCTCTTCCCGACGCTGCTGAAAGTCGCCGGCGTCGAGGCTCCGGCCGGACACATCGTGGATGGAGAACCGCTCGACACGCTTCTCCGCGGCCGGGAAGATCCGTCGAGGCGCGCCACCTTTCTCATGCACTACCCGCATGCCCCGCATCGGAGCAACCACTTCACGGCATTCCGCGACGGCCCTTGGAAAGTCGTCTATCATTACCTTCCAAAAGGCAGCCATCAGGCCGGGCATTATCAACTCTTTCACCTCGGGGAGGATCCGAGTGAGTCGCGCGATCTGGCGGCATCAAAGCCCGAGGAATTGCGACGTCACATGGCGTCGATGGTCGCCAGCCTGGAGTCATTGGGCGCGCTGTACCCACAATCCCCGGAGGGTCCCGGCCCCTTGAAACCGCGCCTTCCGTGACGTCGCCCGCTGCTTGACGGGCGCGCAGGAAAGCACGCACATCCTCATGCCAGGACCGGCTCGGGGGCACGCCCGGCTTCTTTTTCCGTGAGCGGAGTGCCATACGGCAGTTCGTCAGGCAGTTCGACAAGTTCCTCGAACCACGACCACAATTGCGAGAAGTCCTTGTTCACGTCGCCGGAGAGGCAGTCAGTGATCAGGCCGGCGGCTTCGGGGTGACGATCGATGACGTCCTTGAAGCCGAAGTTCGGCTTGTAAAACGAGTAGACGAGCTTGCGCATGTTCTCGACGCCCTGGCGGATCTGGGCGCCGTAATCGGCGAAGCGCGCGGGTGAGAGGTCGTTGTCGACCAGGGCCTCGTGCACGGCGTCGGCAGCATGCACGCCACTTTTCAGGGCCAGCATGACGCCGGAACTGAACACGGGATCGAGGAAAGCGAATGCGTCGCCGACCAGAAGCAAGCCGGGAGCGGCGCAATGGCGCGAGTGGCGCGAGTATTCGCTGGTCACCCAGTACTGGCCCATGCAGCGGCCGGTGCTGAGGCGTTCCTTGATCCACGCGTTCTCCCCGATTTCGCGCTCGAAGATGGCGCGCGGATCTTTGACGCCATCGCGAGTCAGATACTTGCCCTCCGCCACGACGCCCACGCTGACGCGGTCGTTATGCAGAGGGATGTGCCAAAACCATCCCTTGTGGGGCACAAAGGCGACCGTGGTCTGACCTTCGTCGATGCCCGTCCCGCGCGTCGATCCTTCATAGTAGGTCCAGATGGCGATCTTGTTGAGATAGGGATCTTTGTGCCGCCAGCCAAGCAGGCTGCTGGCCAATGCCTCCTTGCCGGTCGCGTCGATGGTCAATCGGGCGCGAAATTCCTGGCGCCCGCCGTCCCGGTCGGTCGCCGTGACCCCGATGACCCGCCCATGATGGTCGCGCAAGAAATCGCGGACATGGACCTCCTCGCGGACATCGGCGCCCGCCTCCCGGGCACGACCGACCATCATCTGGTCGAATTCGGACCGGAGCACTTGCCAGCTTTGGGCGATGGACTCGCGGTCGTAACGGTTGAAGAAATAAAACGGCTGGGAGGCGCGGCCGTCGGGTTGGACGAAGCAGACGCTGTATTTTTTCACGAAGGCCGAAGCCCGCAGCCTTGGGATCATTCCAAGCCGTTCGAGCGGCCCATAACAAAACGGAATGAGCGACTCGCCGATGTGGTAGCGCGGGAATTTTTCCCGTTCGAGGACGATGACCCGGTGCCCGTAATCGGCGAGCAGGGTGGCTGCGCTGGTGCCCGCCGGTCCGGCACCAATGATAAGGATGTCGGATTCAACAGGTCTAGACGGGGCAGCATTCATGGGGTCCAGGGTGATGGTGAGCGGTCGAAATGGATGGCACGAGCCTGTGTCTCATGATGTACGTGGGGCGGGGCGCAGCGGGTCCGGCGAAGGAACAGGGAGAGGGGCGGGCCCAGGTTCCTGTTTTGGCATGTGCCCTCCCGAGCCCACGAGCCGGTCGAAAAGTGGCGAAGCCATGAGGGTGGTGATGACGGCCATGATGACGAGAGTGGCGAACAGTCCTTCGGAGATAATCCCTTTTTGCAGGCCGATGTTGATGATGATGAGTTCCATGAGCCCGCGCGCATTCATCAGGGTGCCGATACCAAGTGCCTCGCGGTGACTGATGCCGGTCGCCCGTGCCGCCAACCAGCAGGCCACTCCCTTGCCCGCCACGGCGGCCACCAGCACCACGCCACACACCAGCCAGAGGGGGCCGGAGTTGATCAGACCGATCTTCGTATTCAGCCCGGAGTAGGTGAAGAACAGCGGGAGCAACAGGGCGACGGCCAGCGGCTGGATCCGCGCGATCAGGTCCCGCGCCATGACCGCGCGCGGCATGGCCGCGCCCATGACGAAGGCGCCGAACACGGCATGCAAGTGGATAAAATCCGTCCACCACGCCCCCAGACACATCAGGGCCAGTCCGACGACGAATCCGGCATCCGTCAGAGATTCATCCCGAACGAACCACTTTTCAGCCCGCGCCAAGAGCGGTCGGACGATCAGGAGTGCCACCAAAACGAAACCGACGCCACCACCGATGTTCAGGAATGCTTGCGACCAGTCGTTCTCAAGTTTGGCCAGCACGAGGGCCAGCAAGCACCACGCCATGGCGTCATCGATCGCGCCGGCTCCGATAGCCACCGTCCCCATGGTGGTGCCGGCCAGTCCCTTGAAATGGATGATCCGCGCCAGCATCGGAAAGGCCGTGATGCACAGGCAGGCGCCCAGAAAAATCATGGCTGATGCCAGGGGCACTCCTTGGGGAAACAGGCCGAGATCAGTGCGCCCATGGACTCCCCACGCGAGAAGCGCCCCCAGGGCGAAGGGCGCGACCATTCCGGCCAGCGACACCGCCACGGAACTCCGGAAGTGCCGGTAGATGATGTCCATCCGAAACTCCATGCCGACGATGAACATGTACAGCGCGAGTCCGAGTTGCGAGATGGGAAACAAGTAGCTTTGCGTGTCTCGACTCGACTGACTGCCGTCCCAGGGGAAGAGCCACTGCTGCACGCCGGGAAAGAGCAGTCCGAAGAGGGAAGGCCCCAGCAGCACGCCCGTGATCATCTCCGCCACCACCTGCGGTTGACCGAAACGCGCCGCCACCAACCCAACCAGCCGGCACGCGACAAGGATGATGGCTAGCTGCAGGAAGAATTGAATGGCAAGGTCGAGGTTGGACATGCGGATCCCGATGAAGGTAAAAAATCTTCCAAAAAGCTGATATAAAAAGTAATGTTTTGTGATGCCTGTAATGCCATTTTGATATAAATTCGATGGGCGTTTCCCCGCGTGATGGATGCGTCCACTTGACCTCGATTCCTCATACCATGGACCTCCGGCAACTTCGATATTTCCAAGCCGTGGCCGAGGAGCTTAGCTTTTCGAAGGCGTCGCGACGGCTTCGCATTGCGCAATCGGCCTTGAGCCGGGTGGTGCGCGATCTTGAGGACGAGCTCGGGGCACCGCTGCTTGAGCGGTCACGACGCAAGGTGCAGCTGACGGAAGCCGGCGCGGTGCTGCTGCATGAGGCGGGTGTGGTGCTGCTGAGGTTTGACGAGGCGATGCGGCGTGTTCGTCGCACGATCCGGGGCGAAGAAGGCGAAATTCGCGTCGGTTATATCGGCGCGCCCACCGCCGCTTTCCTTGGGAGGTTGGTGGCGGAATACCGGCTCCGGTTTCCGCGGGTCACCGTGCACCTCGAGGAACGCACGCCCGAGCGCGTGTGCGAAATGGTCGCCTCCGGACGGCTTTCGCTTGGCCTGACGCGGCCGGTGCTGGCCCACGAGGCCCTGGGACTGCGCTCGCAGCTCCTGCGGCGCGAACGACTTTGCGCCGTGCTGCCGGCCGGCCATCCGTTGGCGGCGAAAAAGCGCCTGCGCTGGGCCGATCTGACCGGGCAGCCACTGGTCATCCTTTCTCGCCGCGAGGGCGGCAGCCTGCACGATGAAATCATGGGCGCCTGCCGCGAGGCACGTCTCGAGCCTCAGGTCGCCCATACGCCCAGTGTCGTCAGCACGGTGCTCAGTTACGTGGAGGCCGGTGCCGGCCTGGGCGTCATTGCCGAAAGTGTCTCCGCTCTCGGCGTGGGCACCCCGCTCGTCTTTCATCCGCTGCACCCGCTCCATCACGTCGACCTTAGCCTGGTCTGGCCAGCCGCCGACAACACACCGCCCGCCGCTGCCTTCCGGGCACTTGTGACCGACTGGCAGCGCACCGGAAGGCTTTGGAGCCGGTCCGACTCGGTGATGTAATGGGAAACCCTCGTCGGCCTTGGCTCAGGTGGTTTTGGACGCCTCGATTTCCGACGGGGGGGAGCCGTCGGCAGTGGGCTGAGCACGGAATCGGAATTCCTTGAAGCGCGCGGCGGCGGCCATGAGCGTGATAAGGAACGAGGGAAGGAACGTTAGAGTGACCAAGGAAGTAAAGGCGAGCCCGAAGAGGACGATCGCGCCGAGTCCACGATAGAGTTCCGTGCCGGCACCAGGCAGGAAGACGGTGGGTCCATCATTATAGGACGTGCGGCGGTACGGCGCACTGCCGAATCATCGGTGGCGGCGCTGGTTACTTAATTTCCCGGAATTTTCCGCCGGATCGTTGGGCGATGCGGCGCCAGAGCGTACGGTGACCTTCCTTCATCTGAAAGCCGATGAAGTGGATCGGAACTTCCCGACCGGCGGTCTGTTGAAGTCGTTTGAGGTGTGCTTGGATCTCTTCGTCTGGAATGGAGCGATTGGGATTTCCGGGGGCGGTTTGTTCAAAGCTGCCATCGGAGATGAGAAAGACGGTGTCGGGTTTCAGGTTGAAGGCGAATTCGAGGACGATGGGGAGGCCATTCGGGTTGGCGGTGCGAACGCCTTTGGCGCGGGCTCCGAGCATGCCGGTTTCATTCCACTCGGTTTCAATCCATTGAGCGGCGCGTTCGCGGTTGGGCGGGGTGACGGGGACGAGTTGCTCACTGAACGGCTTGTAGTTGCGGACGAACTGGACGATCGAGTATCGGGCGTTGAGGGGGAGGGCCTTGATGAGGGCGAGCGTTTCGGTTTTGATTTTCGCGAGCGGCAAGCCCGAGGCGTTCGCCTTGTTGAGGACCGAGGTCGAGACGTCGAAAAGGAGAACGATGCGCGCCCCTTCGGTTTCGATGCCGAGGAAACTGAATCCCTTGCCGCCAGTGCCGCCGCCCCCGAGTCCGCCGGACCCAAGCCCGGATCCCCACCCCGCCGATCCAACCAAGCTGCCGACATGGTCGGAAACCAGCCCGCTCGCATCCAGCGGAAGGATCTGGTTCAAATCGAGTACCGGCATCTCAGGCAACGCGAACGGAGTCGGGCGCAGGCTGACGAGCCGGTCGCTAAACGTCGGCCGGGGCGCGACCGCCTCGTGGCGCGCCATCGCCATCCGATGCTCCCGCGTCTTGACCGGAATGCGGTACTCCTTGGCCACCTCGAACGTAGCCTCCGGTTCCGAAAAAATCCGCGCCACCACCACCACTGCGGCAATAACCAACCCGACCCCATGCACCACCACCGCCACAAGAATCACCGCCGAAACCACACCCCGTCGGCGCGCTCGCTCGCGGGTTTCATCCGATTCGACTGGGGAGGGAGGGGGCATGGGAGGGCGGAGGTCGGAGGGCAGTATTCAGCCTGAAACGGGCGCGGCGCGATGGACAGGTAGAGTCACTGGTGATAGACGGGATGAGCCAGCAGCAAGCGTGCAAGTCGGGTAGCGGAGCGAATTTTTGAGGACAAGGACATTTCCAATCAACGTGACAATGCCCTTACCACTTACGATAGACTCGTTTAATTTAAGCATTCAGCCATTGCGCCTCTCGCGCCAAGCACGGTGGGAAAACGTCGAACCCCACGCAGAGCGAGACGCTCGATGGTTTTTTCGTGATGTCTCCGAAATGAGGGCTGATGTCATGGTGGTGCGCTCGCGAGCCCGTGGCGGCTGGCGCAACCATCGAGCAACCTGGAATTTATTGTCAACTGGGACGTACTCATCACTGACTACTGATTACTGATTACCGACCTCCGACCTCCGACCTCCGACCTCCGACCTCCGACTTCCGACCTCCGACCTCCGACCTCCGACCTCCGACCTCCGCCTCACTCGTCCTCCTCAGGGCTGCTGAAGGTGACCCCGGAGATGCCCGCTTTGGCGCACGCGTTGAGGACATCGACGACGCGTTGGTGGCGGACGGTGGGATCGGGGTTCAGGGTGACCAGGGCTTGGCTGCGGGCGGCATCGGCCGAGGCCTTGAAACGGGCGAGCAGGTCGACGAGGCGGAGCAGGACGACGTCGGATGTCGTGCCGACACCCTGCTCGTTGAGGACGACCTCACCGCTGGGGAGGATGTCGATCCGTTGTTCATCCGGAATGTCGACAGCCTCTTCCTGGGACATCGATCCGGGAAGACCGAGCGTGATGTCGCTCTCCTGTTTGATGGGTTTCGATGTGACCATAAAAAACACGAGCAGGAGGAAGACCATGTCGATCATCGGGCCCATCTGCATTTCCACGGGCGATTCGGCAGGCGTGCGTCGGCGCATGGGATTGGTGGTTGGTTGTAACTAGTGAACAAGCGGTTTGAGCAATCGAAGTTCCATTGTTCCGTGTTATTCCACCTCCGCCCACCGCCCACCGATTATCTCGGATGGCTGGCGAAGATGACGGTGATGGCGCCGGCATCGGCGGCGAGTTTCATGAAGTCGCGGATGGTTTGAGCGGGCGTATCGCGATCGGCGCGGAGGTAGATTTTGAGGGGTGGGGCATTGGCGAAGCGGCGTTTGAGGTGGGATGCGAGTTGATCTCGGGAGACCAGGTCGTTGGCGATATGGAACTGACCGGCGGCATCGATGTTGATGGTATCGCGCTGGCTGAGATCCTCCGGGATGACGGCCGCTGTGGCGGTGGGCAGGCGGACTTCCATCTTGACCTGTTCTTTGCTCATCTTGGTAGTGACCATGAAGAAGATGAGGAGCAGGAAGGTCATGTCGATCATGGGGGTCAATTGAAACCCCGGATCATCGGGCTCGGGTGTACGGCGTGGGAGGGCCATGGCAGCAGGCTCAGGCTCGGGCATCGTCATCCGGGAGGGCGACCTCACCTGAGAGGACGTCGAGGATGAACGAGGCATTTTTCTGGATTTCGGACAGGAGGGTGGTGAGGCGATTTTTGAAGAAGAAGTAAAAGAACATGGCGGGAATGCCGACGATGAGGCCGCCGGCGGTGGTGATCATGGCTTCGCCGATACCACCGGCGAGATCCTGCGGCTCGGATTTACCGGCGGCAAGCGTGTCAAACGAAGCGATCATGCCGGTCACGGTGCCGAGCAGTCCGAGCATGGGCGCGATGGTGGCGAAGACATTCAAATAGTTGATCCAAAGCATGTGGCGCGACTGTTCGCGGTCGAGTGCCTCCCCGGCCGCTTGTTCCATGCCGGATTTGTTGGCAAGGTCGCGGTCAAAATTTACCTTGAGCAGGGCCGGTGAAAGGACTCGCGTGTAGGTGGACGTCGAGCCATCGCACAGCTGCCACGCGCCCGTCACGTCGCGTCGTCGCGCACATTGGAGAAGCGTCCGGTGCAGGCTGGCGGGCATCATTTTTCCGCGGTTCACCGAGACGAAGCAGTAGACCACTCCCGCGATGGTGCCGATCGAGCACGCCAGGATAAAGTGCATCAGAGAACCGCCGACCAGGTAGACGTCGAGCAGGCTCTTTTGGCCTACTTGGACACTGCCGGGTGGCTCGACCGGGCCGGTTGACCGCTCGGGAGGGGCCGCGGCGGGACAAAACACGAGGGCGAAAGCGGTGAGTACACCAGCGAGGAGAACGAAGCGGGAGCAGGAGGAGGGCATGGGAGAGGGGCGGTCGGAGGTCGGAGGTCGGAGATCGGCGGTCGGAGATCGGCGGTCGGAGGGCGGAGGTCGGAGGGCGGGGATCAGGGATCTGGAGGATGGGGTGATGGGTTGTATCTTGGGCGGCGGCGGACGATGGGATCGGCGGCGGGGGTGGAGGAAGTGGGAGGTGGAGGTTCGGTGGAGGCTGGGGGTTCGGCGGTATGGGATTCCGTGGCGGCGGTTGGGTCTAATGGGAGTTGATGGCGTTGGAGGAACGAGTGGGCTTGGGTGGCGGCTGGCGATTTCGGGTAGAGGTGGATGAGGTCGCGGGCGGTATTGGCGGCGGCGGCCCTCTGGCCCGCGTAATCGAGCAGACTGACGGCGATCCACAGTCCCTCGGTGGCGGGTTCTTCCACGGCGCCCTGGAACGCGGATGGACTGAGGGCGTGGTCGAGCGACTGGTGGTAGAGCGACTCGCGTTTCGGTCGGATGGTATCGTCTTCCATCCAGCGCGGGTGATCGGAGTCGATTTGTCGCAGTTGGCTGAAGGCGAGGTTCGCGAGCATGACGTGCGCGGCCATGCCTGTGGCCGCGGCCACCAGCGGATCCCCGACGAGCGAGCGGGCCTCTTGCGACGCTTCCTCATTCTTGCCGGCGGAGGAAAAGAGTTGAGCACGCAGAAGACGGGCACGGTGGCGGCGGGAGTGATTCCAATCGCAAGAGGCGATGGCTTCGCAGACGCTGAGAGCGCGGTGCTTTGTTTGGGGGTCTGGGTGGACCAGCGCCAGGCGGGCGAGGGCCAGGCCGAGTTCGCCGACGGGATGGTGGGGACGGTGGAGGAGCGGGGCGAGCGTCGTCCAGCGGGCAACGAGACGGGGCATGTCTTTGCGCGGGTCGGTGACTTTGACCAGGCGGTGAAATTCGGAGTCCATGGAAAAGTCGACGGCCTTCACATCCGACCACGCCAGGGTTCGGGAAAGTGCGGCCGCCTGGGATCCGGGTCGTGGCGGATACTGGATGACGATCGATTCTTCGGTCACACTCATGATGCGACAACGGACCGTGGTGCCGCGGGTCAGGGTGATGCTATCCGGCCAAGGATCCGCTGGGCTCGACGCGTTGGGCGTCGGGCCTGTGTCGGAAGACCGGGCCTCGGTGGCAGTCGAGGGTGATCCGGTCCCCCGAGGCGCGTCGGTACGGGCGAGAGTCTGGCAGCCCGTCAGGCGTGACACCAATGGGCCAATCAAGGAACGGAGGCGGAAGGCAATCGACGGGGACGGCTCTGGCCGGCTCGTCCGATGCCTCGGCCTGCGCGGGCCATCGAACATCATCCCTGGAGTCGAATCAGGAAGGGCGGAAGAGGGCGTCGCAGCACCCGGGTTACGCGTCGATTCCTTTTCCGCGTCGAGCGATTTGAGGCGCTCGAGAGCACGACGGGTCTCAGGGAAGGAAGCTAATTCGGATTTTCCGGCGAGTTCACGCCAAACCTCCATCGCCGCGGCATCTTCGCCGAGCCTTTCCAATGCGGCGGCCCTCTTGGCGTAGGCGGTGGCCACCTCGGCAGGATACTTCCCATAGGAAACATAGACTCTCTCGAAGTATGCCGTGCTCTTCAGATCTTCATGCTGGCGAACCATGAGGTCACCAAGCGCCAGCAGGGTTTGGGCCTTGAGTTGCCGGGAGGCCGTGGACAATTCGAGGACGCGCTCGTAGGCGGCCTGAGCTTCGGCGAATCGACCGGCCTCCTCATGGATCCGGGCGCGCCATCGCGCCACTTCGCCGAGATGAGGCGAGCCCAGCGTCTCGCGCTCGAATCGATCGAAGTGCTCAAGGGCCTGCGATGGCTCCCCGGCCTCGATGGCGAGCAGGCCAAGTCCAAGGAAGGCCCGATCCTTTTCCAGCGCGCGAGGGTGCCATTTGTGCAGGTCGAGATACAGTGACCGGGCGTGGTCAGAACGGCCGATCTCGCGCAATGCGTCCGCGCAATCCGCGATGAGGCGCGGGTGATGGTGGCGAACCTCGACGTCCGGCCGCAACGCCGCCAAGTCGGCCCGAGCCTGCTCGGGTTGGGTGCGTGCCATGACCCTGGCTCTGGCCCACCGAGTTCGAAGCGCAAGGGTACCCTTACCCGATCGGGCCTTGGCGGCGAAGGCGGCCAGTCGGGAGGCAAGATCCTCGGTCGCGGCCGGACCCCGATACAGTTTGGCCATGCCATCGAGGACGTCCTCAATGCCCGTCGCCGCAGGATCGTTGCCATGAGTCGCCAGCACCTGCCAGTAAACGTCGCGAGCCGCTTCCTCATCACCAGCCAGCCGGTGCGACTGGCCGATCCAATACACCGCTTCCGCGAGACGCGGACTGGTCGGATGGTCCGCCAGGAATTTTCCGAAATGCGCGCGCATGGCTTGCGACTGTTCGGACGTTTTCAATACGGTGCCAATCCGGAAGACGGCTTCCTCGTAAAAACGAACGTGAGTGGATCGATCGATGCGGCGGTAGGCGGCGATCGCGTCGTCGAGGCGCCCCAAAGCACCCAATGCGTCACCCAGAAGCAGGTGGGCTTCGGCACCCAGGGGATCATCGGGAGCCGTGGCGATGAATTGCTCGAATTGAACCACGGCTTCCGGGTAATCGGCGAGGGCGAAGGTGGAGAAGGCGATGCGGAATCGCGCGGCTGTCGCATAGCGTGCGGACTCTCCGTAGGCCGCCAAATAATTCCGGAGTCGATCCCGGGCTTCGGCGTGGCGCTTGTCAAAGGAGAGCGCCATGGCGCTCCAATAGGTCGCGTCGTCGAGGATTTCGTGCTTTGGAAATCGTTGGGCGGTCTCGGCAAAGGCATCCAACGCTTCTCGGAACAAGTCCTGTTCAAGCAGGCAAATGCCCTCCATGAACAACGCACGGGGTGCCAACTCATTGGAGGGGTAAAGCTGGTGGACGGCGGCAAACGAAAGCTCGGCGTGATGCGGCGAGCAGTCGGCGTGCTGGGCGGTCGCCTTGAGGAACCGGACCACGGGCACATCAGGATTGTCGGGACGTCTGAACTTCTCGAGATAGGCATTAGCGGCCGCCACGGCGCGGGGCCAGCGTTCGACCTGCATCCAGCATTGAATCACACTGAGCGCGGCTTTTTCCAGGACGCTGTCGGAGGGCAACCGGGCCAACATGTCTTCGAGCACGAGGGCGGCCTCACGGGCGCGTCCGAGGTCGTTGTACGCAGCGGCCACCCGCAGTCGCAGGGCCGCGTCAAATGACTCGGTCGCGGAAAAGGCTTCTGATTCGCGCTCGAGGCGATTGAGGATGCCCTCGATTTGAATGACCATGGCTTCCTGGCCCGGCTGCTTGCGAAGCCGCGCCAAGCGATCGGAAAGCCGCGACTTGGCCGATTGTTGATGGGCGATGATGCGTTCTCTGGGCCACACGCGCTGAAAGCAGGCGAGCGCGTCATAAGGCCGACCGGATTCGAGGAACCGGGCGCCAAGTTGCAGGCACAGCGTATGGAGCGCGACGATTGGCGTGATCTCGTCCATCCGGGGATACAGCTCTCGGACAAGGGTCAGGGCCGCCTCCCACTGCTCTGCGGCAACGAGCGCTTGGAGCCGGAGCACGGCGAGCCGTCCGGCAAGCTCTGGGCGGTTTTGAGCGCGCATCGTGGCGACGTGTGGCTCAAGAAACGCGGCGGCGGCGGTGGGATCCGCCAGTTGAAGCAGGCATGACGCTTGCAGGATCAGTGCTTCACCCCGGCGGGCTCCACGGAGCCGCATCGCCTGTTCCGTAAGCGCATCAACTCCTGCGTGCTTCCCCGCCGCATAATCGGCGAACGCCGAACATGCTTCAGCCCAGCCACCCGAGTGCATATGGCAGGCACCGCGCCAAAATGCCAGCTCGTCGGAGGCCACGGGATCGATTGTCGATTCCACCAGCGTTTCGTTGATCAAGGTCAACGTCTCGGCGTCGAGTTTCTTCTGGCGCAGCCGTGCAGTGACCCGCAGCGGCCGCGCCCTTCGCACGCAATCCGCCATTTCGGGCGTCGCTCGATACATCTCGATCAGTGCGGAGAAATGAGATTCGGCCAGCGCCCAATCGCCGGCGGTCCAGGCGTGATCCGCGGCGCGAATCAATTCATCAGGGGTCAAATCCGAAGGATGCGCGGCCGGAGGCGTCGGTGGTATGGAGGCCTCGTTCGCTGGGAGGTGGGCAAGGATCATGGCCGAGGCCATGAGGGAGGCTTGCCAGCGACTGGGGAGGGAGGCCATCGGTGGGAGGAACCGGCGCACGCCGGCCGCGCAGGCATTCAGACGTTCCGTCGGCCGCCGATTTATCGCGAAAATTGAATTTTTTTCGTCGGGCGGGTTATTTTCCTTCCCCGCCCAGTGCGATGAGGCGCAGATGACCGTCGTGGTGGATGGTGGAGACGGATCCGGTGGCGGGGTGGAGGTCCATGCCGCGCGCTTGCACCGGCAGGTCGAGTTTATGAGCGGGCTTGTCGTCGGCGGGTCCCCAGAACAGGAGGTGGCCGCTGTTGCCGCCGACGCAGGCGATGAGGGTACCATCGGGGTGAAAGGCGGCGCCCCACAGAGTGTGGTTGGCCAGCCCCTCAGTGGCGTGGCTGCGCGCCACGGTGGCCTCTTTGAACGAGAACCGCACCGCCAGAGGCTCCTGCACGTTGCCGAGTGGATTGGTGGCTTTGGTCAAGCCCGCGGCGACGAGCCACTCGCCATCCGGGCTGAGTGCCAGCGCCCGCACGCCCCCGTAATGGACTTGTTGTCCGCCTTCATAAAGATGAAGGGCCGCGGCCTCGAAGACGCGCCCGCGCTCGCCCGTGGACGGATTCCAGAGGTGGACTTTTCCATCGAGGTCGCCGGCCATCACGCCACTGCCGTCGTGGGTAAAGGCCACCGAATACACATCGCGTTCCGGGCCGCTCAGGTCGCGGACCGCGGTGCCATCCGCGGTGCGCCAGAGCCGCACCCGCCGGTCATTGCCACCGCTGGCCACGAGTGTGCCATCCGGACTGACGGCGACCGCGCGCACCCAACCATCATGGGCTTTGACGGTGCGCAGGGCGGCGGTTTCGGCCGTCGTGGCGGGCCACCAGCGAAGGGTGTCATCGCAGCCGCCCGAGATCACCGTGCTACCATCCGGAGTGACAGCGAGTCCGCAGATCCATGACTCATGACCAACGAACATCGCCTTGGCGCCGCTGGCCACTTCAAAGCGGTAGATCTTATCGTCCTGTGCCCCGGCAAAGACGAACCGCCCGTCTGGACTGAACCGGCACGACGTGAGGGGGGCGTCGGCAATGAAATCCTTGACGAGTTTGGCCAGTTTGGGGTCGATGGGCATGGTCGATGGGCAGGCTCCGGGCGCGGCGGATGAGATGGAGCCTTGAGGAAAATATCCACCGGGACACGACGATGAGGCAAGGGCGATGCTGCCTGACCGTAGTATCGGGGGAGGACCGCATTGGCGATGCCGACTCAACAAAGGAAGCGCTTGCTCCAAGTGCCGGAAATTCCGCGAGCCCAACGGATCTTTCCGGCGGGAAGCATCCGCTGGAAAGTGGCCTGGTTCTACCAGAGCCGCGCGCTGGCCGTGGTCCAGCGTACACATGGACGGGGGCGTCCTCAGCGTTTGTTTCGGTCGCGCGTGCTGTCGCGGTCCTCGTCCCGATTTTTGGCTTGCTCTCGTTGTCGGTTCTCCGCCTCGCGGCGGCGTTCATCCGCCTCCCGCTCGCCAGCACGGCGCGAGGCTTCATCACGGGCACGCTCTTCGGCCGCGCGCTGCCGATCGGCGGCTTCGCGGCGGCGGTCGGCTTGTTCACGCTCCTCGCGGCGGCGGGCATCGTCCTGCCGCTCGCGTGCTTCGCGGGATCGTTCGGCACGTTCCTTGGCCTCCGCCACACGGGCTTGTTCCGCGGCGGCTTGGCGCCGCGATTCGTCTTCCTTTTGGCGTTGTTCCCGTTCTCGCGTTGCTTGTTCGTCGCGCTGGCGC
>JBJXFS010000299.1:0-19390 GCA_046155625.1 Verrucomicrobiales bacterium | reverse complement strand
CACGAATCGGTTGCCGAGTGACGGGTCGGCGTGGATGGTCGGCGCGCCGCGACAAGGCGCTTTCGGCTCTTTTCCGCAGCCGCCCCCGCCGTCACCGATGACTGAACATTCGACTGAACTTGTTTCCGGCCGCCCATGGCGGCGCGGATTCTGGTCGCTGATGGCGACGCAGTTTCAGGGGGCGTTTTCCGACAATGCGTTGAAGCAACTGGTGATTTTCCTGGTAATGGCGCAGCAGTGGCCGAAGGACCGGCTGGATCGACTGGTCAGCGACGCGGGGGTTTATTTCGCGGTGCCGTTTCTGCTGTTTTCGGCGTATGGCGGCTGGATGGCGGATCGTTTCAGCAAGCGATCGGTGATGGTTTGGACGAAGGCGGCGGAAGTGGGGATCATGATGTTCGCCACCTATGCGCTGGCAAGCGGCCGGCTGCCGCTGCAGTTGGTGTCGATCGGGATGATGGGGGCGCACAGTGCGTTTTTTGCGGCCTCGAAGTACGGCTCGTTGCCGGAGTTGGTTCCTTTGCCGCGCCTGACATGGGCCAATGGGATCCTCGAGATGCTGACGTTTCTGGCGATCATTCTCGGGACTCTGGGGGCGGGGCTGTTGGCCACGGTCTTCGCGGAGACGCCGGCGGCGTCAGGCGGTGTGTTGATCGCGCTGGCGGCGGCCGGGTTCGCGGCCAGCCTGGGGATCACGCGCCGGCCGGCCGCGGCGCCGCACAAGCCGTTCCGGATCAATTTCCTCGGCGACCTGTGGCGCGAGTGCGCCTACATGCGGACCGACCGCGACCTGTGGCGCGCGAACCTGGGAAACATGCTATTTTTCTTCATCGCCGCCCTGATCCAGATGAACCTTCTGCTCTACGCGAGTCACGTGCTCAAAGTGGAGCCATTGGAAAACAGCACGCTCCAAGCCGCCCTGGCCATCGGAATCGGACTCGGCAGTCTGCTGGCCGGTCGGCTGAGTCATGACCATGTGGAATATGGTCTGGTGCCGGTGGGGGCCTTCTTGCTGGCGACCATGTGCGCCGTGGCGGGCTGGCCGGGGCTGCCGAAGCCGGTCTTCATGGGGGCACTGGTGATGGTCGGCGTGGGGGGCGGACTGTTTATCGTTCCGCTGGCGGCCATTCTGCAGCACCGTCCGACGCCCGACCGAAAGGGCGCGGTGCAGGGGACGGCGGGCTGGCTTTCGTGGATCGGGATCGTAGCGGCCGCCATCCTGCAAAAACAACTGAGTGTGACCCTCGGCTGGGGGCCGGAAGCCATCTTTTGGTTTTGCGGCGTGGCCGCCCTGGTGAGTGGCGCGTACATCCTTCATTCGCGCCCCGGCACGCTGACCGGCTTGTGGGGGCGACTCCACGGACGCACCCCCATCCCATGATCTCCGTTCGCGAGCTGACCAAACGATTTGGCGCCCAAACGGCCGTCGACGCGCTGAACCTGGAGATTCCGGCGGGGCAGATAGTCGGCCTGCTCGGACCCAACGGCGCCGGCAAGTCGACGACGCTCAAAATGCTCACCGGCATGATCATGCCCACAAGCGGGACCGCGGTCATCGCGGGGTACGACCTGCTCCAGAATGCGCTGGAGGTGAAACGACACGTCGGGTTCGTTCCCGAATCGGGCGCGCTTTACGAGGCCCTGACTGGCATGGAGTTTCTCGTGATGGTGGCGGCGCTGTACGGCATCCCGGCGCCGGCGGCGCGCGAGCGGATAGCGGAATTCCTTGCGTTCTTCGACCTGGGCATGGCGACGCTGACCGACAAGCTGCTCGCCGCGTACAGCAAAGGCATGCGCCGCAAAGTGGTGATCATTGCCGCGCTGCTTCACAATCCACCAGTCATTTTCTTTGATGAACCGCTCGACGGTCTGGACGCCAACGCCGCGGTCGGGTTCAAGGCGCTGATCCAGTCGCTGGCCCGCTCGGGTCGCACGGTTGTTTACAGTTCTCACTTGCTCGATGTGGTCGAACGCGTGTGCGATCGGGTGGTGGTGATCGACCGGGGCCGACTGATTCTCGACGGAGCCCCGGATGCGCTCATGGCCGAACACGGCGAAGGCACCTTGGAACGGTTGTTCACGCGGATGACCGGGGCGCAGTCGCTCGAGGAAAAAGCGGCCAGTTTTGCCCGGACGTTCGAATGAATCGAGCCTCGGACATGACGGCCGGCGCGGCTTCGGGGCGCGAGCCATCCGCGCATCGGGTGCTGTGCGGCCTGTTCCTCAAGCTCTTTTTGCGTGGCCGGCCGCGGTCCAAGGCTGACGCGGCGGGCTCGGGGGTCGCGCTGCGGATTGGTGGTCTGCTCATGTTGTATGCGCTGCTTGGGGTGGTGGCGGTGAGCACGTGGAGATTGGGTGTCTTCGAACGCAGCACCACGCTGCATGCCTTCACGCTCATGATGGTCGGAATCATGATGGCGGGATCCAGTGGCACCCTGTTGTTTAACGCGGAGGAGGCGGACATCCTGCTCCATCGTCCGGTCACGCCGCGTGCGCTGTTGGGGGCCAAGGTTTGGGTCATGGTGGTCATGGGTGTGGCCCTGGCGGTGTCCTTGAACTTGGTAGGCTTGGGGCTGGGAGTGTTCGGGAGAGGTGGGACATGGCTCTTCGCGCCGGCCCATCTTTTGGCGCTGGTACTGCAAGTGGTGTTTGCCGCCAGTCTGGTCACCCTGGCGTACGGCCTCTGCCTGCGGTGGTTCGGCCGCGAGCGGCTCGACAACTTCATCACCGCCGCTCAAGTGATGGTGGCGGTCGGCGCCATGGTGGGCGGTCAATTGGTGCCGCGGGCTCTGGCAAAGATGGACAGTCAGGCGATGGAGGAAGCGATGCGGTGGATGGTGGTGCTGCCGCCATCGTGGTTTGGCGCGCTCGTGGCCGTGCTGACAGGCGATGCGATCACACCATTCACCCTGGCGCTCGCGCTCTGGGGGATCGTCGCGACCGCCCTGGTCGCCTGGCTGGCGCTTCATCGACTGGCGACCTCCTATGGAGAGGGGTTGATGGCACTTAACGAAGCGGGGCCGGGTGCCCGCCGTCCAGGCGCCGGTCATGGTCGATGGGTCGGGCGGGTGGCAAGCTGGCCGATCGTCCGCCGTTGGCTCGCCGACCCGGTCGAGCACGCCGCGTTTACGCTCACGGCGGCCGGTTTGTTGCGGGCGCGGGACGTCAAGCTGCGCATCTATCCGCAACTCGCGCAACTCTGCGCCTACCCACTGGTGTTCTTGGTCGCGGCGCCGGGACGCAGCCACGTGCATGGCGAAGGGGCGGGCTTTGGGGTGGCTTTCGCCGGCGCGATGGCATCGACCATGGTGTTCAACACGCTGGAAATGCTTCGGTTTTCGGACCACTGGCGCGGCGCGGACATCTTTCGACTCGCTCCGCTCGCCTCGCCGGCCCCCTTGTTTCACGGCACGCGCAAAGCCGTTCTGCTCCTGCTCTGCGGACCCGTGACCATCACCCTCGCCTGTGTCCTCGTCCTCTGGAAAGGTTGGTCGGGCGGTGCCCTGCTGCTCCTCCCCGGCTTCCTCGCCATGCCCTTCTTCGCCATGCTCCCGGGCCTGTGGCACACCCTCGTCCCGTTCTCCGAGCCGCCCGAGCAAGCCAAAAACCTCAGCGCCGGATGCCTCCGTATGATCGTCGTCCTCTTCGCCGCCCTGCTCATCGCCGGCGCCACCTGGTGGGCCGACACCCGCGGCTGGCTCGGGCTCCTCCTCATCGCCGAGGCTGTCGCCGTCGCCATCGCCACCGGCGCGGTCCGCCTCGGCATCGATGGACGCCCGTGGCCAAAGCAGGATGCGTGAGGGACGGAGGACGGAGGACGGAGGGCGGTAGTCAGTGGTCAGTGGTCGGTATTCAGTTATTCAGCCCGAAACGAGCGGGGCGCGATGGACAGGGCGAGTCACAAGCGTGGGTGGCAGGTCGGTGGGGGAGCGGCCACTTCGAGGACGAGGACGAGGACGAGGACGATTCCAAGCCTCCTGAACGGGGCTTTTGGGCGCAAGCGATTGTTCGTCCGATTCAACCATCCATCCTCTGCGCCGTTCGTCCTTGTCCTCGTCCTCGAAAAATCCGCTCCGCTACCGAATCGTCCACTCGCTGGTGGCTCAGCCTGTCTATCGCCGGCTACTCGCTTGTCCACCGCGCCCCGCCCGTTTTCCGCTGAATACCGACCACTGACCACTGAATACTGAATACCGACCTCCGACCTCCGCCCTCCGACCTCCGACCTCCGCCCTCCGCCCTCCGACCTCCGCCTCACGTGGGCCGGCGTCCGAATTTGCGGGCGAGTTCTTGGTGGGAGAACTGGATCAGCGTGGGGCGACCGAGCGGATCGCAATACGGCATGTCGCAGGCGAGGAGGCGAGTGAGGAGTGAATCGATTTCGGTTTCGGTGCGCGCGGCCGAGCGCGGGGTGGCGCGGGCGGCGACGGCGGCGGCGAGTGAGTCGAAGTCGAGGCGGGCGCGGGCGGCGCCTTCGCCGAGGCGTGTCAGATCGTGGAGGAGGTCGGCGAGCCAGGCGGCGGGGTCGGCGGTAGGGGGAAGGTGGGCTGGGAGGGATTCGACTTTGAGGGTATTGGAGCCGAATTCTTCCAGGCCGAATCCGAGGCGTTGGAGGAGGGCGAGGTGATCGCGGACGAGGGCAGATTCACGTGGCGGCAGCGTGAGGACCAGAGGCACGAGGAGTGGCTGGGAGGAAGTGGGAGCGGCGAGCGACTGAGCGCGCAGGTTTTCATAGAGCACGCGTTCGTGAGCGGCTCGAAGGTCCATGAGGACAAGTCCTTCATCACTTTCGAAGAGGGCATAGGTCTGGGCCAGCAGTCCGAGCAGGCGATAGGTGCTTTGGCGCGGGCTCTCGCCGCGTCCTGCCGCGACAACCGAGACCGCGGTGGGTTGACCAGCGGCGGCCGGCAGGGACATGTCGGCGGGCTCACCCGGGGCGGTCGGTTGAGACGCGTCGCGTGTCCCGGCGCGGCCGGTCGCCGGCGGCGGCACGGGAGGACTGGCCATCGTCGGGGCTGAGAGAGGTGAGCCCGGGGCGGACGGGAGGGGAAAAGTGGGCTGGACCGGCACGGGAGTGACGCGCACCGCAGCGGGCGGCGGAGGCGATTCTCCCGGGAACGAATGCCAGCCGTCGCGCGGTTTCCTTTGGCTGCGGGAGACCCACTCGGTCGAATCGGTGCGGATGGTGGGAGCGCTTACGACTGAAGCCGCCGCGGGTCTCAAACATTCCTGCAGCACGGAGGCCAGCGTCGCCTGCACTCCGAGTCCATCGCGGAACCGAACCTCGCGTTTGGAGGGGTGCACGTTGACATCCACCGCCTGCGGATCCATTTCGACGAACAGGAAGCAGAGCGGGTGCTGGCCGCGGGCCAGGGTGTCGCCGTAAGCGGCTCGCAGGGCGAAGCTGAGCGCGGGATTTTCGACGGGTCGACCATTGACAAAAACCAGACTGAGGGAGCGGTCGGCGCGCCCCCGACCGGGTGACGACAACCAGCCATGGACGCACAGGCCACCGCGATCGATGGGAGTGCGTTCAATGAGGACGCCCGCTTGATCCGCGCCGATCAGGCCAGCGATGCGTGTTTGGAGTGGCGCGCGGGAGGGGAGTTGAAACAGAATGCGACTGTCCCGGAGCAAAGTGAATCCGACTTCGGGATGAGCGAGAGCTTGGACGCGCACGGTCTGTTCGATGTGACCGAACTCGGTGTTTTCGCTGCGCAGGAACTTTCGACGGGCCGGCACATTGAAAAATAAGTCTCGCACCTCGATCACCGTTCCTGGCGCTCCACCCCAGTCGCGCACCTCCCGCAGCGTGCCGCCTTCCACGAGAACTTCCGTGCCCGCCAGCGCGCCCGCCTCACGCGTCGCCAAGGAAAAGCGGGACACACTGGCGATGCTCGGGAGCGCCTCACCACGAAATCCCAGCGTACGAATCGCTCCCAGGTCCGCGACATCACGCAGCTTGCTCGTCGCGTGCCGCTCCAGCGAAAGCACCGCATCTTCCCGCGCCATGCCGCACCCGTCATCCGAGACGCGCATGAGCGCCGTTCCGCCGCGATCAATCCGCACTTCAATCTGCCGCGCTCCCGCATCCAGACTGTTTTCCACCAACTCCTTGATCACGCTCGCCGGACGCTCCACGACTTCTCCTGCCGCCACTTGGCTGGCGAGCACGTCCGGAAGCACCTGGATCTTGGCCATGGAATTCGAAGGGGGGCAGAAGTCGGAGGAGAAGGGATCAACGGATCGACTCGACGACGGGCGAAACAGTCTCCCGATAACCCTGTGGCGGAAAATCCGCGATGTGCGAGTGGACAGACACAGCAATCGATGAAATTTTTCCGGATTTTTATTCGCAAAGCTAAACTTTTCCGGCAACTATTGACCTTTATAATTAAATTCCGTGATCACCGCCACCTCTGAAGCCATTCAGCACCTACGCGATCTGCTCGCCCAGCAGCCAGCTGGGGTGATACGCGGCCTGCGGCTCGGGGTCGAAAAAGGAGGCTGCGCCGGCTGGCAATATGTCATGAAAGTCGATTCGCCCACGCCGAATGACGCCGTCACGGAGATCGACGGCGTGCTTTTGATCATCGATTCGCAAAGCTGCCAGCGGCTCGACGGCATGCAGCTCGATTACGTCGATGCCCTGAACGATTCCGGATTTCGTATCCTCAATCCGAATGCGGTACGCAGTTGCGGTTGCGGGACATCCTTTGAAACCGCCGAGCCACCCGCCCCGTCCCTGGCTTAAGCCCCCTGCGATCTGATGCGCTTGCACGTCGAATTCATGAGCGGAAGCCGGAGCCCCTACGCGAAGCCGGCGCAGACGCTCCCACCGCCTCGCGGGGACGCCGGGCTTTTCTGGTGGACGATCACCATTTTCCTGCTTCTCGCATTCACTACCTTTAGCTGGCTGGGCAGCCTGTATATTTTCCGTCATCCGGAAAAGCCAAGAAACTACAGGGTGCTCGCCAAATTCCAGAAACTAAAGCCCCTCAAGAAATTCAATGAGCGCAGTGTGCCGGAGGGCAAGTTTCACGACGCTGGCGAAGTTTATAACAAGTACTTCGGCTTGGCAGGAGACGAACTTAATGTTCAGAATGACTTGTTCAAAAGAAACTATATTCGCAATTACGACGATGCTCCGCCGGTGTACGTGCGCGGAAAGTACCGGATTTACAAGGTGGAAGACTTGAAGCCCGATCAGCCATTCATGTCGGGCATGGTGGTGCGAGCTAAGTCCATTCATCTGCCCAATGTCTCGATCGAATTTGTCTTCCCCACGGAGGCGCTGCCTCGCGAACGGCTGAGCTATGGAGACGAGCTCGTGCTGGACACCAACGAGTCCTTTGCCTCCGTGCTGCATATCAGCGCGCTGCCCGAAGACAGCCTGTGCCTCACGGTGGTTCCCCTCACTTACAACTACTTCTCGGTGAATCCGGCCGATGCGCGCCGGCACACCGTGCTGAGCCCGCCTGAGCGTTTGAACATGGATGCGCCGTGGCCGGTGACCGACGACGCACCGGTGATGCCGGCCGAACCCGTGGAAGTCGCGGGCGCCCCGACGCTTCCGGCAGCGGCGGAGGGGAAGAATTGAGGCTCCACTGGATCACGGGGGCAGTCGTGAGCGCGATGGCAGGTGGGCCGGACCGGGATCGCTCAGACAATCCGGCGGTGGGCGGGCGCTCTGCTTGGGTGAGCTCAACCGCCTACCCCATGGGGCATCGAATTTGGCAGTTCACCGCGGTCGTCGTCGGCAGCGTGGCGCTGGCGGTCGCCCAAGACCTCCCGGACCAGGCGACGGCGCGCGGCGCGTCGCCCGCGGCGGCCCCCCTTCCACGGGTTGAGATCAAGACATCGATGGGGACGATGGTGATCGAGCTCGAGGCGGAAAAAGCGCCCGTCACCGTGGCCAATTTCCTCGAGTACGTGAAGCAGAAACACTACGACGGCACCGTGTTTCATCGAGTCGTGGGCGACTACATGATTCAAGCAGGCGGCTTCGAAAAACAAGGGGACCGACTGGTCGAGAAACCGACGGGAAAGCCCATCAAGAACGAGGCCAGCAACGGGCTCAACAATCGGCAAGGCACCGTGGCAATGGCGCGGACGGATGTGCCCGACAGCGCGACCGCCCAGTTCTTCATCAACTGCAAAGACAACGACATGCTGGACCAGACGTCCGCCGCAGCCGGCTACGCCGTCTTCGGCCGGGTCGTCGAAGGATTCGATATCGTCCGGCAGATCAACGAGGTTCAGACTGGGGTCCGCGAAGTCGTGGGACGCCTCGGTAGCGGTCAGCTGCGACCCATGCCTCTCAAAGGAGTTCCCCTGAGCGACGTCGTCATTGAATCAGTGCGCGTCGTCACCCCTTCGGCCGCCCCTCCGGCCACCCCAGAGCCTTGCGAGGCCGAAGCCGCGGATCCACCCGAGCCGCCGAAGTGAAGCGTGAGCGAATCACCGCGCGCGCGGCGGTCGGAGGTCAGCGGTCGGCGGAGGATTGAGTCCAAGAGCCAGGACGGAACCAAGAACCAAGAACCCCCGGGTTTTTCCCTTCCCATGGCCCCAGGTTCCCGTATCCTCGTAAAACCCCTTCGAGAAAAACCCATGAAAGTTCTTTGCCATTTCCAGATGTCCGTGACGCGGGCGGCCGTTCTGCGTGTTATGGTCCCAGTGGGACTGTTTTTAGGATTTCCGGCAGCGCACGCCGGCACCTATAGTCAGACGTTCACGGCGGCGGACGGCACGGCGGTGCTGGGGGATTCGAGCACATTGGGCGGCAGTCCGGCAGGGACAGCCTCGGTGCAGGGAAACAGTTTGAGGTTGACCAACGACGGATCGGGTGCGTCCACGGGGTCGTACAAACTGCCGACGCTCGATACGGGGAAGGAAGTCACGGAGTTTACCGTCAGTTTTCAGCTTCGTCTGGTGAAAGGGGGCACGTCAGCGGCCCCCGGCGAGGGATTTGCGATGAGTTTTGGGGCGCTACCGAGCGACAACGGGCGTGGGGAAGAGGGTTTTATCATGCCCAACGGGGGAATTAGTATCGGCTGGGACGCCTCCGATTCGGTCGACGGCCCCTACATCCGGCTGAAGGCCAACGGGGTCAACGTGCGCACGATCCTCGCCACAGCCCTTGAGCCACCCGGCACGGTGTTTAACGGGATTCCGAACTTTTATTATGACGGCCAGTTTCGACCCGTGGTGATCAAGTGGAACGTGTTTGACGGGTTCGAATTGCAGTATGCGGGTCAGACGGTGATGTCGGGCATTCCGACGCCGGGATACTCGCCGGCGGTGAACCATCGGTTTGGGTTTACCGCGCGCACTTCGGCCACGCTGAGCGAGGGGATATTCATTGACGACTTGACGGTGAGCACCGTGCCGTCGGCCCCGATCGAGACCGGCGGACCGTTCATTACGGAATTCATGGCTGACAACCAGGAGACGCGCGAGGACGAGAATTGTGAGGCAGGCGGGTGGCTGGAAATTTACAACGGCCAGAATGCGGCCGCGAACCTCGCGGACTGGACGCTGACCGATGACCCGGCCGTGCCAGCGAAATGGACGCTGCCATCCATCGCCATGCAGCCGTACACCTACGTGGTCATCTGGGTGGACGGGAAAAATCGGACTACCGCGCCTAACTACCATGCCAATTTCTCGCTGAAGAAGACCGGTGGATATTTGGCGCTGATCAAGCCCGACGGCGTGACGGTGGCCAGCAGCTACACCTATGGTCCGCAGGCGGAGGATGTGTCCTTTGGCGTGCTCAGGCCGACCCTGGTGCAAGGGTATTTCGAGACGCCGACCCCGGGCGCCAAAAATGCCGGTTTCCAAGCCGCCGCCCCAGCTTCCGGCGAGGATGTCATTTTTTCACGCAACGGTGGCCTGCTCGCCGGCGCCGCCACTCTCGATGCCGCGCCTCCCACGGAACCCGGGGCCGTCGTGCGCTATACCCTGGACAACTCGCGGCCGCACTCGGCTTCGCCACCCTGGCCGAGTGGCGGATTGACTCTCAACAATCCCTCGGCCACGGGCTCCATCGATACGGCGATCAACATCCGCGCCGCCGTCTTCGCTCCCGGCCGGCTGCCCGGGAGAATCAGCAGTCGCACGTTCATTCCGCTCGACGCCAGCCTGACCGATTACCGCGGCACTGGCCAGCCATTCAACTCGAATCTGCCGATCATCGTCTTCAACAGTTTCGGGAAAAATATCGACACCGTCAGCCAAAACCCGGGAGCACGCACGTTTTCCTACTGCTATGGTCTGACCATCGCGCCCGACCCTGCCGACGCCAACCGTGCAGTGATCACCGGCCCCACCGACTACCAGGGCCGCGGCGGCGTCCATGTGCGCGGCGAAACATCCTCCGGCTTCACGCAAAAACCTTATTCCTGGGAATTGCATGACAACTACGAGCGCGACAAGGACGAATCGATTCTCGGACTCAGCGCCGATTCCGACTGGGCATTGATTTCCAACTTCAACGACAAGTCAGTGCTGCGTAATAAACTTCCCTTCGACACCATGTACGAAGTCAACGGCGAGGGCAGCGCGATGCGCGAGCGATACGTCGAAGTCTTTTTCCGTCAGCAGGACAACGGCCCGCTTCGCGCCAGCGACTATCGAGGCATCTACACCTTCACCGAACGGATTAAACGACACAAAGACCGCGTCGACATCGAAAACCTCCAACCGTGCGACAACGTGTACGCGAACAACCCGGCCATCGACGACTTGGCGCCGATCAGCGGCGGCTACATCTTCCGCAAGGACAAGGATCCCCAGGAAAACGCGTTCACCACCAGCTCCGGTCAACAGCTTCAGATCCGCCAACCGGACCCGCCCACCGCCAATCAAGTGGCGTACATCCGCGGCTACATGAACCGCTTCGAAACTGCACTCAACGGCCCCAACTTCACCGACCCGGTCAATGGGTATGCCAAATACATCGACGTCGACAGCTTTATCGACAACCACATCTGGGTCGAGTTCACGAAACAGATCGACGGCTACCGGCTGAGCACGTACTGGACGAAGGACCGTGGCGGAAAAGTGCGCGCGCTGCCGATCTGGGACTACAACCTGTCGCTGGGCAACGCCGACTACCTCAATGGCTTCAACCCGATCGGCTGGTACTATGCCGAGGGGGATATTTACGAGTCCGGCAACTACCCCTGGTACAAGCGGCTGTTCGCCGATCCGGAGTTCAACCAGAAATATTGGGACCGGTACTGGCAGCTGCGCCGGGGGATTCTCTCGACGGCCAACCTCATGGCGCGCATCGACTCCATGGTCAACCTGCTCAGCGACGGCCAGCCGTTGGTTGCGGTGACCAAAGGAACCGGCACCTGGCCCAACAGTGTGCCGTCCGTCGATAACCCCATTGGCCGCCACCACGCACGCTGGCAGCGGCTCGGCGTGTATGACTGGCCGAACGCCGGCGGCGTCAATTTGCGCACGCGGTGGAATCCCACCACCCCCTTCGACTGGACGACCATCACCTCAGCCACCACGGTCACCCAGGTGGCTCAGGCCACCAGCGAGGTAAACCACGTGAAAACCTGGCTGACCCGACGCCTGATTTTCATGGACGATCAGAGCCTGTCGTTCAATAAAACCACACGCAGCCTGAAACCGCCCACGCTCAACAATTACGGCGGGACGGTCCCCAGCGGGTTTGTCGTCGAGGTGGGCAACCCGAACACGTACGGCGTCACGTATTACTCGCTCGACGGGAGTGACCCGCGTCCGGTCGGCGGCGGATTGCCGGCCAATGGCACGCCGTCACTCGGCGGAGTCGGTGCCACGTTGACGAGTTACGTCTTGGTCGACGACGCCGGCACGGGCGATTATCTGGTTCCCAGCGAAACCAACGGCGGCAGTACCCTGACGATCGCCGATTGGACCCGGATCGCACCACCGCCGAACGTTGGCCAGTGGCAGACCGCCAAGCCGCTGGGCATCGGGTTCAAGACGCCGACCCTCGGCACTTTCGAACCGCACATCGCCACCAACATCCAAGCCCAAATGCAGCCGGCCGCGGGAACCGCCAATGCCACGGTCTATCTAAGGACGAGTTTTTCGCTCAGCCAGACGCAGATCGACGAGTTGTCCGCCTTTCGCCTCCAGGCGCGCTTCGACGACGGGTTCATCGTTTACCTGAACGGCACGCAGCTCAAGCGCGAGAACACGGGCACCGCGCCGGCCGTGCCCCAATGGAATTCGGCATCGGGCACGAACCGCAGTGACACCAGTGCCGTGGCGCTCACGACGATCACCAACCTGCCCACGCTGGCCACCATCAAAGGGCTGCTCGTCCCCGGAACCAACGTGCTCGCCTTCCACGGCCTCAACTCCAGCGCCACCAACAATGACTTCCTGCTCAAGCCTCGCCTTGAGATCGATACCTTGCGCGTCGCCAACGAGCCAGCCACGCATCCGCTTGGACCACTCGCCTCGTCGGCGACCCTGAAGCTCCGCATCTACGACGGCTCCGTCGGCCTCTGGTCGCCCCTGACCGAGGCCAGTTTCCTCGTCGGCAAAGTGCCCGCCAATGCCAGCAATGTCGTGATCTCGGAAATCCACTACCATCCGCTCGATCCCACGGCCACTGAGGTGGCGGCCGGATTCGATAACTCCAACGATTTCGAGTTTATCGAAATCACGAACATCGCGTCGACACCCGTCGACCTGAGCGGTTGCCGATTCACTGACGGAATCACGTTTGACTGGGCCGATGCCCCGCTCGATAAACGCCTCCTCGCGCCCGGCGCCCGCATGGTGCTCTGCGAGAATCCAGCCGCCTTTGCCTCGCGGTACGGGACCAATGGCATCAACCTCGCTGGCACCTATGCCGGGAACCTTTCCAACGGCGGCGAACTGATCCGATTGGTCGACACCGGCTCCGTCGTCATCAAGAATTTTTCCTATGACGACTCCCCGCCCTGGCCATCAGACACCGATGCCGTGACCGGAGCGACACTCGGATATTCGATCGTGCTCAACAATCCCCACACCAATCCGGATCATGGCCGGGCGACCAATTGGCGCTCGAGTGCCACCGTCCATGGCGCCCCCGGTCAATCCAATGGCACCACCTTCACCGGCAATGCCACCGACGACACCGATGGCGATGGCATGGTCGATTTCCTTGAGTTCGCGACCGGCAGCCCGATCAATCAGCCCAACCCGGCCCGGGGGCCTGAACTCAGCCTGGGAGCGCACATCGTGGACGGAGTGCCGAATACGTACCTTCAGTTTGTCTTCATTCGGAATGCGGCGGCGGATGGCATCACCTGTCAGCCTGAGGCGACATCCGACCTGCGCGCATGGAGCACGACCGCCATCCCAATGACCTTCGTCGGGACCCATCCCCGCGGCGACGGCACGGTCACCGAAGCCTGGCGGACGACGCAGCCAGCCGCAACTCTGCCACCTACTGTTATCGCCCGGCTGCGCGTCCAGGCGGTTCCGTGATCCAGCCACCCAGCCTCAATACACAATGACTTCCCACGCCGAAGCCGTCACCGCGGTAGAGTGCCCATTGGTTCGCGATTTCGGACGCAACTGGCTTTGGGTTTTGTTGCGTGGGGTGCTGGCGATCGTGTTTGGGGTTCTGGCTTTTCTCTTTCCCCTGGCGGCCGGATTGACCTTGACGCTGCTCTGGGGCGCCTATGCCTTTACGGAAGGCGTGGTGGCGCTGGTGACCGCATTCCAGGTGCGCCAATCGGGGCGGCCGATTTGGCCAATGGTCATGATGGGCGTGCTGGGCATTTTGGCCGGGGTAATGACGTTTCTGGCGCCTCGCATGACGATGCTGGCCTTGTTGTTGCTCGTGGCCGCGTGGGCGGTGGCGGTCGGTGGCCTGATGATCGTTACCGCGATCCGGTTGCGTGATGAGATAGAGGGCGAGTGGTTTCTTGGATTGGCCGGGCTGATCTCAGTCCTTTTCGGCATTGCCATGTGCGCGTTCCCCGTCAGCGGAGCGGTGACGGTGGCCTGGGTCGTGGCGGGTCATGCAGTGGTGCTCGGGCTGCTGCTGGTCCTGTTTGCCTTCAAAGTGCGCGGGATGGGGCGGGACTTCCGTGCGGCCGCCTCTGCCGCCGCCTGATTCCGTCGAATCATCGCCGACCGCCATTGACACTTTCGCTCACCCCGCCCATTTCCCACATTTCACCCAGCCATGCCCGTTGCTCATTACGACCCGTTGTTCCTCATCATCATGGGAATCGCCATGGTGGTCAGCCACCTTGTGGGGGCGCAGTTGCGTCGCAAAATGGACCGATATTCCCGCGTTCCGCTTCCGGTCACCGGAGCGAACGTGGCAGCGCAGATGTTGCACGACCACGGATTGGAGTCAGTGCAAATCACCCATGTGCCCGGCCAACTGACGGACCATTACAATCCCTCGGCCCGCACCGTGAACCTGAGCGAACCGGTCTTCGCCATGAATTCAGTGGCCGCCGCCGCGGTCGCGGCCCACGAATGCGGGCACGCCGTCCAGCATGCCACCGGCTACCCGATGCTCAAGCTTCGCTCGGGGCTCGTGCCGTTGGTGCAGCTTGGCAGCAACTTGGCGCCCTGGATCATCATGATCGGCGTGGGACTGGCCGCGGGCGGAAATAACCCGACGGTTCTCGGCATCGGCATTCTGCTCTTCGCCCTCACCACGGTGTTTGCCCTGGTGACGCTGCCAGTCGAATTCGACGCCAGCCGGCGGGCGCTGGCGTGGCTCGAAAAAAGCGGAGTGGCCACCGGCATGTCACACGCCCAGGCCAAGGACGCCCTGCGCTGGGCAGCCATGACCTATGTGGTGGCGGCACTCGCCTCCATTGGACAGCTCTTGTATTACGTCATGCTCTTCATGCAGGCGCGGGGAAGGCGGGAATGAGCCACGGCAAACCAAGGGCAGGGCGTTTTAACCCAATGAATTTTCGTGTGTTTCGTGACTTTCGTGGTTCCAATGTCCCTTTTTTGGGCTCAATGGTTTTTAGCGTGTTCCGTGCATTTCGTGGTTGAAAAGTCCCTTTTTGGCTTCGGTCCTACTGCTCCTTCTCAGGGGCGGAAATCACCATCGGCTGGTCGTCAATGGGGACCACTCGGGAGGCGCTGCGAATTCCATGGGGCCAATGGATTTCCAGGTGCACCGCGTCCGCTGGGATGGTCATTCGCCGTCCCGCATCCGGCTGGCTCAAATACCCATCGCCCAAATACACTTCCTTCACCAAGAGCGATCCTGAGCCGTTGCGAAACACTATGCGTGCGCCACCAGCCTGCGGGTTTCCCGCAGGTCCTCGAAGTTCGAGCCGGCGGGCGGGCGGGTGCGAGGAGGTGGCGAGCCAAGCTCGGACCGGACCACCATTGATGGAGACGACGAGGTCGCAGCGACCATCGCGATTGAGGTCGGCGACCGTCATGGCTTTGGCATCGGCATTCAAGATGAGACCGGAAACATCAGGCCACGCGGCGTGGAAGCCGCCCTTGCCGTCCCCGATGAGGACGGCGCCCAACCCGCCGGCCATGCGACCTGTCTCTCGCTGCGGCGTGAAAAAATTGTGGGCCAGCGCGATGTCGAGATGACTGTCGCCGTTGAGGTCGACGGCCTGCACTCCGAAGGCTGGGGCGACCTGTGCCAGTACCGGCAGCGGTTCGAACACAAAGGTCACTTTGGCGAGGGGCGCCGGCGAGCCAGCGCTCGGTGTCGGAGGAGATGGCGACTTGTTCCAAAAAATACCAGTACTCAACTCATTGACGGCCAGTTGTTTGGATGACCGCAGGGAGGGCCCGTAGATTTCTTGGAGCGACGCGGAGGCGAACTGATGAAAGGTCGGGAATTTCTGACGCAGAAACGGCATGGCATTCTGCGAGCAGCTCTTTCCCCGAACCGGCAGCCACTGGCCGTCGGCACGTTCTTTGGCCTCGACGATTTGGGCGCGGCCGGTGCCATCGAAGTCGCCGTAAAACAATCGCACCGGGTGGTCGACGGTCGGGTGGTACTTCGTGTTGCGCCCAAAGTTCGTCGCCACAAAATCGATGTCGCCATCCTCGTCGAAGTCGCCACCGGCCAGTCCATTCCACCAGCCGGAAATGGCTTCCAGACCGGTGCCGACGGTGGACTCGACGAGTCGACCTGTGGTGTTTCGGTAGATTCGAAGCGGGTGCCATTCGGAGGCGACCAGCAGGTCGACCCATCCATCTTGATCGATATCCGTCCACAGGGCGGCGGTGACCAATCCGACGGATTTCAACGGATCAGCACGATCGGCCGTGGCATCGATAAATACTCCACGACCGTCATTGATGAGGAGTCGACTGCCTGGACTGGTCGGGTACTCGCCCGGAATGACCCGTCCGCCCACGAACAAGTCGAGATCGCCGTCCTGATCGATGTCCGCCGCGACCACGCAACTCCCGCTCTCCCGATCATCGGGGAGGGAACCGGCGGGCGCGCGAGTCAGAGTGCCGCGGCCGTCATTGAGATAAAGTCGGTCGCGCAGCACCTCGGCCCCGGGCGCGCATTCCACGCCGCCGCTCACCACATAAAGATCGGCATCCCCGTCGGCGTCCGCATCAAACCACAGAGCTCCCATGTCCTCGCAGGCCGCGTCCGCCTGCAGCGCGGGTGAAGGGGAAGCTTGGAATTGATCGATTCTCTGCGGCCCCGGCCCCTGGTTGATCCAGATCGATCCCGGCTGTCCGGCGGCGCCGCCGACAAAGCAATCACCGTCCCCGTCGCCATCGATGTCCGCCCAGGCAAGTCCGGGTCCGAGTTGCGAGAGTTTATTTGGCAACAGCGGCTGGCGTTGGAAGTCGTCGAACGGTTTTTCGACATGCCGCGCGGCCTCCAATGGCCGGATGGCGGCGAGCATGGGAGGGACCGCGGCGACGGGAGCCGCCGTCGCTCCGTCGGTTTCCGTCACGGTATGGAGTTGGCCGGCGGCGAGCGGGCCGACCGACTGGATCCGGCCACTGGGCCAGTAGACGGTGAGGCGGTCGATCTGAGTGGCCGAGCCCAATCCGAAGGGCACAAGTGGCTCATCGGAGCTGGCAAATCCGCGGGCCAGGGTGAGGTAGCGCGTTTGGCTGAGGGGACCGGTTTGAGCGACGAGGCGGGCGCCGAGCCCCCAGCGGTTCGACTGTATGCCGATGAGCCGCACCATGGTGCGCCGGGCCGTTGCACGGTTTTCGTAAACACTGGCGAGACCGTCAAAGTGGTTGACCACGAGATCGACATCACCATCGCCGTCGAGGTCGCCATAAGCCGCGCCGAAGCTTACGCCCTCGTAATTCAGCCCCCAGGCGGCGGAAGTGTTCTCGAAAGTCAGGTCGCCGCGATTGCGGAAGGCGAAGTGCACGTCGCGTTTGACCGGAGCGTCGGTGAGGTCGCCGGTGGCGGTGGCTCGGAGGTCGCTGTTGAGGAAATCGCCGGTCATTCCATTGGTGATGTAAAGATCCTGCCAGCCGTCCCCATCGAGGTCGGCGAATTTCACGGCCCATGTCCAGTCGGTGGCGGCCACCCCGGCGAGTTGGGCGATTTCCATGAACGGTCCGGCGCCGGAATTGAGGAAAAGCGTATTGCGCATGTACTGCCTCGGAGTGGGGGCTTCCAGGAACCACCCAAGCTGATCCATGTCACCCATGCTCATCTTGTCCTTGTAGTGATTGGAGCCGGCCATGTCGCCGACGAAGAGGTCGAGCCGACCATCGTTGTTGATGTCGGCGGCGTCACTGCCCATGGAAAACCAGGCGGTGTACGGCAGCAACGCCGCGGCCCGATCGGAGAACGTGCCATCCCCGTTGTTGTGCCAGAGCCGATCGGCGCCGAAATAATCATTGGCGACATACAGGTCGGGGCGGCCGTCCAAGTCATGGTCCCACCAGGTGGCGGACAGGCCCAGCCCGTTGTCGACCAGACCGGCGGCGCGCGTCACATCGGAAAACCGCGGCACGCCATCCGGTCCGGGCCCGTCATTCCGGAACAATCGGTCGTATTGCCCGGCTTGGGCGACGACGGGTGAACCGCCGGGCCGCGGGACGAGGTGGTACAACTCGTCGAGTTCCTTGGGCATGGTCAATTGCCCTGAGGCATCGCGCCGCAGCCGCCGCATGACTTCGCGCATGGTCTCCGGGGAGGCCACGGCGAGACCGTCGGGGCGGTGAGTCCGGTTGGTAAGCAGGTAGCCGTCCAAGTCGCCATCGAGGTCGTAATCCGCCCAGGCCATCATCACACTGGACCCGGCGAAGGCGAGTCCAGCCGCCGCCGCGCGCTCGGTGAACTTACCACGACCATCATTGATCCACAGCCGATTGGGACAATCGAGCCCGCAGATGTACAGATCGAGGTCGCCATCCCCGTCGACGTCGCCCCAAGTCCCTGCCGTGGCCCAACCGCGGTCCGCGGCGAGGCCGCTGGATTCGGTGATATTCTCAAACCGCCAATTTCCCAGGTTGCGATAGAGCTGGCCGCCGTTGAACGGCCGGCTCAAGTAAATATCCGGCCGTCCGTCACCGTCGCAATCCCCCATGGCCACGCCCCCTCCGGCAAAATTCCGATCGCGAGCACTGGCATACTCCGGCGGGGGATTCCAGGTGTGGCGGAAATCGAGTCCCGTGGCCCCCGCCGGCCGCGTAGCGAAGAGTGGGTTCGTCGTTACCTCGGAGTACCCCACCAGCGGCCGGGAGGCGACATGGGGAACTTCAGCGGCCCCGCCGTGCTCGCTGGCACAGAGGACTGCGGATACGGCGGAAATGAACACGGTGGACCGCATGGAATCGATGAGCCGGAGTTTGTTGTTTCCCGTCTTATCCGACGGGGTGCGTCATGTCGATACCCTATCGTATACCTCATCGGGTGGTGGCAAAGGCCGCGCGCCACGCGGGTTCGAACTTGAAGACCAGGCGCAAGGCAGTCCCGCCCCAGGACGAGAACAGCGCGTGATGAAACCCACCCGCCCATCGCAACCGCCGCGCGAAGTTTTCCTGCAACCGATGGGCAATCGCTTGCGTGGCCGATCCCCAATCCCAGGCTCCGTCCGCGTAACTGGCCAACGGCTCCACCGCCAAATCAGCGGATTCCAATGCCATGGACATCCCGTTTCCAGTGATGGGTGGGATCATCGTGAAGGCATCGCCGATGCGGCATTCGCCGGCGGCGAGGGGTGGCGGGCGCAGCGACAGCCCGCCCACCGCGCACACTGAGCTTTTTTCAAACTCCGCGCTTAGCAGCCGATCGAACAACGGCGAGCCCGCGGTTCCCCGCAGCCAGTTCAGGGGTCCGCCGCGGGATGCCTCGGCGTCCCGGCGGCGAAACAACCCACACACGTTGACCACATCGTCACCCACCCGGCAGATGCCCACATAGGCGTTCTTCGCCACATGC
>JBJXFS010000292.1:0-2649 GCA_046155625.1 Verrucomicrobiales bacterium | reverse complement strand
GTGGCCGGTGGTCAACGTGAGCGGGGCGGGCGGGCTGGGAGCGTTCTCCCCCGGCTGAAGGAATGTGACGGGGATATTTTTGCGCGGGAGCAGGTTGACGGTGCGCAGGCGGACCTGGCCCTCGTCGGCGACGGCGACCACGCGCGCCAGCCGGTCGAATTGCTCATCCATGGCGTCGTATCCAAATGTGACGTTCATTCCGTTGGTCAATCGGGCGACCAGTGACCAGTCGTTGGGGGCGTCGATCTCCGTGACGTCCACTCCGCGGGGGCCGAAAGTTTCCCTCAGGCGGTGAAGGAGATCAAGGCCGGTTTGCACGGGAGCGGCAGTCAACTGCACGCCGGGCTGGGCGTGGCCGAGGCGGCGCACGTTGAGAACCGGGAGCCGGAGCCACTCCGGGCGCAATTCCTCGCAGCGGAAGAGCTGGGCATCCTCGTCGATCATGAGACCGCCTCGATTCGGATCGATGGTGTAGGCGCGCAGCGGCGGGTTTTCACACTCGATCCAGAGGACCGGCAAACGTTCCTCGACGCTAATGACGAGGCGGCCGGGCAATTCGCGCTCGACCGAAGCATGCCGCACGTTGGGAATGGCTTCGAGCCGCTCGCGGACGGCACGGAGGTCGACGTCATATACGTGCGTATCCTCCGTCAGTCCGGCGCGGCGCAGGACTTCGTCATGGGTCAGCGAGCCATTCGTCCGCACGACGGCGCTGTGGGCCAGCCGCATTTCCGGATTTTGCCAGAAGTATCGGGCGACGGCATCATGGCTGGAAGTGGCGAGAGTGGCCAACGCCCCGATGATCGCCGCCCATTTCAGCCCGCGCCGCCAACGACGCGCGCGCTCCAGACGCTCCTGACGGTTGGATTTGACGACCACGTCAAGCACATGACGGCCGGCGGGAACACGACGACGACGGCCACGGCTACCGCGCTGGAAATTCCCCAAGCGGGCGCGCCCCCGGTCGATCAGTGCGACGAGGCGCCCCAGTAGGTAATGGCGCGAAAGATTCACGGCGGAATGGCGAGGGAAAGCTGCACAATGCGGGCGCAAAGAGTCGGGTAGTCGATGCCGACCGCAGCCGCGGCTTTTGGGAGCAAACTGGTCTCGGTCATGCCCGGAATGGTATTGACCTCGAGCACCCAGGGGTTGTCCCACTCGTCGAGCATGATGTCGACCCGGCTGTAGACCTCCACGCCCAGTGCCCGGTGCGCGCGCAATGCCGCGGCCTGCGTCTTTTGCGTGGCCGAGGCCGAAATGTCGGCTGGGCAAATGTATTCGCTTCCGCCACCCCCGCCCATCCACGGGTACTTGTTGTTCATGTCGTAGAATCCGTCACAGGGCCGAATGTGGACGACCGGCAGCGCTTCGCCGCCGAGAATCCCGACGGTCAATTCCTTGCCGGCGATGAACTTTTCGACCAGCACTTCATCACCGAACTGCCGCAAGTCCTCGAGCGCCGCCGGGATGGCCGCCGCATCGCGGATGATGTGGACTCCCACGCTGCTCCCTTCCCGCGGCGGCTTCATCACCAAGGGCACCGACAATTTCGGCTTCTGGCCACGGCTCAACACCAACACTTCCTGCCCAGGAGTCGGCACTTCATGCTCCAAAAACAACTTCTTGCTGATCAGCTTGTCAAAGGCCCGCGCACTGCTCGCCGCCCGCCCCCCCGTGTACGCAATCCCGCGCCGCTCCAAGATCCCCTGCAACTGCCCGTCCTCCCCAAATGTCCCGTGTATGCAGTTGAACGCCACATCCACCCCCGCCGGCACCTCAAACTCCGGCCCCCGCACATCCACCGTCACCACACGCGCCCCTCCCGCCACCAACGCCGCCGCCACCCCCTCCGCCGAACGCAGCGATACCACCCGCTCACTCCCCGGGCCTCCCATCAACACCGCTATAAATAATCCATTCAGCATTGGATAAAGCTAATAAATCTTAAATAATGCGTCCGTCACGCAAAAATTGTAGCTGTTTTGAGAATCCGCTGCCGCGCCCCTGATTCGAAACCCTCCTGATCCCCCCAATCCTCCTCGTCCATGACATCCGCGTGCCGCTCAGCCCCTCGCACCAATCCACGTCCCCTCCCATCCGCCAAATGCTTTGGCCGACCGCCGACCGCTGACCGCTGACCGCCGACGTTCGAGGTCCAACACATCATTCTCTCCGCCGAACGTCATCGTCGAGGACGAGGACGAGCGAAGCGTGCCTCACATGGAGTCGGCGAAAAACTCCGGCGGAGGACGAAAGGCCCCTCGATCCTCTCGCGTACCCGCGGATGCACTTCATCCGGTGTTCACGGCACGAAAGCAATCTTTCCACTCTCCCACGCCCCTCCCATGGCTGATCTGTCACCTGACTATGACCGCCACCTGACCACCGCTGGGGTCGGTGATCGCGCTCTTCCTCATTGTCGCCGCTGGGCTGATCTGTGGATGAAGGCCAATGGCCCAGACTCACCAGAGCGCACTTCCGCCTTCTTCGACGCCCTCGGCCGTTCCACCGGTATCGCCGATTGGCAATTCCGCCAAGCCTTGCAGGCGGTCCGGATCCTGGCCGTCCAGTGCTTCGCTCTCCCCTGGGCTGCAGTTTTTCCCTGGGTCTCACTCGCCGATCAGGCCCGCGATTTACCGTCCTCCCACC
>JBJXFS010000288.1:0-4383 GCA_046155625.1 Verrucomicrobiales bacterium | reverse complement strand
CGTAGCGGACGATGGGGGCGGAATTCGCCTCGTTTTCGAGGTCTTTGGGGTTATTGGGGTCACCGCCGTCGATCTGGGCGAGGATGTCGCCCAGCTCTTCGGTACCGGGGCCGTAGAGGTCGTTGATGAGTTCCTCGATGCGTTCGGGGCGGGCGACGACCAGATTGAGGTCTTTGCCGGTGGCGAACCGGATGTCTTCGAGCGTCTGCGGGTTGAACGGGTTGATCAGGGCGACGTGCAGGCCGAGTTCGTCGAGGTGGATGGGCAGGGCACCGTGGAGGCGGGCGAGGTTGGCCGGCAGCATCTCGAGCAGCGCCTTGGGGGGGTTGAACATTTTGAGGTCATTGAACGGAGCGGCGAGTTCCTCGGCGACGAGTTGGTAGAGGTCGTTCTCGTGCTGAACCAGGCCAAAATTCTTCAGGACATGGACAATGCTGTCCCCGGTGTTTTTGACCTCGTCGATGATGCTATCGGCCTGGGTTTGGTCGATGACCCCGCGGTGTTTAAGGAGATCGCAAATGTGTTCGGCGGTCATGGATGATGAAGAAAGGGGTGTGGTGGCGCGGGGCCGGCCGGGATGAGACGGGGTGATGAAGGGTGGCCGATGGACGCGGGGGGCGGAAGTCGATCGATCGGTCCGAGTCGGGTCGGGTGGAGATAGGAATTGGCGGGCGGGGGCGGCGCGGGCGGGTTAATCGCTGTCACCCACGGTGATTTCGATGACTTCGGCGGCGGTGGTGAGGCCGGCGAGGGCCTTGCGGATGCCGTCCTCTCGGAGGTTGCGCATACCGAGCTCGCGGGCCAGCCGTTTGAGTTGGACGGCGGAGACGGCGTCATTGATGGCGGTGCGCACTTCGTCGTTGATTTTGAAGATTTCGGCGATGGCGAGACGACCGCGGAATCCGACTTGGCGGCAGCTGGAGCATCCGACAGAAACCATGATGGTGGCGTCGAGCATTTGCTCCGGGGTGAGGCCGAGGGCGCGGATTTCCATTTCGTCCAGAGTGCCGGGTTTTTTGCACTCCTTGCAGAGTTTCCGGACGAGTCGCTGCGCCATGATCGCGCGCACGGCGGAGGCCGTGAGGAACGGCTTGATCCCGATGTCGGTGAGGCGGGCCACCGCGCTGGGGGCGTCGTTGGTGTGCAGGGTGGAAAAGACGAGGTGGCCTGTGAGCGAAGCGTTGATGGCGATGGTGGCGGTCTCGAGGTCCCGGATTTCGCCGATCATGATGATGTTGGGCGCCTGGCGGAGCATCGACCGGAGAGCGGCGGCGAAAGTCATGCCGATGTCCTCCTTCACGTTGACTTGGTTGATGCCGGCCAGCTGGTACTCGACTGGATCCTCGACGGTGATGATTTTGCGGTCGGGTTTGTTGATGGCGTTGAGGCAGGCGTACAGCGTCGTCGTCTTGCCGGATCCGGTCGGGCCAGTGACCAGGATGATGCCGTCGGGCAAGCCGATGAGTTCCTCGAAAGTGGCCTGGTCGTCGCTCAGGAAGCCGAGGTCGCCGAGGCCCAGCGTGAGGCCGGATTTGTCAAGAATCCGCATGACGACGGATTCGCCGTGGCTGGTGGGGACGGTCGAGACGCGGAGGTCGAGGTCTTTGCCGCCGAGGCGGGCCTGGATGCGACCGTCCTGGGGGATGCGGCGTTCGTCGATCGACATTTTCCCGGTCATGATTTTGAGGCGGGCGACGACGGGTGCGTGCAGGTGTTTCGGGTGGTTGTCGACTTCCTGCATCACGCCGTCGATCCGATATCGGACGCGGAGCGCCTTCTCCATCGGTTCGATGTGAATGTCACTGGCGCGCGATTGGTGGGCTTCGACCAGGATTTTGGTGACGAGCTTGATGATGGGGGCATCGGCGTCGGCCTTAGCCTGGGCCGGTGAAGTTTCGTTATCCTCTCCGGCCATGACGACCTCGAGGTCCATGCTTTCGGCTTCTTTTTTGATGCCGTAGAACTCGGTAAGGAACTGCTCGATTTGGGAATTGGTGGCGCAGACGAAGCTCAGCGAGACCCCATTGAGCAAGTGGGGCAGGCTGTCCATGGCGTCGAAGTTGAGCGGATCGGCTACGGCGATGACGATCTGGCCGTAGTCGAGGCCGACTGGGACGGCGCGATATTTGGCAGCGACGTCACCGGGGACGGCGTCGAGGAGTTCCGGGGTCGGGATGACTTCTGAGAGGTCGAAGTAATCCATGCCCGCGTTGACGGCCATGGTTTGGGCAAGGGCCTCCTCTTTCACCATTCCGTCATCAAGCATGTATTGCAGCGCGGTCTGGCGCTTGCTTTTGGCGGCGCGGGCCGTGACGACGTCCGTGTCCGAGATGAGCCCGGCCTCCAAGAGCAATTGGATGAGGTAGTCTTCGTTCGAGAACACGGCGGTGTGGAGTGTGGGTGGTGAAAAAGGAAAACGCGCGCCTCGGGCAAAGCCCTAGGCATTGTTGGGCATTTAGGAATGACCGGACGCCTTGTCAACGGCGGGCGGTGATGTGGTGGAAAATTTCCTTCGGGCTCAAGACGCCTCCGGGGGGGAAAGCGTGCCGCGCCAGGCGCGGTCGAGCAGGACAGCTGTGTGCAGGACGCGGGTGGCGGGAAATTCGGGGGGCAAGTGGCGGCGAAGTTGCGTGAGGCATCCGATGTTGCCGCTGGCGGCGAAGTCGGCGTGGGTGGCGGTGATGGCGTCGACTTTTCGGCGGCCGAGTTCGGCGGCCGTGGCTGGTTGATCGATATTGTAGGATCCGGCGGATCCGCAGCAGATGGCGGCATCGGGCAGCTCGGCGATGGTGACACCGGGGATTTGGGCGAGCAACCGGCGGGGCGCGGCGCGGACGCCTTGGCCATGGGCCAAGTGACAGGCATCCTGGTAGGCGATGGTAAGCGGGCGGGGCGGCGCGGGCGGCGGGTCGATGGGTCCCAGGGCAACGAGGAATTCAGCGATATCGCGCACTTTGCGGGAGAAGTCGGCTGCGGTTTTTTCCCACGGTGTACCGCGCAGGATGAGTGGGTATTCGCGCAAACCCGACCCGCAGCCCGCCGCATTGCTGATGATCGCATCGACTTCCGAGAACGGGATCGCGGCGAGGTTTTGGACCGCCTGTTCCCGGGCTTCGCCGGCTGCTCCGATGTGCCAGCCGAGCGCACCGCAGCACCCTTGGCGCCGCGGAATCACGACTTCAACGCCGTGGCGCACCAGCAGCGAGATCGTGGCATCGTTGATTTCCGGCTCGAGGGCCTGTTGGACGCAGCCGAGGTGCAACGCGACGCGCGCCCGCGCCGGTCCCTCCGGTCGATATATTTCCATCCAATGGCGCGCCGGAGGCAGGGTGTCCGGCAACAAGTCGAGCATCGGCCGGATGGTCGATGGCAAAAACCGCGCCCAGCCCGCGGCGAGGCGCCCCAGTTTCGCCGCCACCCGGAAGCGACCAGGATACGGCAACGTCTGGAGCAGTGCGAAGCGCTTCAAGCGGTCAACCCACGGCCGAGTCCGGTTCTGCTCCCGCAGCGCCCGGTACGGCGAAAGCAACCCCCGGTACTCCACGCCGCTCGGGCAGGCGGTCTCGCAGGCCAAACAGCCGAGGCAGGCGTCCAAATGCGGATCGGCGCTCTCCGCCGACAACCCGCCTTCCAGCACCTGCTTCATCAACACGATCCGACCCCGCGGCGAATCCATTTCCTGACCCAAAACCTGATATGTCGGACACGTGGGTAAACAAAATCCACAGTGCACGCACGCATGCACGGCCTCGGAGATCGGCGGACCAAACGATCCAAGCGCCTCGGTGGGAATCGCGTGCTTCATGCGAAATGCCCAGCCAAGCGCACGCCGGGCCGGGGCGCAAGCGGTGGGCGGTGGGCGATAGGCGGTATTCAGTAATCGGTATTCAGTAATCGGTATTCAGCGGGAAACGGGCGTGGCGCGATGGACAGTAATCGGTGTTCAGTAATCGGTGTTCAGTAATCGGTATTCAGTAATCGGTGTTCAGTAATTGGTACGCCGCAATGAGACCGAAATCGGCATTGCCCGATGGACAGAGTCACAGGCGTGGGGGGCAGGACGATGAGCGGAGCGGCCCATTCGAGGACGAAGACGAGGACGATTCGAACCCTCCGGAACAGGGGTTTCGTGGGCAGGATTGTCCCTCAGGTTAAATCACTCATTTTGGCCGATGGCCGCGCAATTTTTATTCTGTAAAAGTGGCGATTAGGATTGGGGTGGATCAGTGGAGTTCATGTTGAGGTAGATTTTTCCGGTGAGCCACTCGTCGCTCATTTCGCAGAGGAGGGCGGTGGCGAGGCGCAGGAGTGAGGCTTCGTTGGGAAAGAGTGAGGCTACACGGGTGCGGCGTTTGAGTTCCTGATTGACCCGCTCGATGGCGT
>JBJXFS010000273.1:0-26056 GCA_046155625.1 Verrucomicrobiales bacterium | reverse complement strand
ACGCCATTGCCGTCGGCGCGCAGCCGGCCCCGGTCACTTCCGACCTCGTGCTCGGCCCAGGCAGCATCACATCCGTGTCGGCCGTCGATCCGCGGACCGGTCGCGGACTGCTCATCCCCTACGGCATCAGTCTGGATGGCATCAGCTGGCTCGACCCGGCCGGAAACGACATCACCGTAGGCGGTTTGCCCGCCAAGGCTGTCAACGTCTCCGCCCAGAACGTGACCACCGCGCCCGGCTCGGTGATCGACATCAGCGGAGGCGGCGATTTGTTTGCCTACCGCTGGGTGGCCGGCAACGGCGGATCGCAGGACATCCTGAATTCATCCACTAGCTTCGCGATCATTCCCGGCCACGGGTTCAACTACGCGCCGTTCGCTCCGTTCAATCCAGCCGCACCCAGCCTGGATGGCGCCACCGGGTATGCCAATGGCTCGTTGCGCGTCGGCGATACCGTGACGCTCGGCGCGGGCGCCGGCTTGCCTGCCGGCAGCTATACGATACTTCCCGCGCGTTACGCGCTGCTGCCCGGCGCGTTCCTTGTCACGCCGATGAGCGGCGCACCAGTCGGCTCGGTCGAGTTGGCGGACGGCTCCAGTCTGGTCTCGGGATATCGCTCGAACTCGCTGGATGCCACGCGCGCCGGCGTCACGCTAATGCAGCGGTTCGAGGTCGCCCCGGCGGATGTATTCCTCCAGCGCGCGCAATACGAGGTTTACTCGGCCAATACCTTCCTCCGTGAAGCCGCGATCTCCCGCGACTTCGCGGTCCCACGACTCCCGGTCGATTCCGGGCAACTGGCCTTCAACGCGACCACATCCATGGTCCTCAATGGATCGGTCGGCTCGCGCCCGGCGGCGGGAGGCCGTGGCGCGCTCATCGACATCAGCAGCCCGGGTGACATCGTCATCAATGCCGACGGCCGCGGCGGCGGCGTCGGCGTACTCGCCCTGAGTTCCAATCTGCTGAATAGCTTCGCCGCCGAAAGCCTGCTGGTCGGCGGCCAGCGGGGGACCACCACGGGCGGTATCGTCGTGACCGCCACCACCCGCAACCTCACGGTGGATAACGCCGGCGCCCCGCTCACCGGCAACGACATCATCCTTGTCTCCCGCGAGGAATTGACCCTCGCCGATCGCGCTGAGGTCCGCGGAACCGGCGGCGGGCCAGTTGAGGACATCACGCTCGGCGATTCCACGATCGCCGGCAGCGGCGATGGCACGCTGCTGCGGGCCAGTGGCGGCACGAGCGGATCCATCGTTCGTCGCGGCGTCAGCGACGCCACCGCACCCCGCATGACCATCGGTGCCGGCGCCGTGATCGGCGGCGGCAGCATCGTGCTCGACTCCACCGCCGCAACCACCCTCGACCCAACCGCCGTACTCGACGCCAGCCGCGTCGCCCTCAACAGCGGACAGATCACCCTGGTGCTCGACAACGCCGGAACCGTGGCACCCACCACCGGACTGGTCCTCGCCGGTCAGGCGCTCGATTCCCTGCAAGCCAGCGCCCGCCTCCTCTCGCTCCTCAGTTACTCCAGCGTCGACATCTACGGCACCGGCCAGCTGGGCAGCCGCGAAACCATCGACTCGCTCACCATCAGCGCCGCTTCCCTGCGCGGCTTCAACGCCGGTGGCGAATCCGCCATCCTCTCCGCCCGGTCGATCCTGATCGACAATGCCACGGGACGGCCGGCCGTGGCTGAGGCGCCGGGCCCCGCCTCCGGCACCCTGCGATTCGACGCCGACGAAATCACGATCGGCCAGGGATCGGTCGCGGCTTCGGGTCATGCGCTCGTGGACTGGCGCGCCACCAATCGCCTGTTGGCCAGCGGCACCGGCTCGTTCCACACTTCGGGCAACCTGCGCATCGAATCACCGCTGGTCACCGCCTCGCGTGCGGCGAACCACGGCCTCACGGCTACCGGTTCACTGGCACTCGTCCGTCCCGATGGCGCGGGCACACCGGTCGCGGGCGGCCTCGGCGCCCGGTTGCAACTCGCCGGCGCCACGGTTTCACTGGATAGCGACATCGCTCTGCGCAGCGGCGAATTGATCGCGCGAGCCACCGCCGGCGACCTGCGGATCGGCACGATCGACTCGGCACGGCTCGACCTTACGGGCACCTCGCAAAACTTCCTCGATGTCGCGCGCTTCACGGACGGCGGAATCGCCACTCTGATCTCCGCGACGGGATCGGTCGTTCTCGGGACCTCGGGAAATCTGGATGTCTCCGCACCCACCGCGGGCGGTCACGCCGGCACCGTCAATGTCCAAGCTCAAGCGGGAGGTTTGGAATTGCTTGGCACCATTGTCGCGACCTCGGGCGAGGGACGGCGCGGCGGCAGCTTCAGCCTTGATGCCGCCACCGTGCCCGCCGGCTCGCTCGCCAGCCTCGACGCCCGCCTGAACCAAGGAGCCTTCAGCGAATCGCGCCAGTATCGCCTGCGCACTGGCGATGTCCTCGTCGACGGCACCGCCGCGACACGATTGTATCGTGTCGGCGCCGACCAGGGCGCCATCACCGTGCGCGGTACCATTGACGCCTCCGGTCTCACGGGGGGCCTCATCGATCTGGCCGCTGGAGGCAGTCTGACGGTGGTCGACGGGGCTCGCCTGACCGTCGCCGGCCAGGAATTTAACAGCGCGGGCCAGGGCGGCCGCATCGCGCTGACGGCCGGGGCTCCGCGCGACGGCACGATCAATCCCGCGGCGGTGCTCGATGTGCAGGCCGGTTCGTTGCTTGACCTGAGCGTGGCAAACGCACAAGCCGACAGCGGGTTTTTTGGCCAACTGACCGGCACCGTCCACCTGCGCGCTCCCCGCACCGCCGCCGGGACGGATGTGGCCGTCGCGCCAATTGCGGGCACGATCCGCCAAGCCTCTAGCGTGCTCGTCGAAGGCTTTCAAATTTACGACCTGACCGCGACCAACGGCACCATCACCACCGGGGTGCAGGGGACCATTCGCAGCGACGCGGAAGCATTTCTCGGCGCCGCCGGCACGACCACCGATGGCTACACCGCCATGCGAACACGGCTCATCGGCACCGACCCACAGGGACTCGGCTCGCGCTTCGTCCTGGCTCCCGGCGCGGAACTCATTCATCGGACCGGCGATCTGACCCTCGGCGCCACCGGATCGAATCCGAGCAGCGATTGGAACCTCGAGACGTTCCGTTTCGGCCCCAATAGCGCACCGGGTGTCTTGACCCTGCGCGCCGCCGGAAACCTGACGTTCTTCAACACGCTGAGCGACGGCTTTGCCGCCGTCACGCCGGCCGCCGCCAACGGCAACTCCGCGCTTTGGCTCGCGCCCCTCATGGCGCAGAACCCCCTGCTTCCGGTTAATACCCAATCGTGGTCCTATCGCTTGATCGCCGGAGCTGACCACTTGGCCGCCGACTTCCGCGCCGTTCGACCGCTGGCTGATCTCGGTGCCGAGACAGGCTTCATTCAGCTGGGCAAAAACCTCGGTGCCGCCAACGTCACCGGCGGCAACAACGCCGTCACCTCCTCCCTCATCGCCCAAGGCTGGCAGGTCATCCGCACCGGGTCCGGCCACATCGACCTTGCCGCCGGCCGCAGCGTGCGCCTGCTCAATCCGCTCGCTTCCATCTACACCGCCGGCACTCAGATCGCCTCGCCCACACAGGTCTTCGATCCGAACGACTTCGTCACCCCCATTCTCACCCGCCCGATCCATCCAAACCAAGGAAACCTCGGTGCCGTCCAACAGACGTACACCGCTCAGTACAGCTTGGCCGGCGGCAACATCACCATTACCGCCAGCGAGAATATCGAACGCCTGACCCGATCCACCCTCGGCCAACTGCTTCCAGACTCCTCCCGCCAGACTCCCGTCAATTGGCTCTACCGCCGTGGCTACGTGGACTCAACCACCGGCGAGTTTGGCGTCGGTGGTGTCGGGGTCGGGCAAAGTGGCGTGACCGATCCGGCCACCTCAACCACCTGGTGGGTCGATTTCAGCAACTTCTTCCAGGGCGTCGGCACCCTCGGCGGCGGCAACATCGCGCTCAACGCCACCGGCTCCATCGCCAACGTCGATGCCGTGGCCCCCACCAACGCGCGCGCCCCCCGCGGCGCGCCCGATGCCTCCAAGCTGGTCGAGCTTGGCGGCGGGGACGTCACCGTGCGCGCGGGCACCGACATCGACGCCGGCTTATATTACGTGGAACGCGGACTCGGGCGCCTCGACGCCGGACGCGCCATCGTCACCAACAGCACTCGTTCCCCGTCCCGCAACTACCTTGCCAGTTTCATCAATCCCGAGGTCTATGACTCGCTGACCTGGCTGCCGACCACGCTGTTCGCGGGCAAAGCCCAATTCTCCGTCAGTGCGCGCGGCGACGTTCTCCTCGGTCCGACCACCAACCCCTTCATCCTTCCCCCCGGCCTAAACAACAAATTCTGGTACAAGACGTATTTCTCCACCTATGCGCCAGACAGCGCCGTGCGCATCGCCTCACTCGGCGGCAACATCACGCTCCGCAACGAGGTCGTCCTCCCGACCGAAAACACCTCGCGCTCGATACTGCAGGTTTGGATGGAGAAGGCCAATTTACTCACGACCGGCGCGAATGGAGCCGCCTTCAATCAACCGTGGCTCCGGCTGGCCGAGACAAGTGTCGAACCTTTTGTCAGCGTCCTCGCGTTGACCCCACCGGTGTTCGATGTGACGGCGTTCTCCGGCGATCTCAATGTCGTCGGCGATCTGACCTTCGCTCCCGCCCCCAAGGGATCGATCGACCTGCTGGCCAGCGGGGCGCTCAATGCGCTGCAACCCGCCGGTCGCAGCAACATCATCGTGCCAGGCGAAAGCACCATTGTGTGGACGTCGTCCCGCCTGAATCTTTCCGATGCGGATCCGTCGGCGGTCCCGCAAGCCCTTACCCCGTTCTCGTACCAGTCCATCGCTGGGAGGAATACCAATGCGGCCAATACCACCCTGCCCGGCTTTCTCGCGCCGGTGGCCAACCTCTTTGCCGAAACCGGATCCACCGGCGGCGTGATCCAGACGAGACAAGCCCTGCACACCCAGGGACTCCTGCATCGTGATGACCCGGAACCAGCTCGGGTGTATGCCCTCGGCGGCAATCTCTCCGGCCTCACCCTGTTCACACCGAAGTTCACCCGAATCCACACCGCACAGGACCTCACCGATATCGCTTTCTATCTGCAAAACCTGGCCGACACCGATCAGAGCATCATCAGTGCCGAGCGTGACATCGTGCCATCCAACGCCAATTCCCCGCTGCGATCGGAGGCCTTTGCGCTCGGTAATCTGCCAGGCCGAGGCGAGGTTCCCCTCGCCGGCGATCTTCAATCGTCCGGCCCTGGCAGCCTGATCGTCCTGGCCGGTCGCACCCTCGACCTCGGCACCGGGGCCTCCAATGCCGACGGTACCGGGGCCGGCATCGTGAGCATCGGCAATGCCCGCAATCCGTACTTGCCCTTTGCCGGTTCCAATCTCGTGGTCGGCGCCGGACTGGGACGGGCCACCTCGCTGGGCGACAGCGCCATGGACTTCGATGCCTTCATCGCGGAGTACGTCGAGGGCGGCGAGGGCCAGGCCTATTTAGCCGAACTTGAAGTGGGTGATTTCGACGCGCTACCCGCCGAAGAACAGAATCGCATCGCGCTCGAGGTGTTTTACCTGGTGCTGCGCGACGCCGGCCGCGGCTTCGCGGAAACAGGCAGTTACGAGTCCGGATTTGCGGCCATCGAAACGTTATTCGGCGGCGTGACCGGCACCGGCGACTTGCTGACGCGCGGCCGCAGTGTGCGCACCACCGCCGGTGGCGACATCAGCTTGTTCGCGCCGAACGGGGCGCTGACGCTCGCCAACACGACCATCGGCAATCCGCTCATCCCGCCCGGTATCATCACTGAAAGCGGCGGCAATGTCTCCATCTTCACCGACGGCAACGTGGATATTGGCATCGGCCGGATTTTCACGCTGCGCGGCGGTGACATGGTCATCTGGTCGTCGTCCGGCGATATCGCCGCCGGCACGTCATCGAAAACCGTCGCCTCCGCGCCCCCCACCCGCGTCCTCATCGATCCCCAGAGCGCCGATGTCGCGGCCGACTTGGCCGGTCTGGCCACCGGCGGGGGGATCGGCGTGCTCGCCACCGTCGAGGGCGTGCCGCCGGGTAACGTCGATCTCATCGCGCCCACCGGAGTCATCGACGCCGGTGACGCCGGCATCCGGTCCGCCGGCAACCTGACCCTCGCCGCCACCCAGGTCCTCAACGCCAGCAACATCGCCGTCACCGGATCCAGCACCGGCGCTCCGTCCGCTCCCGCCGTCTCCGCACCCAATATCGGCGGTCTTACCGCGGTGCAGCAGACCGGCGGCACAATGAACCCCGGAAGGGAAACGACTCAGCCCCCTCAGCGCTCCACCGAACCCCCGCCCGCCCCGGAAGACGCCCTGTCGATTATCACGGTCGAAGTGCTCGGCTACGGCGGCGGCGAAGGGCCGGCCAGCCCGACTCCCGCCGCTCCGGAAGAGGATGAAGACGATCGCCGACGGCGGGAGGAGGCTGAAGCCGAACCCGCCGCCGAATCCGCGGAACCCCGGATCGATTGAGCCAAACCTGCCTCACGTCATCACTCGAGATCATGCCCGTTGCTTCCGTGACCGCTTCGATAACCGCCCCCGGCCTCACCGCTTCCCTTTCACCATTCCGCCGTTCGCTGGAAGTGCTGCTTCGTGTCACCATCTTGGTAGGGCTCTGGTTTGTCCCATGGTCGCTGGCCGCCGATGTGCCGACTGACTGGGAATTGCTTAAAACCAAAGCCGAGGCGGGCGACCACAAAGCCAGTTACGAGTTAGGCCGGGCCTATTTGCGGGGCGAGGGCGTGCCGCGCAATTTGGTGGAAGCCAAGCGGCTCTTGGAACCGGCCGCGAACGCCGGCCACCCGGAAGCCATGGGCGCCTATGGCGTCATGCTGGCGCGAGGGCTGGGAGTGAATGCCGACCCGGCGGCCGGCTACGCGTTCATTGCCAAGGCCGCGGAGGCCGGCGTGCTCAGCGCGCGGCTCAACCAAGGGATCATGATGCTGCGGGGCCAGGGGACGACCCGCGATGTGGCGGCAGGGCTCAGGCTCATGACTCTCGCCGCCGAGGCCGGGCATGCGGACGCCCAAGCCCGACTCGCCGAGGTTTATTATTTTGGTGAAGACGGTCTGGTCCCCAAATCGGAAAAGGCGGCCGCCCCGTGGGCCCTCAAGGCCGCCGAGGGCGGCCACGCCTGGGCTCAGAACCTCGTTGGTACAATGAAGGAGCATGGCCTGGGCATGGAGCGCGATCCGGTAGGGGCCTCAGCCTTCTACCGCCGTGCGGCGCTCCAGGGAAATGCCAAGGCTCAAAGCGCCCTGGGACGAATGCTCCATAATGGCTTGAGCATCGTGCGCGACCGCATCGAGGCGTACTACTGGCTGCGCGCCAGCGCGGATCAGGGTGAAGTGACGGCTCGAAACTTCTTCGCCGAAGTCGAATCCGGCTTCACTCCCGAAGAACGGGAAGCGGGCGAAAAACGGCTCCGCGAATCGCCCCCTCCCACCGAACAGTCGGCCACCCGACCACGGCGCGGTCCCGGGCCTCCCATCCCTAGGGAACCCGCTCCCAAATAAGGCCGGATCTCGACATCGTCGAATCGCCTTGAATAGGAAAATCCTGGCACCCTTTGAATACAGGTGTCAGCGGGCGTTTGAGGCTGGAGGTGGGACGAGACCTCCCGGGCTCGTGGGCGGTGGGAGCGAGGTGAAGGAGGCCCTTATTCGCCTTCTCAAGCGGTTTCCAAAGCCAGCAAAAGCGATGAGCAAGGACGCGGCAATGGGAATTTCTCCGGGTGCAAAACACGCGCCCCTCACTCGAGAAGTGGAGACCAATCCCAGATGGCACGCCTTCACCGCCTACGCGCCCGGGAGGTCGCGTCCCACCTCAATGCCACCTTCGCTCATTCGCGCGGAGCGTCGTTCCGCTAACATAAACTACGCAACGGGAGAAACTCCAGTCCCGGGCCCGTAGACCCTATGGGAGCCGCCTCCCTATCCCCCCCAACAATCATCCTCGAAGTGGCCATTCCGCTCACCGACATGCCCCCACGACTGTTACCTGTCCATCGTGCCACGCCCCTTTCCCGCTGACCACTGACCACTGACCACTGACCACTGACCACTGACCACTGACCACTGACTACTGATTACCGACTTCCGCCCTCCGCCCCTCCCTCCCTGGCCTGACGATGAACTTCGCGATGTCGGTCGAGCCACGCGTGACCTCCCAGACTGGCCTTGAGTCGTGCGTCGCTCGCTTCTTGACCCTCCAGCCACCGCTGCTGGAATTCGGGATCGAGAGGATCCTCGCTGCCGCCGGCGATTTGATCGAGGAAGGCCGCCTCCACTCGATTCACTTCCGCGGCGATGGCCGGCTCGTTCGCCACCAACAACACCGCATCCGCCAAGACGGCAGGAATGGTGGCTGGATAGGCCGGATCTCCTACCGCATACGGAACCACAAGCAGGGGCGCTGAGAAAGGTTCGTCCAGCGCGGCTCGAGGCGGCACCATCCCCTCGGCAACGAAGGCTTCTCCACCTCGCCGGTTGCGATGGCCAGTGGCACCCGTCGCTGCCGCTCCGTCACCAGAATTGGCATGTCCACGCTCCTTCGCAGCACTGCTGTCATCCGCCTCCGATCCTGCCGAGGCGGCGACGGTGAACGCGAGGGGCGCTGGCCGCCCGGCCCCACCGGTTTCGCGAGTGTCCTCCTCCGTGGACCACGCCGACGCGAACCGACCGCTGATTGGGTCCCGCCGCACACTTGGTGGAGTGGTCGCATCCGGCTTTCCTCCCTCTCGGTCCACATGGGGTACCAGACGGCGAGCGGTCCAGTCCGCCGTGGAGCCGGCCGGCTCCATCCCATCATTAATCAATTGTCTGGGGACACATAGCCATGCCGCCCAGCAACCGACCGCCGCGGCGCCCATAGCCAGAGCCAGCGCATGGAGACGACTCATATTTTGGTCAATGAAAGAGGCACCGGGACATGCCCGGGGTGCCCTGGGCTTCGACAATTTTTCGTACTTGTGTGTTCACGGAACGACGCTTCAAGCGAATGAGAGCAGGTGGCATTCAGGTGGGACGCGACCTCCGGGGCGCGTAGGCGGTGAGGGTGTGCCATTTGGGAATCGTCTCCACTTCTCGAGTGATGGTCGCGTGATTCACACCCGGAAAATTTCCAATTACTGCGTCTTGGCTCAGCCCTTTTCCTGGTTGTGGGCACCGCTTGAAAAGGCGAAACGGGGGTCTTTCACCACGCTCCCACCGCCTCCGCGCCCGGGAGGTCGCGTCCCACCTCCAGCTTCAAACGGCCGTTGAAACCTGTATTCAAGGTGTAAAAGTTTTGCCGATTCAAGGCGCTTCGACGATAGTTGAGAATGCTGCCGATGCTAAAAAACATCCGAGCCTGGCAGGGTACTTGGTGTCGGTATGTACAAAATCCAAGGCACCGGGACAAGCCCGGTGCCGGTGAATCCGTGGGCGGCCCGCGCAAGGCCGCCCATAGCGAATGAGCCTGACACCTTAGGGCAGAATGGGCCCGCCGTCGCCACCCGAACGGGTGATGTTCATCTCGGTCTCCGGAATGGCCGCCGTTCCCAGATTCGCGGGAATGACCCCGACGAACACATTGCGGAACGTCGTCTCGGCGGCCGTGATGCTGGGGGCTTGATAGAACCACTGGTAACCCCACAGCGTGTACGCGCCATTCTTGACTTTGTCCTCCGAATAGAAGACGCCGTTGTACGAAAGCGCCTTGCCTCCGAGCTGAGGCCCCGCCCCGTCCGGGTCGGCCGTGGCCAGCAGGGCGTCAGACTGGGTGAGATACGTCACCAGCAAGCAGGAGACATCCGTTTCATAAGGGTTATTCGGATCGTCCGCGGGCGAAAACAGATCCACCGCATCGCTCAAGCCCTTCATCAGGTTGGCGAGGAAGCTGTTGCTGCTGTTGCCGTTGTTGCCAACGTAGTCAACTCGAGCAATCTGGCCGGGGCCATTGTGCTGAGTCGTCTGATTGTTCTGGAACTGCTGGACGGCGCGGAAAAATCCGTATTGGGTTTCACCCAGCACGGTCGCACGCGATCCTGATCCATTGTTGCGGCCGCACGCCAAGACGCGCTTGGTGTCGGTTTCCACGCCTGTAAAGAAGCTGAGCGGTACTTCCGACGTCGAGTAGATCGCATTCATGATTTGGTCGGTCATGTTCGTCATCCCAGCATGCGCGTGGGCACTCTGATTGGCGACAAACTGGAATGGCACCACGCCCACCGTACTTCCGATCAGCGTCGGGCTCAGCGTTGTGGAGGCCGATTGCGCGACGTCGGAGAACGCGAAAGCCGCGGGGGCGACCGTCTCGAAGTCACTCTGGGCGGCCGCGAATCCATTGCCCGCCGTGGTCATGGTTGTCGTCGTCTTGAAGGTTTGAACGTTGGTGCCAGCGGCGACGGCCGCGATGCCGGCCGTGGATCCCGACCAGGATGCCCGCACAATCACCGTGCCGGTGATGCCGGCCACGGTCCCGCGGTAGATGGCGCGATTGCTTGCTCCGGCCGTGGCGCCCGTTGTCGTGTCGAAGGCATACTCTGTCGTGCCCGCGCCGCCCAAGAGGGCGATGATCGAGGTGTTCGCCGCCGCTCGGAAAGCGGTAGCACCGGTAATATTAACCACGGTCTGCGAGTAGGCGGCGCCTGCCATGGCGAACCCGGCGAGACCGGTGAGGATGAACTTATTATGGGTATTCATTGGGTTGTGGTAATGAGTTAGGTTTGCTGAGGATGGGTTTGTTGAGAGAGAGGAGAATCAGGCGCGACGGCGGCGGAGCAGAGCCGCGGCACCGGCCAGTCCGAGCAGCAGCGCGGTCGTGGGTTCAGGCACGGTGCCGATGATGCCGGCCGAATTGAGGGTGAAGGTCGTAATGTAGCGGCCTTGACCAACGGGGTCGTTGGGAGTCGCGTTGGCGTTTTCACGGCCCACCACGCGATGCAGATCGAGATAGGTCATCGGTTGCCCCGTGCCAAAGGCACCCTGCACGCCGCCGGTCAGGATGTTGCCGAAGGCGTTGCCACCGATGGGATTGAATTCATCCCAGCTGTTGATGAACGTTCCTTCATCCTGCAGCACGCCGCGGCCGCCGGTGTTCGGGGCCTCGGGGGCTCCCTCGAAACCGCCGGAGAGCGCAAGATCGCTGCCGGAGGCGCCCTGCATGGTGGCGATGGAGGTGGCCGCCGAGACCACGGTGGAGCTCGAGGCAAGAGTCCATGGGGTCGACTCGCCGGGAGCGGAAGCGGCCGTGCTCACGTAGATGGTGGCTTTGGCATCACCGTTGACCACCGTGTTGGGGCCGCCTCCAGCGGCATCCCGCACCGCGGCGATGCCCCAATAAAGATCCGACCGGCTGTACCAGTCCGTGCCAAAGGTATTGGTCAACACGTTGCCGATGTCGCTGACAAGCGGCGTGGAGTAAGCGTCGTTCTTATAATTGACGGCCGGTCCCACGTTGAGGACGAACGACGTGCCTGACCCCACACCGCCATTAGTGTGGAATCCAAGCAGCAAATCGCCCACGCTGTAGGTGACGACCGCCTCGGAAAGCGGCGCTGAGAGCAGGGCGCCGGCAGCCAGGAAGGCCGCGGAGTGCCGCGCTGACAGAGCGGCAGTTCTCCGGAAATAAGTATGAACAGTGGGTTTCATGATCTGGATGACGAGTGTTGGTTTAGTTGTTATGGTTGCGGTTTTATGGATGGTTTGCAGACCCAAACTTCCTGACTTTAGCCCTATCGTCCGGATCGGGGGCTTGAGCCCATTCGCTTGAATCGCTGCGCATCCTATAACCAGCAACCGGACCGGCAACGTCCCTCCGGTGGCATTTCCGTCACTTTGTCAATGTGCTTAAGACGTTTACAACAAGCGTAATACAAAACAACAACCATGCCATTTGCGATTGGCTCGGAACAACTCTTGTAACGGTGTCGAAACCGTAACATGGCCCAGTTTGCCGGTGTCACCGTCGATGGAGAACATCAATTCTCGGCTCAAGGTGGTCCGAGATTAACCATTCCGCATTACCATGAATTGCCCGCTTCGTCCCCCAACCGCACTTTTGGCCCTGGCTTGCCTTGCGCTGGCCGCCGCTCCTTCGTCCGCCCAAGCTCAGATGACCTTCACGCCGGGAGACATCATACTCGGTTTTCAAGCCACCGGCGGCGATGGATCGAGCAACACGTATCTGTATAACTTAGGGCAGGGGCCCGGATTTCGCGACGGCACGACCACTGGAGTTATCGCTAACATCGGCACGGATCTCGCTGGCACTTATGGTCTGGCGTGGTTTGAACGATCCGATGTTTACTGGGGCATCGCAGGCGTCCGCGATCCTGCCGCGGGCGGGCCGAACACCGTGGTCAACGGCGATGCCAAAGCGACGATTTACGTGAGCCGCATCGCCCCGAACGGACCGGGAACTTCGACCCAATGGATCCTCGCCAGCGGTCCTACCGTGATCAGCGCGGCGACGTCCATATCCACCATGCAGTTCGGATACAACACAACCAACGGGAGTGATGTCATCACCCCGGAGACCCAGCGCACACCCACGCCATCCTCGAACGGCCGGGGCACGGTTCAGGGCACCGGCGACATCAACAATTGGAGCGTCTTTAATCCGGTCGGCGGGCCGGCGTTCGGCAATGTTCTGACCGGCGGCGTGCAGGCGCCGCTCGGTGGTGGTGCCACCACACATTGGCTTGACCTTTACCGCATCATGGGCCGCTCCAGCGCCTCCGCCACACCCAACACCCCCCTTGGGGAAGGACTGCTGGTCGGCTCATTCAGCCTGACCGCCAACGGCGAAGTGCGCTTCCAGCCCCCCTCCACGCCGAGCGACCCGTATGACTCGTGGGCCGATTCATTCGGTCTCGCGGGAAATGAGCGGAACTTCGACGCCGATGTGGACGGAGACACTCTGGAGAATGGGGTGGAATTTGTCGTTGGCGGGAACCCGAAAGTGGCGGCGGACGCGGACAAGGCACCGGTCATTACTCGCGACGAACAGGCGGTGACAGTGGTTTATCGCCGGGTCGCCGCGGCGGCCGACTTTGCCATCGCCGTGCAGTCGACCACCACTCCATTCAGCGGATGGACCCCGGCGGTCAATGGGACCGGCGGCGTCACCGTGGTCACCGAGCCGGACGGATTTGGGAGCGGAGTGGACCGGATCACCGTGCGCATTCCGTGGACGCCCGCGGTCAGCCCATCGATTTTCACCCGCCTGGCGGTCGAATCGAAACCCTGATGCGGATTGGCGAAGGCGGCGAAGAACAAAGATCGGACCTTCGCGTCCTTCGCACGCTTCGCGAGAGTCACCCTGAAAAGGGGAGTGCTTGACGGCACCTTGACGGGGCGGAGACACTGTGGTCCTGTGTGCGGATGAACCGCTGGTGCTGGCTGGGAGTGTTCGAGTTGCTGATGGCCGCGGGGGGAGTGGCGGATGAGCCTCCCCCCACGGCAGCGCCGGAAATCGTCCGACTATCGCCCACTCGGTCCCGGCTCGGCACTATCGAGTTCGATCAGGCCACACGAGAAATCGCCATCCCCGCCCAAGTGAACATGGTCAAAGGGTTGCTCGAGTACGCGGTGGTCGGGGAAAAGGGCAAACTGCACGAATCCCTGTTGAGCACCAAGGCGCGCGCCTTCGATCTCAATGTCGTTCTCTTGTTGTTGAACTACAAACCTGACGATCAGTGGTTTGTGCCGCCGGCAAGACCGAAGTCGCTGGCCGACGCCCAGCCGGCGGCTCGACTCGACATTTTGGTGCGGTGGACGGAGGGCGGTGCGGAAAAGACCGCTCGCCTCGACGAGTGGATCACCGATCTCACCACCAAAAAGCCGGCCGCCCCGACATCGTGGATCTACACTGGATCGTACCTGAACGACGAAAAACACTTCGCCGCCGAGGTGGACGGATCATTGGTAGCCCTGTACCACGACTCCCGCGCCCTCATCAACAGCCCGCGGGAAGGCGCCGATAACGACGAACAATGGGTGCCCGCCAAAGTGGTGCCGCCCAAGGGGACACCGGTCACCGTCCTTGTGCGACCGGCGGAGAAATCAAAATCATGAGTCGCCCTTAGGCGCACTCCGGGCAATCCCCAGCCGACTTGGCCTGGCACTCGACCACGCCTCCCCGGCGGTCGAATTCGAGTCGGCAGCAGGCCAGCAGCGCCTCTTTGAGGTGAGCCCGGCCCCGTTGGACCCGCGATTTGGCTCCCGACAGCGAAATCCCCAGGCGCTGAGCCAGTTCTGACTGGCTCAGGCCATGGAGCTCGGTCAGTTCGATGGCTTCGCGGTACGGGTCGGGAAGCTGGGTGATCAACCGTCGGAAGGCGGCGAGCAGTGCCTCGCGCTCACCCTCGGTGCGAACCGGCTCGACGCTTTCCGCCGCGAGCCGCTTTTCGTCGAGAGGCTCCGTCGGCCGGAGTTGGCGATAGTGATCGGCGATGGCCAGCGGATTTCCGCAGCCGAGTCCGAGGTTGGCGCCCGCCGGCACGGCGGCCACCTGGGCGGCGGTGTAGCCGATCTCCTGCGACGCGTGCGCCGTCTCGTGCGCCGGAGCGCCGGGTGTGCAGCAGGATGGAGCGCAGCCGCATCCTTCGGATTCGGCAATCCGCGAGTAGTGGAAGCGCACCATGGCGCGAATCTCGTCCGTGTCTTGGGCCTGGGTGTGGGTGAGTGTCTTCATGGATATGGTCATTTTGTGGGACGGCACCGCCCTCATGGCGGCGTCATCTAGGAAGACGGCCAATCGCGCAAAAAGACGCAGAGAAACCTCGGAGGTGCCTGGCGAACTGAATTTCCCAATCCCAGGAAACGGAGAATCACCAGGCCATTGCCGAGGGGGCGGGCTAATCCTGGAACCAGACGAGGAGGGCGGCGCCGAGGAGGGCGCGGTAGATGGCGAAGCCGTTGAACGTGTGGCTCTGGACAAACCGGAGGAGCCATTTGACGACGAGGAACGCCGAGACGGCGGCGGCCAGGAACCCGAGCACCAAGTCCAGAGCAGCGGTCTCCACGATCTCACCGTCGCGCCACGCCCCCAGGAGCTTGTACCCACCGGCGGCGGTCAGGGTAATCATGCCGAGAATGAACGAGAATTCGGCGGCCACCGGCCGGGCCAGCCCCAGGGCCAGGGCCACCATGATGGTGGCTCCCGATCGCGACGTGCCGGGGAAGAGCGCTGCCAACAACTGGGCCAGCCCGCAGGCAATGGCGATGGTCCAGGTCAGATCCGGGGACCCAGGGTGATGCTTGCGCCATGCTTCGATTCCAAAAATGATGAAGGCCCCGATCAGCGTGGCCCAGGCCACAGGCCCGACCGTCTCGGGCAATTTCTGCAAGCCCGATTTTTCCAGCGCCAAGCCGCCGACACCAGTGATCACAAAAGCTGCTGCCAGCTTCAATAGATAATCCCTTGACGCCGGCTCCCGCCACGTGACCACCAGCCCCGTGAGCTTTTTCCAGAAAAGCGGCAGGAGGGCCAGCGCCGCCCCCACTTGGATAAAAATAGTGAACCACTCAGGTCGGCTCCCCATCCATCGATCCGCAATGAGGAGATGGCCGGTCGACGAGACCGGAATGAATTCCGTCAAACCTTCGATGAGTCCGGAAATAAGCGCGGTGAGCCAACTGGGCACGGGAAAATCAGGGAAAAAGTCGCTGGGAACACCCCCGGGGCTTAGGGAATGCCCGGAGCGGGGATCATGCGGTATTCATCCCCAAATAGTACAGAAAACTAAAAAAGATATTTGCAAATTTCCCTATTTTCTATAATTATTATGTTTATGAGCACATCTTCGGTCTCCACTCCCCAGATTCCGCGCGCTTCCGACGCGCCGGCGGCGCCTCGACGCGTGTCGTTGGCGGTAGTTCTGACCGGGTTGGCCTTGGGCGGTAGCATGGCCTTTGGATTGATGTGGCAGAGCGAATGTCAGCGGGTGAAGTATTTGCAAGCGCAGATCGAACCGCTGAAGGCGGAAGCGACGCGGTATCGGGTGGGGCTCCAAGAAGAGATTGCCCGTACCATGCGCCTCGCGGAAGAATTGCGAATCAAGCAGGCCGAGTCGGTTTCGGCGCGCTGATATTTCGTTCTTCGTTCTTCGTTCTTCGTACTTGGTTGTCATTCGGTTTGAGGGGGATGGGGCGGGCAAGAGCGGGGACGGAATGGTGGTACGCGATCGATATTCGGAAGGCGCATTCAGTGTGTTCCGCTTCGCTACCAGACTCCCCCTCTCGCTACTGGCTCGCCCATCGCCCGTGACTCCCCTTCCATCGTGCGCCGTCCCATTTCGGTCTTCTGAGTAACTTCAAAATCCAATGGATCTTTGAACGTTATTCATTTGTCCATCGCGCTCCACGCGTTTCCCGCTGAATACTGAACACCGAATACTGAATACAACTTCTCGCCATCCCTCCTCCGCCCTCCGACTTCCGACTTCCGCCCTCCGACCTCCGCCACGCGACCGCTTGCGCTTTAGGCGGTGTGCCGCAGTGTGGGAGTTTCGTCTCATGCCGATCCGGGCCGCTGCCGCCTCCGCCGCCAAAGCCGCGGCCATTCCCCGCCACATTGCCGTGATCATGGACGGCAATGGCCGGTGGGCCAAGGAGCGGGGGCTTCCGCGAACGGAAGGCCATCGGCGCGGGGCGGACGCGGTGCAGCGCACGGTCGAAGGCTGTGTCGCGCTGGGCATCGAATACCTCACCCTGTACGCGTTCTCTTCCGAGAACTGGAAACGGCCGAAGTCCGAGGTCGATGCGCTGATGAAACTGCTCGATCGGTTTCTGCGGTCCAAGCTGGACGAAATGCTAAAGAAGAACGTCCGCTTCCAGGCGATTGGGCGGCTGACTGACTTGCCGCCAACCTGCCAGGACGCGTTGCACCGGGCGATCGACCGGACCGCAGGCAACACGGGACTGACCTTGATCCTGGCGCTCAGCTACGGGGGACGCGAGGAGATCGTGGATGGAGTGAAAAGCCTGATCCGCCATGTGCAGGCCGGCCATTTGGATCCCGCGATGATTACGCCGGAAGTCTTCAGCAAACATCTGTATACCCGCTACTGGCCCGATCCGGACCTCCTCATCCGCACGTCGGGTGAATTGCGAGTGTCGAACTTCCTTCTCTGGCAGCTGAGTTATGCCGAATTCTGGGTGACTCAGAAGCTCTGGCCGGAGTTCGATCGCGCCGACATCGAGGAAGCGTGCGCCGCCTTTGCCCGTCGCGAACGCCGGTTCGGTGGCGTGTAACAAGTCCGGGAGCCACCAGTCCGCTCAAATCCCGGCCTCGGAAAACCCATGCTCCTCGCCCAGGGCGAGACAATCGGCCAGCGACCCAAGCCCTTCACTGGTCGTGGGATCGCTCAGGCACATGGCAGCGGCCGAAACCGCCTGCCTCAAACACACTGAAATTGGATAATCTTCATGCACGCCGTAGATGAACCCGGCGGCAAATGCATCCCCCGCCCCCGTCGCCCCTCGGATAAATCCCGCCGGCAGACAGACTGACCCTTGCGCATGCACCTGGCCATCCGCCGTCACGGCCACCGCGCCCTCAACAAAATGAATCACCACACCGCGCCGGACCCCCAATCCCAGCAGGGCGTGCGCGGCCTCGCCACAGCCGGCCCAATCGACGGCGCCGACACCGGACGCCTCCCGCAACGGCCGACCCACGAGTTTCTCCGCCTCGACTTCATTGAGGATGAACCAATCGAGAAACGGGAGGGAGGCTTGGGCGGAGCGGGCAAAATCCGGATGTTCCACGCTCACCATGTCGGCCACCGTCAGCATGCCGGCGGTCCGAGCCGATTCCAGGACACGAGCGGCACCGGTACGGCCGTCCGGCTCGACGCGGTCGAGTGTTGCCATCAGCATGAAATAGCCCAGATAAAAAACGCGCGCGGACGCGGTGGAGAATTCGAAGTGCTCCGGCGCCAGCAAGGAATTGGCCCCGCGCTGGTGGAAGAAAGTTCGCCGCCCGGTGCTTTCGACCGTAAAGGCATCGGTGTAACTGGTGGGGGCGTCCGCCGTCCGGCGCAGGCCGGCGGTGTCGATGCCGTGAGCCCGACAGTCGGCGACGATCGAATCGCCCGTCGCATCCGCCCCGAGTAATCCCGCCGCTGCCAGGGGAAATGGAGCCCGCATCTTGGCCAGATCCTTCAAGACATTGTAGGGACCGCCCCCGTTGCCCGTCGTCTCCCGCAGGATCGACGCCAACATCTCCTCCCGCGGGTAATAATCGATGATCTTGAAGTGATCGACGATAAAATTCCCCGCGGCAAGCAGACCGAGGCGCGGCGGTGGGGCGCTGGAAACGGAGGTGTCGGACACAGCAGCCATAGAGCCCCGGATGCGCCCTCATTTCAACCTCTTCCCCTTTTCGGTCGGCGGTCGGAGGGCGGAATTCAGTATTCGGTATTCAGCGGGAAACTGGCGTGGCCTGATGGACAGGGAGTGTCACAGGCGTGGGGGGCAGGGCGGTGAGCGCAGCGGCCACTTCGAGGACGAGGACGAGGACGATTCCAAGCAGCCTGAATACGGCTTTTCCGCCCACGCGATGGCTCGTCAGCTTCGTCCATCCATCCTTTGCGCCACTCGTCCTCGACTCCGGTGTGCGATCCTCGGGCACCAAGGACTCGAAAAACCCGGTCTTCCTGGAGCATGCCATTTTCGCCCACCGACTCGTGCTTCAAGTCTGAAGCCCCATCTTTTTCGCCGCTCGTCCTCGACTCCTGCGTGGGCGACCTCCGTTCGGCTACGCCTCACTCCGAGGCGTCCCGCCCCCAGACCGCTTCCCCCACACCAACCCTGCGCCCCACACCCTAAACCGTTACCCCGCTTCCCGCATGTGTTACCCATGTCCTGAACTAAAAGCGTTACCCATATCCTGACCGCACCCCGAAGCTCCCCTTCCTCCTTCATCTTTCCTTCTTCATCCTTCCTCCTTCATCCTTCCTCCTTCATCCTTACTCCTTCCCCTTACCCCTTCCCCCACCTTACCCGCGCTTGACCGGACGGGTGGAGGCGCGAAGTTTACCGCGGTTTGCGTCGCAAGCTGGATCCATACCCATTTTCCCATGACACCCGTATTGACTAAAGACGCGATCCGCCAGCTGCCGGAACCGATCGTGGAGAAACTGCGGAGTTTGATTGGGCGGATTCGACGCGTGTTGTGGTGGCGGGGATGCTGGTTTTCGCTCGCCGCGTTTGTGGCCTGCCTGCTTGTGGTGATGGCGGTTGATGCCGCGTTTGACTTGGAATCGGCGGTGGTGAGGTGGGCGCTTTCGTTGGCGGCGCTCGCCGTGGTGGCCGGTACGGTCTGGCGGATGCTGATCCGCCCGTTGAGCCGGACCTACGGATTGGCCCAGGTCGCGCGGCTGGTGGAAATCCATCATCCCGAAATGCACGAAAGGATTTCTACCGCTGTCGAGTTGCTCGGCAGTCAGGACGCCGCTGGCCTGCGCGGGTCCGACGAACTGCTGGCTGAGGTCGTCAAGAGCGCGGTGGTCGACGTGGGAACGGTCAGTCCGGAGAAAGAATATTCCTCGCTCCCGATGCGCCGGCCGCGGCGGCTCGCCGTCGGGGCGCTGGCTGTGCTCGCCGCGGTGCTCGCGATTTGGCCGTTTCAGGGCGGCATGCTGGTGGCGCGGGCGCTGCTGCCATTTGCCAACATCGGCAGTGCCTCCGCGTTCGATCTGCGTGTCATCACCCAGGACGCCACCGTCGGTGAGGGCGAGCCGCTCACCATCCTCGTCGCCGTGAAAGGCCGCGCCGCCAAACGCGCTGACCTTCGCCTCGAGCGCGCCGAATCGATCGACGCCCCATCGGCCGCTCAACCCTCCATCGAACGCCTCACACCGCAGGCCAGCGATCAGGCTCGCCCCGGAGAAACCGTGCTCGCCCTCGCCTTGCCGTCCGTGCAGGACAGCTTTCGCTATGTCGCCACCGCCGGCCGCGCCCGGAGCAAGACGCACTTTATCGAGGTCTTGCGGCGGCCTGACATTACCGGATTACGCGTGGTATACACATTTCCTCCCTATACGGGCATCCCTCCTCGGACCGACACCGAATCCCTTGGCGATATCGCCGCCCTCACCGGCACCCAGGTCGAAGTCACCGCCGTCCTCAGCCGACCGGCCACCGAGGCCAGTCTCGTCTACGACCAGACAGAAAACGCCGGACCCCCGGTCGAATTGGGCACCGACAACGGACAGCCCGTCGCCCGATGGTCGGCCGAACTGACCACAGGCATGAATTACCGGTGGACGCTCCACCCGAAAGCCGCGGGCGACCGGTTTGGCAAACCCGCCAGCGGCACGTTGCGCGCTCTCGATGATCTCCCGCCCGCTGTAGTGATCGACTCGCCGGTTGAGCGCGAGTTGCTGCTGCGCCCGAACGATCAACTCCCCATCGTCTATACCGCCGCCGATGACCACGGCTTCTCGGCCGTCGACCTCATCCTCAAACTCGATGGCAAAGGCGCTCGCCTCCTCACCGCCCCGCTGCCCGACAAAGATCCCCAGATCGCCCAAACCTGGCACGGGACGGCCACCATCGACCTTTCCAAGCTGCCACTCGTCGGTGTCAATGAACTCCGCATCACATTGCGCGTGGCCGACTCGCTCCCACCCAACCTGAACGGCCCGCAAACCACCGTGGCCGAGGATATCGTCGTCAAACTCAACTGGGGCGCCGAATCGTTTGCCCAACAAACCGTACGCCTCCAGGAAGACCGGCTCCGGAAAGAACTCGAGCAGGTGAAAAACGACCTGTGGGACCAACGCCGTCAGGCGGAAGAAAAGTCGTGGCAACTCCGCGAGCCGGACCAGATGAAATCGGAGCGACTCCAGGAACTGGAACAACTGACCCAACGCGCCGCCTCCACCGCCGCTCAATTGGAGGATCTCGCCCGCCAGGCAGCCAATAGCGCCTTCGCGGAACGCGCCGAATCCATCGAACAAACAGCCCGCGAACAAGTCCAGGGCGCCGCCGAATCGCTCCAGCAAATCCCTCAGTCGGACCGCCCAGAACAACGATCCGCCGCCGCCGAACAAGCCCGCAATCAATTCGAATCCGCCGCCCGCCAACTCGACGATATTCTCAATGCCTTCAACCAAGACCGCGAACAAGGCAGAGAGCTGGGTGAACTCGCCAGCCTCGCCCGCGAACAACAAACGCTCGCCGATCAAGCGGCTCAAGGCGCGCCGACGGATCAGGCACAGGCGTCGGACCCGTCGGACCCGTCGGACCCCACTCTCGCCTCCACGAACCCGCTCACGGATCCCGGAGCCACTCCGGAGCAACGGGCGGATGCTTTTGACCGCTGGCAGGAGCAGCAGGACAGCGTGGAGCATCGCGCTCAGAACATGACGAACCAATTCCAGCAAAAGGTGCCCGCCGACCGGCAGTCGGATCTGGCCACGCTGGCGCAGCAGGCGGAGCAACTGGCGCGTCGGGCGGAAGCCTTGGCGGAGCGTCAGCAGGAAGTGGCGACCAAGGCCGGCGCGCCCACCGACGCGACCCCGCCCGAACCCTCCACCCCACCCTCCCCTCAGGCCACCGCCCAAGCGTCTCAGCAACAAGCGGATGTGGCAGCCCTGGCCGAGCAATTGGCAGAGTCGGTCGAATCATTGCGGAACGAAGCCGGGGACACCTTGCGCCAAAATGGCGAAGCCGAAGCCCAGGCCGCGGCCGCGGCCACCGCCCTCGAGGCCGCCGCCGATTCCGGGCGCGAGGCGAGCCGGGCGCTCGCTCAAGAGGCGACACAACCGCCCGCGACGTCCAGGGCATCCGCAAGCCAGGAGACCGCCCAGAGTCAGCCCGCTACAGCTCAAACCGGTCAGAGTCCCGACCCCAATCCCGAGCCAAGCACTGGCCCATCTCCCGCATCCCCGGGGACGCCATCCGCCGATTCCTCTTCTGAACCAGGGGCCGCCCAACCGTACGCCGCTGAGGGTGCGGCTCCAAGCACCCGCCCAGCCGAAAATCCCATCCCCACGCCCGGGCAGCAAGCGGCCGCGGAGACCACTACCGCCCTCGAAGCCGCCTCCAACGCCTTGCAGCAAATGGCACAAGCCCTCACCACCCAGTCCGATGGCGTAGCCACGGCCGCCCAAGCCCTCACCGCCGCCGCCGCTCAAACCAAGTCCGCCTCCGAGGCCGGCGACGCCGCGCGTCAGGCCGGCCAGCAGGCGGCCCAACAAGCCGGGGAAACGCCTGGCGCCACGCAGGCATCCGCCGCCGCCGCGGGGTCGGCCGCCCGCTTGCAGGCGCTCGCCCGATCGGCCGCCACTCCGGCCCAGCAAGCCGCCACCAACCTCGCCCTTGCCGCCGCCACCGCCCAAGCCGCCATGGGACTGCCCGAAAACGCCTTGAATCAGCAAAACATGGGACGGCATGGATCGCCGAAACCCGGCGATGGCCAACAAGGACAAAGTGGACAGTCGGCCGAGAACAGCCAACCGTCGAACCAGCCGGGCCAGGAAGCCAGCGACGCCGCCGGCCTGCAATCGACCCAAGACTACGGCCTGCCTCCTGAGTTGGCGAAACTCGGGCTGACGCCAGACGACTGGACAAGACTCCGCGGTCTGGTCACCTCGGGAGCCGACGGCGCGGGCGGCGACCAGGTCCCCGCAGAATCTCGCGATTTGGTCCGCGGGTATTTTCGTGCCTTGGCCACTGGCATCACTCCGGCGGCCGCGACACCCAAGTAGCACGGGGAACCGCCGTGATCGCAACACCCGTGTATCTTTTCGGGGCACGCACTTGCCAGAGGGTGTATGTTATCTAATGCCAAGGTGGTTTGCGCTAATCCTTACGCTTGCGGCGGTCATTGGGACCGCAGGTGCGCCACTGTGGGCTCAGTTGTCGCCGGGGGCGCGCCGATTCATCGCCACGGGACCCGATAACCCGACTCCGGCGAGCTTTCGACGCCAGTGGGTCGAGTTCGAAAAACTCCCATTCGATGGGGCCGTCATCCGGCCGACGCGCCAGTTGGCTGACGGCACACTCGAACCGGCCGATTTCGTTTTCAGCCGCCACCCGTGGCAGCCGGCCGAAATCGACGCCATGGTCGCCGACTTCAAGGAAGTCAAACCAACCCGCGCCCGTGAAATCTTCCTGGCCGTTCAAGCTCGCCCCGGCGATGTCGATTGGTTCGACGACACGGGTTGGCGAGAAACCGTGGACCATTGGCGATTGCTCGCCCGGGCCGCCAAACTCGGCGGCTTGCGTGGATTGGCATTCGATATCGCGCCCGATGGGGAGGCCGGTCCGCTTTTCGACTACGCCGCACAGGCCAAGCGGAAGGAGAAAGACTTTACCGCCTACGCCAAGGTCGCCCGCGATCGAGGGCGCGACGTGATGCTGGCCATCGCCTCCGAATTTCCGGAAGCCGTCATCTTTTGTCCCAGCCTGTATTCCGAGCTGGTGCCGCTGCTGAGCGGCGAAGCCAGTCCGGCCGGTCTGTTGCCCTCGCACCGGCTGGGCTTGTTGCCCCCGTTTTTAGACGGCTGGTGGGACGCCGCCCCGCCAAAGGTTCAAATCATTGATGGCCTCAGGCCCGCCAGCCGCCACGCCGTCAGCGAGGCCGATTTCAGTCGCGCCTACACCACGTTGCGCACACAGGTCGCGCGGCTCGCCGCTCCCGACCACCGGACCAAATTGCGCGCTCAATTCTTGATCGGCCAAGGCGTCCCGCTCGATAGCTTTCTCCTCACGCGCGCCGCCACCCCATCCTCCCCCACCGAGTCCGCCACCGCCCCAGACTTGCGCCTCACCGCCACCGCCACCGCCGCCTTGCGCGCCTCGGATGGATGGATCTGGATCGGCGGCCATGCCGGCCGATGGTGGACGGCCGACAGTGACGGAACCCAGCCTGCTCCCTGGGTGGATGCCATTCCCGGCGTGGCGACAGCTCTGGCGCGCGCCCGCACCCCGACGACCGCCGCCCGGGAACGCCTCGCCACCGCCTCGCCCGCCGAAAACCGCCTCGTCAACGGCGATTTCACCAAAGAAGGCCGCGAAGGACTCCCCGAATCATGGTGGACGTGGCAACGCGACGACTCCCGAGGCACAGCGCGCCGCGAACCGCCGGTCGGCGACGCCAACCAGCCGGCCACCGCGACTTGGTCTGGCGCCACCGAGGCCCATTTCGGTCAGGAAATCGACGTCAAGGCCGGCGAAACATACGTCCTCGGCTCCCTCGCGAAATCGACCGGCCCGGGCACCGCCGTCCTGAAGATCGGCTGGAAAGATACCCGAGGCCAGTGGACCGCCCCGGAAGCCAACGTCATCCTGCCTCCCGACACCCCCCCGGATCCCGATGGCTGGCAGGAACTCGCCGCCCTCATCCGCGTCCCGCCCGGCGCCAGCCAGCTCGTCGTCATGCTCGGCGCCCTTGGTCAACCCGCCCCAGAAGACCGTATCGTCTTCGCCCGCGCCCAAGCCGTCCGGCTGTAAGAAGAACCGGGCTGGGAACAAGACGGCTCCGCATCCCGGCTCCGCATCCCGGCTCCGCTGCGCTGCGCGGGAGGATGACCCGTCTTCGTGTTTGTCCTAACCTAATGAATCTTCGTGTGTTTCGTGATTTTCGTAGTTCCAAAAGTCCCTTTTTGGGTTTAACGGCACGCCTCGGCCATGCGGTGCAGGGCGGCATCCAACGTGGATCGCGGGCAGCCGAAGTTGAGACGCAACCAGCCGGCGCCGGCAAAGTCCCGGCCATCGCTCAGTCCGACACCGGCTTGTTCAAAAAACGCGTGCGGGTTCTCGACCCCGAGGCCGCGGCAGTCGAGCCACGCGAGGTAGGTCGCTTCGAGGGGGAGGGCCATTTTCATGCGAGGGAGGTTGGTTTTCAGAAAGCGCGCGAGGTGATCGCGGTGGTCGCGCAGGCAAGCGAGCAATTCTTGGCGCCAGGGTTCGCCGTCGCGCAGGGCGGCGTGAGTGGCGTGATAGCTGAGCGGATTGAGTTCCGGGATGAGCCGCCCCCCGGCGGCGCGGAATTGGCGGCGGAGAGTGGGATTGGGGACCAGAGCCCACGCCAAGGCGAGCCCTGGGATATTGAACGTTTTGCTCGCGGCCATGAGCACGATAAGGCGATCGCGGATCGGGCCCTCGAGCCGAGCCGCCGAAAAATGCGGCGTCCAATCGGCCTCAAGGATCAAATCGCAGTGGATTTCATCCGACACGAGAAGCAGGTCGTGGCGCACGCAGAAGTCGGCCACACGCTCAACCTCAACCCGTCGGTAGACGCGACCGACCGGGTTATGCGGGTTGCAAAACAAAAAAACACGAGTGTCCGGCCGCACCGCCCTCTCCAGGGCGTCGAAATCGATCGCCCAATGCCCGGTCTCCTCGTCGTGGGCGAGCGGAACCGTGATCAGCCGCTTCTGAGCATCGGCGTGGACGGCGAGAAAAGGCGGGTAAACCGGCGTCAGGGTGATCACCGAGTCCCCTGGATTTCCCACGGCACGACACGCCATCGATTTGGCGGGCACCAGCCCCGGCAGCCACTCGATCCAGGCGGCGTCCGCCGCGATGCTATGGGCTCGTTCCATATAGCCGAGGACGGTTTCGTTTAATCCGGGGTGAGGTTTTGTATACCCGAGCACGCCGTGGTCCAAGCGGGCACGGATCGCCTCGATCACCACCGGCGGTGCCGCAAAATCCATGTCCGCCACCCACAGCGGAAACACGTCCCGCCCTTCATACCGCTGCCACTTCAGGCTGCCCGTCCCGCGTCTCTCGATCACAGTGTCAAAATCGAAGGCCATGGCCGCCCATAGCTGCTTCCGTCCCGGATTGCCATGCTGGATTTTTGACCACCAAGCCTCACTGGGAGTGGCGGGATGCGGCCGCCATACCAGCGCGGAAGTCGTCGCCTCGTCTTCCAGGGCATGGGCGGGAAAGCGTTCGGCTTTCATG